>JBJXFN010000141.1:0-6564 GCA_046155535.1 Burkholderiales bacterium
GCCGCTACAAAATCTACCGGAAGGAAAAACGCAAACCGGACCCGGTGGCCGACACCCTGGCCGGCGCGATCCGCCGTTTCGACGACCACGAACGCGCGCGTTACGACAAGGACATCCTGTCCGCCGCTCGCAACACCCAACTGGAACCCGCGCTGATTCACGCGGTCATTTCCGCCGAGTCCGGCTACAACCCGCTGGCGCGTTCCAGAAAAGGCGCGGCCGGGTTGATGCAGCTGATGCCGGGGACCGCCAAGCGCTACGGCGTCAAGAATCGCCTGGACCCTGCCCAGAACATCAACGGCGGCGCTCGTTACCTGCGCGACCTGATCCGCATGTTCAACAACGACCTGCAGCTGGCGGTGGCGGCCTACAACGCAGGCGAAAACGCCGTGGTGAAATTCGGCAACCGCATTCCCCCTTATCGCGAGACGATGACCTACGTACCGCGGGTCATGAGTTACTACCGGCGATACCGCACCACCTCCTGAGCTGCGCCGGACTTTCCGGACGCCGGCAGCAAGTTTCTCCTTGTATACGCGCGACATCAGCGCGTCAGTCCGCTGGCGCGCCGGCGTATACTTGCGCATCCCGGCAAAAAATTCCCGGCGTCCCGTCGTCAGACTATGCGTCGGCGGCGCCCGACAATTCCAACGAGGAGCATCCCCTAATCAAGATTTATTCTCACCCCGCCTCCACCACCAGCGGTCCCATCATGCTGTTCGCAGGCGAGAGCGGGATGCAGGCCGACTTCCAGGTCGTTGATCTTTTTACCGGCGAACACTTCAAGCCGCCCTTTGAAGCCATCAATCCCAATCATCAGGTGCCGGTTCTCGAAGATGGCGGATTCCGCCTCACTGAAAGCAGCGCCATCCTGAAATACCTGGCAGAAAAAACCGGCTCCGCGGCCTATCCGAAAGACTTCCAGCAGCGTGCCCGCGTCAACGAGCGCATGGACTGGATCAACACCCAACTCTGCCGCGATCTGGCCTATGGCTTGGTGTATCCCCAAATCTTCGCGACGCATAAGCGACCCAGCGACGAGATGCAGAAGGGCACCCTCGCCTGGGCCAAAGAGCGCGCCGGTGGCTGGCTCAAGGTGCTGGACCAGCATCTGATTGGCGGCAACGACTATCTGTGCGATATTCAGATCACGATCGCCGACTATTTCGCTGCTCCCTTCGTTGCCTTGTCCGATACCATCGGCGCCGACATTTCGGGATTTCCGAACGTCAAACGCTGGATGGGAAAAATGAAAGCGCTCAAGAGCTGGGCGAAGACCAACAAAGTCATCAACGGGTACGCCTCCAGCTTGAGCGGCCCGTTCGTGAAGGTCTGACGTGATCAAGGGCCTGCACCACAATGCGTATCGCTGCCGCGACTCGGAAGAGACGCGGCGGTTTTATGAGGATTTTCTCGGATTGCCTCTGTCGAAATCCCTCGAAATCCGCGAATCCAAAAGCGGGCGCCAAACCCAGACCCTGCACACTTTTTACAGACTGAGCGACGGCTCCTACCTGGCGTTTTTCGAAGCACCCGGTATGCCCTTCGAATTCAAGACCCAGCACGACTATGACCTGCATATTGCCCTCGAAGTGGATCGCGAGGTGCTGGAGAAGAAATTCGCGGAAGGCAAGGCCCGCGGCATTGAAACGCGCGGCATCTCGGACCATGGGTTTATTCACTCGATCTATTTCCGGGATCCGAACGGCTACGTGATCGAACTGACCACAAAATTGCCCGGTCATGATCAGGCCATGGATACGGCCACCAACCAGGCCCGCGCCAGGCTTGACCGCTGGCAGCTTGACAAGTCGCACCCGGCGCGCGGCACAAGCTGAGATTGCGATGCTCGGCAGCGCATCGCGAATCCTGACCACCCATGCCGGGAGCCTGCCGCGCCCTGCGGATCTGGTGGCACTGCAAGTGCGCGTCAGCCGCGGCCAGCAGGTGGATGAGGCCACACTCGCCGATGTGGCGCAGAAATCGACACGGCGCGCAATTGCGCAGCAACTCAACATTGGCATCGACGTCGGCAACGACGGCGAGCAGCCGCGCGAGAGTTTCTTTACCTACGTGCACTACCGGATGAGCGGTTTTGCAGGGGAAAGCCCGCGGCCCGCGTTGCGCGATCTCGACCTGTTCCCCGCGGTACGCGCGCAAGTGCAGGCGCGCTCGCAACCGAGCCTGGTCCTCGCCCCACCGCGGGCCACCGGCGCGGTGCGCTATGCCGACCGCGTGCCGCTGGATCGCGATCTGGACAACTTTCACACCCTGCTTGGCCAACAACCCAAAACATTCTCCGAAACCTTCTGGACCGCCCCGTCTCCCGGCATCATCGCCACCGCCATGCAGAACGACTTCTACGGCTCCCTCGGCGAATACGTACAGGCGGTGGCAGAAGCATTGCGCACGGAATACGAAGCCATCGTTTCGCGCGGCCATATCCTGCAGATCGATGCCCCGGATCTCGCGATGGAACGCCACCGCCTGTTTGCGGACCGGCCGCTCGGGGAATTTCTGGCCTTCGTGGATATCGTGGTCGAAGCCCTCAATCACGCGCTCGCCAACATCCCGCCCGAACGCGTGCGGCTGCACGTGTGCTGGGGAAACTACGAAGGCCCGCACACGCTGGATGTGCCGCTCGAAGAGCTGTTGCCGCACCTTTTCCCGGCGCGCGTGGGTGGCCTGGTGCTGTCCATGGCCAATCCGCGCCATGCGCACGAACATCGTGTCCTGGCAAAACTCGGCTTCCCGCGCGACTGGCTGCTGGTCGCTGGCGTCATCGACACCACCACCAATTACGTCGAGCACCCGGAAGTCGTGGCCGACAGGCTGGAACTGGCGGCACGGGCAGTGGGCGACCCGCGCCGGATTCTGGCCGGCACCGACTGCGGTTTCGATACCTCCACCGGCTGCGGTTGTGTCGCCGACGAAGTGGTCTGGGAAAAACTGCGGGCTTTGCGCGCCGGCGCGGATCTGGCTTCGGTCAGAATGTTTTAAACGAATAATTCCGAAGCCACCCTGCCGGCCACGTAGCAGCCGTCGCCACCGTGCTCGCTACCCAGCGGACAAGATCTTTTTGGCCTCGCCAATCCCGGGAAATTCCACTTTGGCATCCACTGCCTTCTGCAGATGCAGTTTGGCGGCGCTGACATCCCCCTTTTTATGCAGCGCCATGCCCAGATGAAAATGCAGGACCGCGGCCTGAGGGGCGTTGTCCAGCGCTTTTTTCAGAACGGGCACCGCGCGTTCGTATTCCCCCAGCTTGAAGTGCGCCCATCCCAGGCTGTCCAGATAAGCCGGGTTGCGCGAACGTTCGAAGCGTTGCACCAATCCCCGGGCTCGTTCGTGGCTGGACTTGTCTTCACGATAGTCCAGCAACAGGCTGGCAAGATTGTTCGCAGCCAGATCGTTGCCGCTGTCGCGGGTAAGCATCTCTTCGAAAACAGCAATGGCTTGATCGGTTTTCCCCGCACCCAGGTAAACATCGGCCAATCGCTTGGTCAATGCTTCGTCGCCAGGCAATACCGCCAGCCCGTCCTTGACTGCTTTCTCCGCCCCGGAAAAATCACCCCGGCTGGCCAGGTAGTTTGCCAATTCCACATGGGTACCCGGTATCCCGGACTGCATGGCCACCGCCTTGCGAAAAGCCGCCTGGGCATTGTCGTGGCGCTGATTCGCAGACTCCAACCGGCCAAGCAAGGCCTGCGCGAGAAAGTTATCCGGTGACACTTTCAGGACAGCTTCCGTCCGGTCCACAGCCCGTTGCGGTTTTCCCTGCGCCAGATAAATGTTGGACAGCCCGGTCAGCGGCTCGATGGCACCGGGCACCACCGTCAGTGCGGATTCGTAAGCAGCCAGTGCCTGATCGAAACGTTTCTGCGCTGCGTAAAGATTGCCCAGTTTCTGATCAATACGCGGATCACCGGGCACACTCTTCTTGAATTTGATCAAAGTGGCCTCGGCAGCCTTCCAGTCGCCGGCCGCTGCCTCGATATCGGACTTGAGGAACAGCGCCCGATATTCCGAAGGATTCTGCTTGAGGACGTGATCGATTTCCTCCCGGGCACCCGGCAGATCGCGCGTGCCGGCTTTGAATTCCGCCATCAACATGCGCACTTCCGGTTGATCGGGGAAAAGCGTCGCCGCCTTGCCCAGCGTTTCCCTGGCCAACTCCTGTTCGCCGTTTGCAAGATGCGCGCGGGCGAGTTGCGTGATGACCGGCACGGCGTTCGGCTGATCCCGAAGCACCGCGCGAAAATCTCCGATCGCCGCCAATGCATCGCCCCGGTCCAGTGCCATGCGCCCGCGCAGCATAAGGGCCTGATTGTCGCGGGGATTGGTTTTGAGAATCTCGGCGATCAATGCGGCAGCCTCGTCCGGCCGCCCGCGACTGGCCCGCAGTTCCGCCAGAGCGCCACGCGCGTTCAGGCCGTCTGGACTGAGTTTCTCGCGAGACAAGATATCCCGATACACGGCTTCCGCCTTGGCAGACTCTCCGGCACCGCGGTAAAGCGATGCCAGGCTGAACTGCACCGCGCCCGCGCCCGGGCGTGCCTTGAGCGTCTCGACCAGGAATTTTTCGGCAACCTCCCGGCCGCGACGCGCAACAAGAAAATCCGCCAGCATGAGATAACGCGCATCGTCATCCGGTTTTACCGCGATCGCCTGACGCAATGTCGCCTCTGCCTTGTCGACATCCCCCGCTGTGGCCTGCAATTGGGCGAGCCCCACGCGGAACGGCAATTCATCGGGCTTGCCGGCGATGAGTGCGGCATACTGCTCTTCCGCCTTGTTGAATTCCCGGGCACTCAGGTGAATGGAAATCAACGCCAGCCGCAGGTCGGGGTTTTTCGGATTCGCCGCAATTCCACGCGTGAGCACTTCCGTGGCCTCATTTTCCAGTCGCTGCGAAACCAGCATGCCCGCCAGCAAGGCCACGGCATCCGACTGCGCCGGGTCCCGGCTGATCACTTCGGAGATCATGATTTTCGCCGCCGCGGCATCGCCATTATTCGCCAGGACCGCGGCTTTGAGGGTCAACGCCGCCGGATCGTCGGACCGTTTTGCCAGCACCTCTTCTGCGGAACGCAATGCCTTGCCCGGATCGCCACCGAGCAGATAAAGACGGCCAAGATGCAGGGTGGCCTGCGGATGTCCGGGCGCAAGTTCGATCGTGCGCGTGAAATTGGCGTAGGCTTTCTGCCATTCTTTCTGCTGCATTTCGATCAGTCCGGAAATGAAATAGGCCTCCGCGACCTTGGGATCCATTTGCAGCACGTTCTTGATTTCCACGCGCGCTTTTTCCAGGTCTCCCGCGGCGTGAAAGGCGCGGCCCTTTTCCAGATGCGCCGCCAGCCTTTGCTCCTTGCCACCGCAACCGCCCATGGCAAAGACTGCCGCGACCGCGATCGTCAGGAAGCTATTCGAATACCAGACTGTCATGTTTCTTTTCCTCTTCTCGTTTTGGCACTGTTGCCTGAGGCAACTGCAAATACGCCGCATAGGTGCGGCGCAGTCCTTGTTCCAGCGCGACCGAAGCCTGCCAACCAAGCGCGCGCAGGCGGCTCACGTCCAGCAGCTTGCGCGGTGTGCCGTCCGGTTTGCCGGTATCGAATACCAGTTCCCCGCGGAATCCCACCACTGCCGCGATGCGTCCGGCAAGCTCCCGGATGGTGATGTCCTCACCGCAGCCAACATTGATGATCTCTCCGAAATTTCTGTCCCTGCCGTCCTGCATGAGAAACACTGCGGCCGAACCGAGGTCATCGCTGTAGAGAAACTCCCGTCGGGGCGCTCCGCTGCCCCAGACGGTGACGCGGGATTCGCCGCGCACAGTCGCCTCGTGCAGTTTTCGGATCAACGCCGGCAACACGTGCGAAGTCTGCAAGTCATAGTTGTCGCCCGGCCCGTACAGATTGGTCGGCATCGCGCTGATGAAATCCGTCCCGTACTGGCGATTGAAGGAAGCGCACAACTTGATGCCCGCGATCTTGGCGATTGCGTAGGCCTCGTTGGTGGATTCGAGGGGCCCGGTCAGCAGATACTCCTCCTTAATCGGCTGCGGACAGTCGCGCGGGTAAATGCAACTGGACCCGAGAAACAGCAATTTCCTGACGCGGGAAACAAACGCCGCTTCGATCACGTTGTTCTGGATCGCCAGATTTTCGAGCAGAAAATCCGCCGGAGAACCATGGTTGGCGAGAATGCCGCCGACCTTTGCCGCCGCCAGAAAAACATGATCCGGCCGCTCGTGCCGGAAAAAATCCATGACGGCATCCCGATTGCGCAGGTCCAGTTCGCTGCGACGCCGCAGGAGGAGATTCGCAAATCCCTGTGCGCGCAATGCGCGCACGATCGCGGAGCCTGCCAGACCCGCGTGGCCGGCCACGAATATCTTGTGATGTGTTTGCATTGCTTGTCTCATTACTCGTGATAATCGTACGGCCGGTGGCCATGGCTCTTGACCAGTTCGTCGCGCTGCGCGGCCTTGAGGTCTTCGCTTACCATTTCCTCCACCAGTTCCTCGAAACTCACCCTGGCCGTCCAGCCCAGCTCGGTCCT
>JBJXFN010000142.1:0-15005 GCA_046155535.1 Burkholderiales bacterium
GCAGGAAACGGCGTTAGACGGGTCGATCCAAGACAATCCACAGAAATTCAGCGGCACGCCGGGTTCGAATAATTCAACAAACGATTTCATCTTGCCGCTTGCTGGCGCAAGCGCGGGGGAAAGTGCGCACTGGAAAATGGTTTTCCTACAACCTCAACGATGAAGGTAAGCGGCGCGCGGAGGGCGAAGCCCGGAGCGCGACGGCTTAACCGAAGGGTTGGACGAAGCCGCTACGCGGAGGAAACGGCGCTGTCTGGTTGGATTCATGATGTCACCTCATCCCCTTTGACGAGGGGTTGTTCCACGACCAACCATGAGGTTACACCAAGATGAAATCATCGACCGAGGCACTCTTCAATAAGAACTACCAGTTGCTTCTGAAGCACCTGAAGCTCAAGGGGCTGCAACCCAAGACCATCGAGGCCTATTCGCGTGCCATTCGCCGAATCGGGGAGCGCTTTTCCCACCAAATCGACAACCGAAGGGTTAGATTGCATCTATCGCAAAGCGAATCAGCCAGTAGAACAGGAACGACGCTCCAATGAACATGAGACCCCAAACTACAGCAATTACCGCCTTGTTTGGCTGCGGTATAGGTATGACGTTTATGATTTTGGCAAAACCTTCGTCTGACTTGGTATTCACATTAATCTGATTCCAGAGCAATGGCGGAAAGTAGAGATATGAGACGGTGACCTGCTCCTTCGGGACGAGGACCGGAAAGACGATTTCACCTGCACCTTCCGGGTTACGCTCGATCGCGTATTGCATCGGCGGGTACACCGTAATGTTGATAGGAAGGACGCCGTGCGTGAGGCGAACATTGTGCGCGGCCTTGCGCCCCGCATTGCGGACGACAACGCTGTGCGTATGAACGACCGTCCCCTGC
The DNA here is from genome assembly GCA_046155535.1 of Burkholderiales bacterium. Taxonomy (GTDB): domain Bacteria; phylum Pseudomonadota; class Gammaproteobacteria; order Burkholderiales; family JACQAP01; genus JACQAP01. The sequence goes on from JBJXFN010000142.1 coordinate 890, forward strand.
TCACCTTGAAGCGTAAATGCGGAAACATGGCCTATGAATGACACGACGCGAGAGCGCGCCTCGGTGTAGTGCTTGATGACCGCCCCGACCAGCAGTGAAAGGAGGGGGCCGGCCAATTTGGCAACGACTTCGGGGTCGATGTTCATGGCAATTGCAATCTAACGTGGGTGTAGGAAAACCATGTCGCAATCTTGCTCCGGTCATTTGCGTCGTGCAATATCTGCCCATCGAGATTTTGTGGAGAGAAAAGCACGATTTCCCGTTTCAAACCAATAGACCGAGGCATGAAGTTGTTGCCCATCGATCTGACCGTCCAACTGCTTCCCGGCACCTTCGAACACGCACTGACTCACCTGGTTGATCATAAACTGGACCTGCGTCCTCTGGACGGGCGGTTCAAGAACGATGCATCGGGTGCCCCGGCGTATGCGCCCTCGGTGTTGCTCAAGGTGGTCTTGTATGCCTACTCCCGGGGAATCATCCGCAGTCGCGACATCGCGCAGGCCTGCCAGGAGAACGTCACCTTCATGGTCTTGTCCGGCGACGGCATTCCGCACTTCACCACCATTGCCACGTTTGTGCGTGAACTTAAGGACGAGATCGCCAACCTGTTTACCCAGGTGCTGTTTCTGTGTGATGCCCAGGGGCTCATCGGGCGCGAGATGTTCGCCATCGACGGGGTAAAGCTGCCCTCCAATGCCTCCAAGGCCAGGAGCGGCACCCGGGCCGAGTTCGAGCACCAGGCCAAAAAGATCGAAGCCGAAGTGAAGAAGATGCTCGATCGCCACCGGGAACGCCCCCTTTGAGCGAACAGGCTGCTACTGGATCAAATACTTGTCAAGAACGTTAGGGTCGGTCCCGGTGCCGGCACTGGGGCGGCCAAACAGGGGATAGGCGGACAAGTTCCGCCTTTGCCTTGCGCTGGACAGCTTGGCGTGGAGACTGGACATAACACCAGCTGTAATAGAAGGAGGCTTCATGCCAGAACCCGCGAACCCGTCTTCATTCCTCCAAAGCGTACGAGACGCCGTCCGGGTGCGCCATTTCAGTATTTGCACCGAAGAATCTCATGTGCATCGTATCAGGCGCTTCTTTCTGTTCAATGCCAGGCGCCACTCCGAGGAAATGGGCGATCACGAAGTCGCCGGCTTTCTTTCTCCCCTGGCGTACATCCAGGGAAACGCTGAATAAGCGTCCTCCCCGCGGAGGCGCGGAATCCGTTTCCTTTGAAAAACCTGGATTCCCGTTCCCCGATGGGAGCATTCGAGGACGCGCTTCACGGGAATGACATCCTGGGACTTATTCAGTATTTTCCCAGGCGGCGCCTCCACAAATTTGACCGGTTGTAGGGAAGCCCATGGCACTGACAGCCAATTGTCGCGGCGCGACGATTCCGGGAGCACAATAATTCCTTACAAAGGAGATAAGCGATGACCCCACCCTGGACCCGACGTGATTTTCTGATTCGTAGTACCGCGGCAGTCGCCGCCATCCAGACGCTGGACCATCTGGACCCGTGCTGCGCCTATGCGGCCGATGCGGAAACCTCGGACAAGGAATTGTTCGAACTCAAGCCCGTGGCGGACGGCATCTACGCGGCAATCGCCGCACCGCGCTACAAGGTCAACTGCAACGCCGCGGTGATCCTCACCAATGACGGCGTGATCGTGGTGGATTCGCACTCGAAGCCGTCGGCAGCCCGGGCGCTGTACCGGGAAATCCAGTCGGTCACGAAGCTCCCCGTCAAAAAGATCATCAATACCCATTTCCACTGGGATCACTGGCAGGGCAATCAGGTTTACAAGGAGGCCAATCCGGATCTGGAGATCGTCGCTTCGCAACGCACCAAGGAAAACCTCACCAATCCGGACGCGAACAATGGCGGCATCGCCTACATCGAGAAGCAGCTCGCGTCGGTGCCGAAGGAGATCGCCAAACTCAAGGAAGACGTCATGCGGGCCGACGATCCGGCGCAGAAATCACGCCTGGAATCGAACCTGAGACAGGCGGAAGCCTACCTCGAGGAACTCCGGCATATGGAACCGCCGATTCCCACCCGGACGTTTTCGAATTCGGTGACGCTGAACGAGGGCGGCCGGGAAGTCCGGATTCTGCTGCTGGGGCGAGGGCACACCGACGGGGATATTTTCATTCATCTGCCGAAGGAGCGTGTGGTGGCTACCGGCGATGCCCTGATCGACTGGATGCCGTTCATGAACGACGGCTTCCCCGAGGATTGGGTGCAGACGCTCAATGCGCTCGAGAAATTTGATTTCGACCACATCATTCCCGGCCACGGCGGCGTGCTGCCGAAATCGAATCTGGCTTTTTTTCGCGGCTATCTCGCGGACCTCGTCGCCGAAGTGAAGAAGGCAGCAGCCGAAGGTGCGGGCCTGGAGGAAATGAAGAAGGTTCTCCCCGATGTTCTCGCGCCACGTTACGAGCAGGGCATGTCCAAACACGTGCTGGGCCGCTATCGCGACCGCATCGGGCTGAATGTGGAAATGGCCTACCGGAAAGTTATCGAGGGCAGTTGAGTTTCAGATCAGATGTTCCAGCAAACGCAGGGCTGGCGCCACGCGTATGCCTTCCGGAGTCTGGTAGTCCTTTGTCCCGACGGCACTAAGCTGCCAGGCCTGCACATAGGGAAAACGCGCCTTGAGGTAACGTAAGCCACGATCGACTTCGGCATCGGACCATTTGCATTCGACCAGTAGCACGGGTTTTTTACCTTCCACGACGACAAAATCGACTTCCCGGGAATCGGTGTCGCGAAAGTAGCGCAAATCGAAGTCTTTTCCGAAAGCATCCTGCTGATAATGCACCCACTTCAGCAGATGCGATGCAACCAGATTCTCGAACCGTGCGCCCTCCGAAGACACCACGCTCCAGTCAATGTGATAGTGCTTCTGTTCCTTTTTTACCGCCCGAATACGCGGCGCGCCAAATGGCGAGAGCCGAAACAGGGAGTAAAGGCGTTCGAGAACGTTCAGCCAGTTGCTGACTGCCTTGTGGCTGACTTGCAGATCTTCGCGCAGTGCGTTGATGGAAAGCGGCGAACCAACCAATTCTGGCAGCCTCAATACCAGCAGTTCCAGATTGCCCAGATCGACGATACGTTCCAGGCTGCCAACCTCCTCTCGAATGAGCAGTTGCCGATACTCCCGTGACCAGCGCCTGGCTTGTACTGCCGAGCCGGAGAGATAGGGCTCCGGAAATCCGCCTAGCGCCAGGAGTTGCAGCCAGTCGTTTTTGCTGCGCAGGCCCAGTTCCGCCACGCTAAAAGGATGCAGGCGCAGCATGTGGTAGCGACCTTGCAGGGAATCGCCACCGTAGCGATAGAAATCGAGCCGGGCGCTGCCGGTGACCAAAATGCGTTGGCCGGGAGGCCGGCCATCGAATATTCCTTTCAGAAATCCGCGCCAGGATCGGTACTTGTGAATTTCATCGAATAACCATAGTTTTCCGGTCGGCATTTCCCGGCGCAGAATTCGTTCCCTATGCTCGGCGATATCCCAGTTCAGATAACCGGATGCGGCGCCTGCGAGGCTGCGGGTAAGCGTTGTTTTGCCGACTTGACGCGGACCCGCGACGAATACCATTTTGCGTTTCAAGTCCTGGCGGATCTGCGCCAGCAGATAGCGAGGGGTGGCGGTCATGTGGGTAGTGTGCCAGCGTTTTTGCCTTGAGGCAAAAATCGCCGTGAGTGATTTTGCCTCCGGGCTGACAACCCTGTGGCGAAAGGTGATTGGGATAAATCTGGAAACCGCACCACAGTGGCCCGGAGCCACGGAGTAGACCGATACCTTTCAGTTGTGCCCTCTGTCCTGCTCACTTCTCCGGTGAGTAACGGGAACACGCAAAAAATCGTTTTCCCTCTGTGGTCTCGGTGCCTAAAAGGGTACTCCACGCTACGCGAGGGTATCGGTGGTTCAACTGATCTTCAGAACGAAAGCACTTTACCGATTACCCAGTAAATGGGTCCCGCTCGACGTCAGAACATGCGCAACAAGACGGGGCATATCACTCGCCGGCAGCGAGTGCAATTCCAGCAGGCCGTCTGCCCGAATGGATTCCAACGCGGCGCGCACATTTGCCCTCTGCGGGTGAAAACCTTCCAGCCGCAGCAGGGAACAACCCGAGTCCGGCAGCATTGCGGCCGGATGCGGCTGTGTCGTCCATTCGATCACCGCCGGCACGAATCCGTCAAGAATTTGCATCCCATCATCGGGCACGGTGATGCGCCACCACAACGCTCCGCGTTGCATCTGCAATATGGCTCCCAATGGCATCGCACTCGCGCAGACCGTGGTTTCGATGTCGGGAGTTCTCGCCACCCAGGCGGCCAGACGCGGCGGCGACGCTGGTGACAGGGCATCGAGACCGAACCAGCGCAGCCGATCAGGCTTCGGTGCAGCCGGATTCACGGCGATGACTTCCAGATAACTGCTTTCACCCAGCCTGAGCAGCCGATTGTGCGTGCCCATGGCGGGGTGTTCGCCGCCCGGTAGCAACGTAACGCCAAGGCGTTCCTGCACCCAGTCGGTGCCAATGTCGAGCGTCGGAGCTGTGACAACGAGGTGGTCAATTGCACATGGCAGCAAGGCGGTCTTTTTCTTCATTGACGATGTCGTGCAAGAAAACAAGGCGAAACACATTCACCGCAGAGGACGCGGAGGACGCAGAGGAAATCAAAATTCAAGAACCAAATTACTCATTTTCCAAAACACATGGCATCAGGATTTGGATTTTCGAGAGAGTGGATGTTTGTTTTTCCTCCGTGCCCTCCGTGCCCTCCGTGTCCTCCGTGGTAAAAGAGTTTGTTGTGCTGAAGCGGTTTCAGTAATACAGCGACAACCCGATATACGGCCCCTGCAGGGGTGGGACGCCTCGTGCGTCGATATACCGATACCCCAGGCGCAGGCCGGCAAAGGGCCGCAGGAATCCGAACGACAGGTCGTAGTCGGAAACGCCATGCCCGTTGACTTCGGCCCAGGCTGCGCGCATTTCCACGGCGGACCAGTTGTTGATTTTCCATCGAATCGGCACAGTCAGCGAAATACCGGAGCTGTGACGGCTGGCTTCGATCGAGAGATAACCAATACCAAAGTCCGCCTCAACCCCGGGCTGTGTTGTCGCCCGCCACAGAAAATGTGTCTGCTGCATCCGCAGAACGTCGTCGGACCGGGTTTCGTAGAAGTGTGTGGAACGGTAATGCAGCGCGTAATGGCCCGAGCCGATTTCGATTCCGCCGTCGATCGCTCTGACATCGGATTGCAGATTCTGGTACCCGATGTCCAGCCGCACGTTGGCCAATTGCGGATCCCCGCGTTCTCTGCGGGCGAGAACGGGGCCCGTTTGGGACACGCCGGCCTCTTCGAAGAAGCTCGTGGGTTCGGCGTATTCCGCAGCGTCGGAATCGGCAAAAATGCCAAAGACAAGATTGAGAAAAAGGCCAAATCCGTTTTTGCCGCCTTCGGCCTGGCCACCGGTTTGCGTTGTGGAACTGGCAGTGGGCGGGGTCGAGATTGCCCCCTCAAAACTCTCCAGTGTGCCTGCGGCACTGGCCGCGCTGGCGAAGCACCAGACCGCCATCCATCCCATTCCCGTCCGCGCAATACCGGAAAATCTCACGGGCGCTTTTCAGCCGTTCTGTGAATACTGGATCGCGTGCAACCGTGCATAAATACCATTGTTGGCCAGCAACTCGGCATGTGTGCCAACCTCCGCGATTTCGCCCTGATCCATCACCACAATGCGATCGGCGTTTTCAATGGTGGAAAGACGGTGGGCAATCACCAGCGTGGTGCGGCCTTGCATCAATTCCTCGAGCGCAGCCTGGACGTGCTGCTCGGACTCCGAGTCCAGCGCGGAAGTGGCTTCGTCCAGGATCAGGATGGGTGCGTTCTTGAGAACAGTACGTGCGATCGCCAGCCGTTGGCGCTGGCCGCCAGACAGGCGCACGCCGTTTTCGCCAATCAAGGTATCCAAACCCTGAGGCATCGCGTTGACGAATTCGGTGGCATGGGCGGCCTCGACAGCGCGTTCGATTTCCGCGCGGCTGGCACCGGCCGACATCCCGTAGGCGATGTTGGCCGCCACCGTATCGTTGAACAAAGCCACTTCCTGGCTGACCAGCGCAATGTTCCGCCGCAGACTTGCGAGCGTGAGGGATTCGAGGTCATGGCCATCGAGCGTAATGCGGCCGGCATCGGGATGATAAAAACGCGGCACCATATTGGCCAGCGTCGTCTTTCCTCCACCGCTGGAACCCACCAGCGCCACCGTTTCGCCGGCGCGAATCGACAGCGACAGATTTTTCAAGGCCGGACCCGCGGCGGCCGAATAGGAAAAACTGACATTCTCGAAGACCAGATCCCCTCGCGCGCGCATGAGCTCCGTACGACCGGCGTCAGACTCGGGATTTTCATCGATCAGCGAGAACACGCTCTCGGAAGCGGCCAGGCCACGCTGCAAGTGTTCTGCCACACCGGTGAGGCGTTTGATCGGTGTGGTTATCATCAGCATTGCCGCAATAAACGATACGAAGGTGCCAACTGTCGTGGTGTCGGACTGCGCCTGGACCGTCGCGTAGTAAACCACCACGGCCACGGCAAAGGCCGTAAGCATTTGCACGATGGGCACGTTGCCGGCAGCTGCCGCAGTTTGCTTCATCGTGAACCCGCGCAGGCGATTGCTGGTTTCGCTGAAGCGGCGGGTTTCGTACTCCTGGCCACCAAAAATTTTCACGACCTTGTTGCATTCGATGGTTTCCTGCAGCACTTGCGTGATCGCTCCCATGGACGCCTGGGTCGCGCGGCTGGTGTTACGCAGCCGGACATTGAAATAGCGCACCGCCACGGCAATCGGCGGCATGATGACGATGGATATGGCGGTAAGCTTCCAGTCCACATACAGCAGGTATGCAAGCAAACCCACCACCGTCAGCGAGTCCTTGATCAGCACGGTGACCACATTGGTGGCCGCGGCAGTCACCTGGGTCACATCGAAAATGAACCGCGAGATCAGGGCGCCGCTGGTATTGTCGTGAAAATACCCCAGAGGCAAGGCCAGCATTCTGCGAAACATGCGGTCACGCAGGTCCATGACCACCTTGTTTGCCACCCAGGCGCTGGCGTAGGTGCCCACAAAGCCACCCAGTCCGCGAAAGAAAAAAATCAGAATGAGGATGGCCGGCACCCATTTGATCAGAAAAGGGTCCTTCTGCACGAAGGTACCATCGAGGAAGGGCTTTACCGCCATGGGCAACGCCACTTCGCTGGCGGCCAGCATCAGCATGCCGAGGATGGAAAGCGCAAAAACCGCCCAGTAGGGTTTGACGTAACCAAGGAGGCGGAAATAAAGCCGGGTACTGGTCATTTGCTGCATGGGCGAAAGATAACATTCAATTGCCGTAAAGAAGAACTTCTAGACGCAAAGGCGCAAAGGACGCAAAGAAGCCCCAAAACGAACTTACTCAACCCTATGGCTGACATCAGGACTTGGCAGAATTCCTGGGATTACGAACCTCAGTCGCCTATAAAAAGACGCATCGTTATCATTTTCTTTGCGAGCTTTGCGTCTTTGCGTCGAGATTTTCTGTTCGCCTTGTCAGCCGAGATTGACCATGACATGCCGGACCACGGTGTAGTCTTCCAGCCCATACATCGACATATCCTTGCCATAGCCGGACATCTTGACGCCGCCATGCGGCATTTCGTTGGCCAACATGAAGTGGGTATTGATCCAGGTGCAGCCGTATTCGAGGCGGCTTGCGACTTTCATCGCGCGGCTCACGTCCCGGGTCCACACTGACGAGGCCAGTCCGTAGTCCGAGTCGTTGGCCCAGTCGATCGCCTCTTCGGTGTCCTTGAAACGGGTGACCGACACCACCGGACCGAATACTTCCTTGCGCACGACTTCATCACTTTGCAGCGCACCCGCCAACACGGTGGGCTGGAAAAAGAATCCCTTTCCGGACGCCACAGCACCGCCAACCACCGCTTCCACATGTTTTGCCGTCAGCGCGCGCTCGACATATCCTGCGACGCGTTTCTGGTGAACCGCGCTGATCAGCGGCCCGATTTCGGAGTCTTCTTTTTCGGGCTGGCCATATTTGATCGATTTGACCGCGGAACCCAGGTCCGCAACCAGCTTGTCGTAAATCTTCGCCCCCGCATAAATCCGGCAGGCGGCCGTGCAATCCTGGCCGGCATTGTAAAAACCGAAGGTACGCAATCCATTGACCACGGATTCGAGATCGGCATCGTCGAACACAATGACGGGGGCCTTGCCGCCGAGTTCGAGGTGCGTGCGTTTCAGGCTGGCCTGCGCGGCCTGCAGAACTTTCTGCCCGGTGGCAATGCTGCCGGTGAGAGAAATCATGCGCACCGCGGGATGATGGATGAGTGGTGAACCCACGGTGTCACCCCGGCCATTGACCACATTGACCACGCCGGCCGGATAAATTTCGGCGAGAAGTTCTCCCAGCATCAAGGTTGTCAGCGGCGTCATTTCCGATGGTTTGATCACCACTGTGTTACCGGCAGCGAGGGCCGGCGCAAGCTTCCAGGCCGCCATCATCAGCGGGTAGTTCCAAGGCGCGATTTGCGCGACCACGCCAACGGGGTCACGACGGATCATGCTGGTGTGGCCAGCAAGGTATTCGTCGGCAGCGCTCCCATGCATGCAGCGCGCCGCGCCGGCGAAATACCGGAAACAATCGACAATGGCCGGCATCTCATCGTTCAGGGCGCGCAGCCGCGGCTTGCCGCAATTGAGCGATTCGAGCGCGGCAAAATCCTGAGATTTCTGTTCGATGCGGTCAGCGAGTTTCAACAGAAGCAGTGAGCGTTCCTGAGGCGTGGTCTGGCCCCAGGTCTTGAATGCCGTGCGCGCGGATTCGACCGCTTGATGGACCTGTTCCGGCGCAGCTTCGCGAATTTTCACGATCAGTGCACCCGTGGCCGGATTGATCACGTCAATTTCGGGACCGGCACCGTCAACGAGCTGGCCATTAATCAATTGTCTGGTTTGCATGGATGTTCTCCTCGAAACGAATGTTATTTTCCCGTGCCGGCGGTATCGTGTGTGTCACGCGTGAGATAAAACGCCAGCAGGATGGGGATGAAGGTTACGGCAATGACGAACACCGCCACCACATTGGTGACCGGGCGCTGCCGGGGACGCAGCAATTCCGAAAGCATCCAGATCGGCAGGGTCGATTGCTGCCCGGCGGTAAAGGTCGTCACGATGACTTCGTCGAAAGACAGCGCAAAAGCCAGCATGCCGCCGGCCAGCAGCGCCGTGGCAATGTTGGGGAGCACCACATAGCGAAAAGTCTGGAATCCGTTTGCGCCGAGGTCCATGGATGCCTCGATCAGCGCAGGGGATGAGCGCCGGAATCTGGCTAGCACGTTGTTGTAAACCACCACAACGCAAAAAGTCGCGTGTCCCACCACCAACGTCCAGAAGCTGAACGGAATGCCTGCAATATTGAAAGCCGATCGCAGGCTGATGCCGGTGATAATGCCAGGCAACGCGATGGGTAGAATCAACAGCAGGGAAAACACTTCGCGGCCGAAAAATCGCGAGCGCCACATCGCCGCGGCCGCGAGAGTACCCAACACCATGGCCATCAGCGTGGCCACCAGGCCGACCTGAAGAGACAAGAACAGGGCCGCGCGGACGTCTTCCCGGGACCAGGCCACTGCGAACCATTTGAGCGTCAGGCCCGGAGGCGGAAAAATGAAACTCTTATCCTCTGCGCTGAAGGCATAAAGGATGATGATGGCCAAAGGCAAATGCAGGAAGGCGATGCCACCCAGGGCCGCGAGTTTCAGCGGGGTGCCGGCGCGTACACCGTGCCGCAAAGACCCGGGGTTTTCAGAGCGCATCGAACGCTCCAAACCGCCGCGCGATCAGCAGATAGACGCCCATGATCGCGATCGGAACAATCGTGAATGCGGCGGCGAGCGGAATGTTGCCCGCCGTGCCCTGCAGTTGATACACCGCCTGCCCGATGAACGGGCGGGAGTTGCCGATGATGCCGGGAATGATGTAATCCCCCAGCGTCAAGGAAAAGGTAAAGATCGACCCGGCCAATACCCCCGGCACCGCCAACGGAAGAATCACCTTGCGAAAGGTCTGCTGTGGAGTCGCGCCAAGGTCGGCCGAAGCTTCGGTCAGCGAAGCAGGCACGCGTTCCAGCGCGGCCACGATGGGCAGGATCATGAAGGGCAGCCAGATGTAGAGAAACACCAGAAAGCTACCCAGGTACGAGATCGACAGGGAGGGCCCGCCGATCACCGGAGTGGCCAGCAAGGCGTCCATCAACCACGTCAGATGCAACTGGGTGGCAAACCAGTTCACGATGCCTTCCTTTGCCAAGATCAGCTTCCAGGCGTACACCCTGACCAGATAACTCGACCAGAGCGGCAGCATGACCGCGAGATACATGGCGGCTTTCAGTTTCAGGCTGGCATAACGCACCATGTAGTAGGCAACTGGAAACGCCAGCAGTGCCGCGGCCACGGTTACCGCCATTGCCATCAGCGTGGTACGTAGAAAAATATCCGCATTCGCCAGCGTGAACAACTGGCCATAAGTGGACAGGGAAAACTCGCGGACTATATTTCCCGAATACTCGTCGATGTAGAAAAAACTTTGCAGTAGCAACGCCAGCAGTGCGCCAAGATAGATGACGCCCAGCCAGAGAAGTGGTGGGATCAGCAGCAGTGCCAGCAGCATCCGTGGATGCAGGTACAACACCGTGGACAGCCGCGCAAGCACCGAAGGCTGCGCTGCGACGGAATTCATGGGCCAAGATGCTGGATGCTATGGCGCGGCCAGGTCAGGCGCACTGCATCACCAGTGACCATCCGTCGCGCCGACGAGACACCGTTCTGACACATCACCGCGAGTTCGCCGCCTTCCTTCAGACTGACAGCGTAGCGGGTAGTGGCGCCATGGTAAGTAACGGAACGAATTGTGCCGGCGCAATCGGTCCACCCTTCGGAAACCGGTTCGTCCATGGAAAGCATGAGAATTTTTTCCGGCCGGATCGCAAACTCGCGTGGCGAGCCGTTCAAACGCTGTGCAAATTGGCCGGTGCACACATTTGCAACACCGACAAAATCCGCGACAAAAACCGTGGTCGGATGTTCGTAGATCTGATCGGGCGCACCGACCTGCTCGATGCGGCCGCGATTGAACACCGCAATGCGATCGCTCATGGCCAGGGCTTCGCCCTGGTCATGGGTCACATAAACGAAGGTAATGCCGACCTGCCGCTGCAAGGCTTTCAGCTCCTCCTGCATCTGCTCGCGCAATTTGAGGTCGAGCGCGCCGAGCGGCTCGTCGAGCAATAACACGCTCGGCCGGTTGATCAGGGCGCGCGCTAGAGCCACCCGTTGCCGCTGGCCTCCGGAGAGTTGCGAAGGCTTGCGCGAACCCATGGACTCCAGTTTGACCAGCGAGAGCATTTCGGTAGAGCGCCGTCGGCGCTCCGCCTCGGGTACCTTGCGGATCATGAGTCCGTATTGGACATTCTCCGACACGCTCATGTGGGGAAAGAGCGCGTAGTCCTGGAACACCGTATTGACGTCTCGTTCGTAGGGCGGCACCGCCTCGACGTTGACGCCGTGGACCGAGATATGGCCGGCGTCCGGCCTTTCGAAACCGGCGATCAACCTCAGGCAGGTCGTCTTTCCGGATCCCGATGGACCCAGCATGGAGAAAAATTCCCCGTCGTGTATGTCGAACGAAACATCGTCCACCGCGCGCACTTCACCGAAGGCACGCGAAACGTTGGTAAAGCTGACGGCAGTGCCGGATCGCTGTGGCATGTTGACTCAGACAAACGATGGGCCGCAGCAAGCGGCCCATCGTGCTCCCAATCGAAATTTTGGAGGTCTTAGCGTCCGCCAAGCACCGCTATATAGTCGGTGACCCAGCGATAGTAGGGCACACAGGTCCGCCCGCCACCGCAATTGGAAACTGGCGTGCGCCAGAACCAGATGCGATCGAATTCCTTGATGCCGTTGGTTTCGCAGCCCTTCTCGCCGAGCAGGGGGTTGCCCTTGCAAGCTTCCGGCACTGCGGGTACCGACCCGAACCAGGCGGAAAGATCGCCCTGAAGTTTCTTGTTGATCGAGTGTTCAAGCCACATGTAGGCGCAATTCGGGTGCGGGGCTTCCGCATGCATCATGGTGGTATCCGCCCAGCCGGTGGCACCTTCCTTGGGAACGACACTCGCGATTGGCGCTTTCTTTCCCTGCAGGAGGTTGACCTGGAAGCCCCAGGAAGAAGACGCCACAACACCTTCATTTGTGAAATCGTCGATCTGCACAAAAGCATCATGCCAGTACCGCGCCACGATTTTGCGCTGCTCGCGCAGCAGCGTCAGCGCCGCCTTGTACTGATTTTCATCGAGCTCGTACGGATTCTTGATGCCCAATTCCGGCTGGGAATGCATTAGATACAGCGCGGCATCGGCGATGTAGATCGGTCCGTCGAAGGCCTGAACGCGGCCTTTGTTGGACTTGCCGTCGTCGAGCTTCATTTCCTTGAACACGACTTCCCAGCTTTGCGGCGGGTTTTTGAACGCCTTGGTGTTATAAGCCAGGACGTTGTAGCCCCACTGATACGGAACGCCGTAATGTTTATTCCCCACATAATGCCAGGGAGCCTTCTGCAGCCGCGGATCGATGTTCTTGTAACTGGGGACGAGATTGACATTGACTTCCTGGACCCGCTTGCCGGAGATGAGCCGCATGCTGGCATCTCCGGAAGCCGTGACCAGGTCGAAGCCGCCTTCGTTCATCAACGCAACCATTTCGTCGGAGGTGCCGGCGGTTTTTACCCGCACCTTGCAACCGGTCGATTTTTCAAAACCGGTGACCCAGTCGAAACCTTTATCCGTTTCGCCGCGCTCGATATATCCCGGCCAGGCGACAATATCCACCGCGCCTTCGCCCTTGCCGAGTTTTTCCTGCCGGGCCAATACCGTGCCGGTACTCAGCGCGGCACCCACCCAGGCGATCAGAAAAATTTTCAGGCAACCCAATGCTCGACTTGTCATGGTCTTCTCCTCCTATACGTCGTTGGACACCCCGATCTTTTTCAGCCGGGAATATTTCGACTAGCCTACTCTGTGGTTCCTGCCCCAGCAAGCGCCCGCCCGGCGCCGCGTTGTGGCGGTGCAGCAGCCCCGGCGGGATTCTGAGCCCCGCTAGTATGCATCCCCGCTTTGGCAAACGCAGGACGCCAACACTTACCCGCCAAAGCGATATTGTGCTGTCAAGTAGAAGCTGCGTTCTGCCGCGGGATACGCGTTGAATGAATCCCCCGCGCTGTTGCGGATGCCGTAACTGAAGTATTCCTTCGACAACAAATTGTCGATCTGGGCACTCAAAAACCAGTTGCCAAGCGCGCGTGCGGCCTTGATATCCACCACAGTGTAAGACGGCATTTTTTCGGAGAAGGAGTTACTTTGATCGTTGTCGAAACGTTGTGCGCCAACGTGACGCACCGTCCCGGTCAAATTCCAGCGGTCCGCAGGCTGCCATACGAGATACAGGGAAGCAAGTTTATTCGGCACCAGCGGGATCTCATTTCCACCGACATCGACGCCGGCAAATGACCCGCGACGAAAACGCGCGCTCAAATGTTCGATTCGAGCCTGCACTTGGAGTGTCTCGGCGATACGGAAGCCAGCTTCCAGTTCGATACCCTGCCGCCGGGTCGGGGGCAGGTTCACATTCGAGCCGAACAGTCCGAACATTCCGCCTGGGATGAACATGAAATGGATTTCGTTGTCCAGGTCGAGGCGATATGCCGATATCCGAAAGTTCCGGTCGGCATGGCGATACTCCAACGCCACTTCGCTGTCGTCGGAAGTCTGAGGTTCCAGCGGGCTCGTTTTGCCCCGATTCTCGTCGACAGTTGCAAGACGGAAGCTTCTGCCCGCCTTGAGGGACAAAGCAAGCCCAGCGGACAACGATTGCCGGAGCAGGGCTTCGTAGGCTTCAGGATGCGTCGTCGCCACGGTGGTTGTTGCGGGCGTAAAAGTGTCGCGTTCGCGGATTTCGGTACGGCTGCGTTGCTTGCGCGCACC
>JBJXFN010000163.1:0-3988 GCA_046155535.1 Burkholderiales bacterium
TGATGCATCCCGGCCCCATGAACCGCGGCATCGAAATCGATTCCAGTGTCGCGGACGGCAAACAGTCGGTCATTCTGCCGCAGGTGACCTTCGGCATTGCGGTGCGTATGGCGGTGATGTCCATCCTCGCGGGCAACACATGAGCCTGCTCATTCGCGGCGGACGGCTGATTGACACCGCCAGTGCGACGGACGGCCTGCGGGACGTGTACATCGACGGTGGAAAAATTGTCGGGATTGGCAGTGCACCGCCGGCGTTTCGGGCGGATCGGACGATCGATGCCGGTGCACTGGTTGTGTGCCCGGGACTGGTCGATCTGGCGGCGCGGCTGCGAGAGCCGGGCAATGAGTACAAGGCGACCCTGGAAAGTGAAATGGCGGCGGCGGTGGCCGGCGGCGTGACTTCGCTGTCTTGTCCGCCGGATACCGACCCGCCGCTGGATGAGCCAGGCCTGGTGGAGATGCTAAAACACCGCGCCCGCAGCCTGAACCAGTCGCATGTGCATCCCTTGGGGGCGCTCACGCTAGGATTGAAAGGGCAGCAGATCACCGAAATGGCGGAACTGGTCGAAGCCGGATGTGTGGGGTTTTCCCAGGCCGATGCGGCGCTGACCGACAACCAGGTGCTGCTGCGGGCCATGCAATATGCGACGACCTTCGGGTATCCGGTCTGGTTGCGTCCGAGTGACGCGGCACTGGCGCGAGGCGGCGTGGCCCATGACGGCCGCGTTGCCACGCGCCTCGGGCTGCCGGCGATTCCGGCAATTGCCGAAACGGTTGCCGTGTCCACCATCCTGATGCTGGCGCGTGAGACCGGCGCAACTGTTCATCTGTGCCGACTGTCCAGCGCGGAGGCGGTCGAGATCGTGCGCAAAGCCAAGTCCGGTGGCCTGAAGCTGAGTTGCGACGTATCCGCCCATCATGTGCACTTAAGTGAAATGGACATCGGCTTCTTCGATTCCAATTGCCACCTGGTGCCACCGCTTCGAAGCGGCCGTGACCGCGATGCCCTGCGCCGCGGCCTGGAAGATGGCACCATCGATGCCATCTGTTCCGATCACTCGCCCGTCGACGAAGACGCCAAACAATTGCCGTTCGGAGAGTCCGAAGCGGGTGCGACCGGCCTCGAATTGCTGTTGCCGCTCGTTCTGAAGTGGGCGGACGAGGCGGCTGTGCCATTGCCCGCCGCCTTGGCGAAAGTGACCCTGGAGCCGGCCCGGATCCTGAAGATTCCGGCGGGTCGTGTGGCGATCGGTTCAGGCGCGGACCTGTGCATTTTCGACCCGAAGGCGAGTTGGAAGGTCGGGCCGTCGGCATTGAGAAGCCAGGGCAAGAACACGCCGTTTTCCGGGATCGAACTCCGGGGGCGGGTCCGGTACACCATCGTGGACGGCCAAGTGGTCCACGAACCCTGATCCGCGTGGGATCCGGGCCCTCCGTGCTGGCGTTTCCACAACCCGTCCCATTCGTCATGCATTCTCGATTTTTCCTTCCATGAACCCTGCCAATCCGCTGCTCGATTTTTCGGGCTTGCCGCGATTCAATGATTTCGATCCGCAATGGGTTTCGGCCGCACTGGACACGTTGCTGGCGCAAAACCGGCAACTGATCGAATCCGTCGGGCAAGCCGGGCAACCCGCAACCTGGGAAGGATTCGTCGCACCCCTGCAGGATGCCAACGAGCGCCTTCGCCGCGCATGGGGCCAGGTGGCGCACCTGAATGCCGTGCTGAACAGCCCGGCGCTGCGGGAGGCCTACAACGCC
Organism: Burkholderiales bacterium; assembly: GCA_046155535.1. Classification (GTDB taxonomy): domain Bacteria; phylum Pseudomonadota; class Gammaproteobacteria; order Burkholderiales; family JACQAP01; genus JACQAP01. The sequence goes on from JBJXFN010000163.1 coordinate 1,764, forward strand.
AATCTGCCGCGCGTGACCCGGTATTTCACCGAGCTCAGCCAGAATGCGGCGCTGTTCTCGAAGTACAAGGCATTGCATGCGTCGGAGGGCTTTCCCCGGTTGCCCCGGGCGCGCAGGAAACTGATCGAAAACGAACTGCGCGATTTCCGCCTGGGCGGCGCCGACCTCGACGCGCAAGGCAAGCTGCGCTTCGCGCAGGTGAGCGAAAAACTTGCCGGGTTGTCTTCCAAATTCAATGACAACCTGCTGGATGCCACCAATGCCTTTGCCTATCTGGTCACCGACCCCGCGATTCTGAACGGGGTGCCTCCGGACGTTGTCGCGGCCGCGGCGGAGGCGGCCAGACAGGCGGGTCTCTCCGGCTGGAAGCTGACGCTGCACATGCCTTGTTATCTTCCGGTCATGCAATACGCCGAGAACCGGGATTTGCGCCAGACCCTGTATCGCGCGTATGCGATCCGCGCTTCGGAATTCGGCGATCCGCGGTGGGACAATTCCCCGGTTATCCGGGAAATTCTGATCCTGCGAAAGGAGCAGGCAAAACTACTGGGGTTTGCCAATTTTGCGGAGTTTTCCCTGCAACCCAAGATGGCCAAAACGCCACAGCAGGTCATCGATTTCCTGGAGAGTCTTGCGGCGAGGGCGAAACCCTATGCCGAACGCGATCTTGCGGAGCTGGCCGGGCTTGCGGCCGGCCCGTTGGGCCTTGGCAAACTTGAACCCTGGGATGTGGCTTATGTTTCCGAAAAGTTGCGGGCACAACGTTATGCGTTTTCGGATCAGCAGTTGCGGCAGTACTTTCCCGAGGACGTCGTGCTCGCGGGCATGTTTCGCGTGGTCCAGGTGTTGTATGGATTGCGCGTGGAAGCCGACCGGGCGGCCACCTGGCACCCGGATGTGCGTTTTTTCACCCTTCGTGCCGAGGATGGAAGAGCGGCCGGCCAGTTTTATCTGGATTTGTACGCGCGGCCTTCAAAACGGGGCGGGGCCTGGATGGACGATGCCATCTCCCGCCGGCGCGTTGCGCAAGGCATCCAGACGCCGGTGGCCTACCTGAATTGCAATTTCTCGGCTCCCGGCGGCGATGGTCCGGCGACCTTCACGCATGACGAAGTGATCACCTTGTTCCATGAATTCGGGCATGGTCTGCACCATCTGTTGACCCAGGTCGAAGAATTCGGCGTGTCCGGCATCCACGGCGTGGAATGGGACGCCGTCGAACTTCCCAGCCAATTCATGGAAAACTACTGCTGGGAATGGGACGTGCTGCATGACATGACCCGCCATGTGGCGTCGGGCGAAACGCTGCCGCGTGATCTTTTCGATCGCATGATCGCGGCGAGGAATTTCCAGAGCGGCATGCAGACTGTGCGGCAATTGGAGTTCGCCCTGTTCGACATGCATCTGCATTTTGATCACGATCCGTGCAGTGCGCGCTCGCCGCTTGATCTTCTGTCCGAAGTGCGCAGGAAAGTCGCGGTTCTGTTTCCGCCGGACTATCATCGATTTCCCAATGGTTTCTCCCATGTCTTCGGTGGTGGCTATGCGGCGGGGTATTACAGCTACAAGTGGGCGGAAGTGCTGTCGGCCGATGCCTACAGCTTGTTCGAGGAAACAGGCATCTTGAATGCCCGGACCGGGCAGCGTTTCCGCAATGAGGTGCTGGGTAGCGGCGGCAGCCGACCGGCGATGGAGTCTTTTATCGCATTTCGTGGCCGGGAACCGACTCTCGACGCCTTGCTCCGTCACCACGGAATGACCGAGGCTGTGGCATCATCGTGAGGATTCTTGACAGGGGCAACCGATGAAAAAAGCGTTTTTTTGCACCGTGTTGATGCTGGCTTCTGTGCTTGCGCATGCCGAGTTGTACCGATGGGTGGACGCCGAGGGCAAGGTTCATTACAGCGACAAGCCGCCGGTGCCCAATGTCAAAAGCATTGAAAGAAGAAAAGTCGATGGTGGCAAACCCGGCGAGACGCCTTTGCCCTACACCTTGCAGCAGGCCGTCAAGAATTTTCCGGTCACGCTCTACACAACGGAATGCGGAGATGCCTGCTCCCGGGCGCGAATGTTGTTGACGAAAAGAGGGGTGCCATATACGGAGATGGACGCGAATGACGAAGCCGCGCGGGCGGAGCTTCGAAAACTGATTGGTCCGAATCTGGAGGTGCCCGTCCTCAAGATCGGCAGCAAAGTGGTGAAGGGCATCGAAGAAGGGCAATGGA
>JBJXFN010000168.1:0-13164 GCA_046155535.1 Burkholderiales bacterium
CGCAAAAATCGATCTGGTGCTGGAACTTCCGCGGCGGCAACTCTGGGCCATCGAATTCAGGCGAACCAGAACCCCCATCCTGACGAAGGACTTTTATCTCGGCGCCGCCGACGTCGGCGCCACTCGCCGACTGGTTGTGTATCCGGGAGAAGACCCGATTCCCTTGCCGGGAGGAGTGACGGCGCAATCCTTGCCGTCGCTGATGCTGGAACTTGCGGCAATTTGACAAGGCGTACCGGCGAGGACGCCGGGCACGACATTGGAGATTGTTCTGTTACCGCTCAGCCCGTCGTCGAATAGACCACCGCATCCAACGCCACGCAGCCCTCACCTTTCGCGCCGATCAGCACCGGATTCAGATCGAGGTTTGTAACACCGGAGTCGGCCCGCGTCATTAACCGGCCGACGGCGAGCACTGCGGCACAAAAGGCCGTCACATCGAGCGCGGGTTCGCCGCGCACACCGGCAAACAGGGGCGCGATGCGCAAGCGTCCGAGCGCTTCACGCACTTGCCGCTCGTCAAATGGCGCAAGCAGCACCCGCACGTCCGGCATGGCCTCGACATATTTGCCGCCGTCGCCGACCAGCACCACCGGGCCGAATACCGGATCGATACGGGCACCGATCATGAGCTCGCGTCGTCCGCGTGCCATTGCCGCCACGATCACGCCGTCGAAACGCGCGCCATGCGTCTGGATTGCCTGACGCATCCGCAAGAAGGCGTCGCGCACCGCCTTTGCGTCATGCAAGCCCAGGCGCACCAGACCCAGCTCGGATTTGTGCGCCACATCGGCCGAACATCCCTTGACGGCGACCGCGCCGCCCAGCGCCGACCATGCCGCCACCGCTTCTTCGGCGCTTTGGCAAAGGCGATGTGCGACCACCGGCACGCCGGCTTTTTCCAGCATCGCCAGGCTATCGGCTTCGTTGAGCATCGTGGCAGCGCGCGTGACAGCCTCTGGCGGGTGCGAACTTGTCTGCGCCCCGGCCCTGGCGGCTTCGATCAATTCGCCGTGCGAGAGAAATTGATTGAGTGCCGCCACGGCTTCGTATTCCGTGGGAAACACAGGCAGATTCTTCGCCTTGAACACTGCCGCAATATTCGGCTGCGGAATTGCAGCAACCAGAGGCTTCCCGGTCACCTTGGCAAAATCCGCAGAATCGCGGGCGAAGGCCTCTACATCGTAGCCTTGGCCCGCCACGGGAATGCCGATCAGGAAAGCGTCAGCGGCATCATCGCGCGCAAGCACCGGCAGTATCTGCGAGAACAATGCACCGTTACTCAACAACGCAGCGGTGAGATCAATCGGATTGGTTGTTGTTGCGAAGCCCGGCAAAATCCTGCCCAAGTCTTCCCGCGTACCTTGCGCGAGTCTCGCCATGGGCATCCCCACAGCGTTGGCCGCATCCGCGGACATGACACACACCGCGCCCGAATTGCTGATCGCCACCAGTCTTCGGCCCTTCGGTTTCCATCCCTTCAAATACATTTCCGCGCTCGCCACCAATTCGGCGGTATCGCGGGCGCGCCAGATCCCGTGTTGCTCGAAAAAAGCATCCACCAGGCGGTCTTCGTTGGCCAGCGCGCCGGTGTGCGATTTGGCCGCTTCCTGGCCCGCGGCCGTGCGCCCGGCCTTCAGCGCGATCACCGGCAGATTGCGCGCATTTGCGATCCGCGCGGTCTCGGCGAGAAAGAACGGATCGCTGATGCTCTCCATGTAAAGCAGCAGCAGCTTGAGGTCGGGGTCTTCGGCAACCACCGATGCAAGTTCCGAGGCGCTCACGTCGGCGTCGTTGCCGGTGGCGTGCGAGTGCCGCACCCCCAGTCCGCGCGCGCGCAGCAAACCATAAGGCACCACACTCATCGCACCCGATTGACTCACCACCGCGATCGGCCCGTCCTGGGGCGGCGCCTCGATGTACATGGTCGAAAACGACAATATCGCGCCGCTGCCGAAGTTCGCCAGACCCTGGGAATTGGGGCCGATGATGCGCATGCCGCGCGCGTGTGCCGCCTCGCGCATGCGCTTTTCCTTCGCCTTGCCTGCCACGGGATCCGTCTCGCCAAAACCCGACGTCATGACCACGGCCACTCTAACGCCCCTCTGCGCGCACTGTTCCACAGCCTCGATTGCCGCGTCGCCGGCCAGCGCAACGATGGCCGCCTCCGGCGCATCCGGCACTTCAGTCAACGAGGGGTAGGCCTTGAAACCCTGAATTTCCGCGCGTTTCGGATTGATCGGGTAAACCTTGCCCTGGTAGCCGTGACGGGAAAGGTAGAGGAGCGGGCGGCCACCAATTTTATTTTCGCTCTCCGACGCGCCGATGACGGCGATGGATTTGGGATTCAACACGGTGCGCAAAGATTTCCGCAAGAGGTCCTTCATTTCATTTCCTCTCGATAATGTCAAAACATTTGACGCAAAGACGCGAAGTCGCAAAGGAAATCGAGCATAAGCCCAAATTCACACACTCTTGTATTTTCCTTGCTTGGTCTTTCTTTGCGTCTTTGCGCCTTTGCGTCCAGGATTTTCTGTTGATTCAAATGTTTTCCCTCCGCGTCCTCTGCGATGAGAGATTTTTTTGTCTCGTCAGGCTTTATCGAAATACGGCAACTTCTTTCCTCCAATCTCGATGAAGCGCACCCGCACCCGGTCGCCGATCTGCAGCGCCTTGTCGCCATGCGCCATCAAGCGAAATCCCTCGTCGGCATCGACCAGCACGATCAGATAAGGCGTGTGCGCGCGCATTTCTTCCGACGGTGCGCGCGCCACGAGGGTGCGCGCGTGGACAGTGCCCTTCCCGCCCGCCTGGCGTGGTTCCGGCTCCCCGGCGCCGCATCGCGGACAGAAGTCGCGCCGGAAATACCAGATCGAACGGCATGCGTGGCAGCCCTGATACGCGATGCCATGACCGCCGTGGGTCCAATCCGCAACCGTCATGAGGCGCTCCGGTTCATTCCACGTTCTCCAGCACCAGGGACACATGCGAGGACAAGACCCCGCCGTCACCATGCAGCAGCGCATAACGGGGAATTTTGACCTGCCGATCCTGTGCGCGACCGCTGAGCTGCAAATGGGTTTCCACCAGATGCGCCATCGCCCCGCCGACACCGCAATGTCCGTAGGAGAGCAGCCCGCCGTGGGTATTGAGCGGCATTTTCCCATCCCGGTCGAAATGACCATCGCGCGCCAGCCGGCCGGCGCCGCCTCTTGGCGCAAAGCCGATTTCTTCCAGCAGCAGCGCGAGCGTGATGGTAAAGCTGTCGTAGATGGCGGCGTAGTTCACGTTGCTCAGGCGAATGCTGGCAGCATCAAGCGCTCGGGCCACGGATTCGGCCGCGCCAAAATGCGTCAGGCTCTCGCCTGCGCTCACATGCTGGTGGGTATGCGCCTGCCCGGTTCCGCAAATGCGCACCGGAAAACTGTTCAGTCGCGTCCGGCTGACGACAAAGGCCGCACCACCGTCGGACACCGGACAGCAGTCGAGCAGTTTGAGAGGCGAGGCAATGGGCTTGGATGCCATGACCGTGTCCACCGTGACCGGCTCCCGAAACTGCGCGCCGGGATGGATCATGGCATGCCTTCGCATCAGCACTGCCAGTTCGGCGAAGTCCTGCTCCGTGTTCCCGAATTCGTGCATGTAGCGTGAGGCCACCAGTCCGTAATACGCCGGAATGATTGCACCAAGAGGCACCTCGTATTCCGGATGGCCGACCTGGGCCAGAGTCTGGATCGCGGCGTCACGCCCCTGGCCGGTGAGCCGGTTTTCCCCGGCCACCACCAGGATATTGTCGGCTTGGCGGGATTCGACCAGATGATGCGCAGCCATTGCCATGGCAAATCCGGTGGCCCCACCGACCAGAATCGAATGCGCATAGCGCGGTTGCAGACCAAAGTGTTCGGCAAACACCGTCGAGAGCATCAGGTGCGGCAGGGTCGTGGAATAACCGCACAGCAGCCCGTCGATGTCCCGTCGTTCGAGTTGCGCGTCGGCGAGCGCCGACGCCGACGCTTCGCTCATCAGATCCAGCGTATTTTTCTGCGGATGTTTTCCGAAGGGCGTCAACCCGACTCCGGTGATCCAGCTCACTGCGATTCCTTTGCACCAAAGTGCGCGAGGGAATTCGCGCGATCATTGCGGCCTGCACGGTCGGTCCTGTCAGTTGTCACGCGAAGACCAGCTTTCGGTAATGATAGTGGACTCTTTTTGCAGCATGTCGACCAGTTCGCGCAGCCGCGAAGTGATGCGTTCCGTGATTGCCGCGATGCTCAGGGCGCCAACCAGCCGGCCGTCCGGCCGTAGAACAGGGACCCCGACCCCGCTCATGCGATCGACCAGCATGTTCCGGAACAGGGTATATCCACGCTCACGGGAGTCGCGAATTTCCTTTTTCAGCCAGTCCATCTTGATTTTTGGGTATTCCCCCAGCCTCGGCACCACCATCGGCAATATCGCCTCGATTTCCTGTGCTGGCCGCCAAGCCAGCAAGACCATCGGCCCGGCGCCCACCCCCAGGGGACGACGGCTGCCGAGCTCGACATAATTGGCGCGGATTGGAAAATCCCCCACCACGCGATCCACGCACACAGACTCCATCGCACCGCTTGGCACCGACAACATCACGGAATCTCCGCACGCTGCCGCCAGCCGCAGCAAAGAGGGCCGCGCCCGGATGCGCAGATCGTCGCGATCCTGCAGGGCCGCGGACAGGATCAGCACTTCGTTTCCCAGCGAATAGGTCTTGGACTTCTCGTCGCGATGGACGAAACCTTCGCGCGACAGCACTTCAAGAATCCGCAGGGTCGTCACCTTGTTGAGCCTCGCCTCGTTTGCCACTTCCGACAGGCGGCCGACATTGGGCTCGGTCAATGAGCGCAGGATGCGGCAGGCCTTCTGAACCGAATTGATGGCGGAAGTCCGTTTTGGCATGAACGATCGCTCCTTCTCAGGTCAAGTGCCGTGCGTCAAACCGTCGCCACCGGTGTCGCCGGCGAGCCGACCGCACCCGGCAAACGCAGGGGCGGGGCCGTCAAAAGGAATCGCGAGCGGCCATGTGCACGCAACCAGTTGGCCAGCGGCGTCAGATGCCAGATCTCGCCCAGATTCACACCCAGCTTGAACAGGCAATGTTCGTGCAGCGGCAACGCAGCACAGCGGCCATCGTGGCTGGTGGCCGGATGGGCTTCCACGGCGTAATTGTCGGCAATGAGCGAGACCAGCCCGGAGTCGGTGATCCATTGCAGCAGCCTGCCGTCGCGCCCATCCAGCGTTGCACAGGAATGTTCGAGCGTGTGCTGGTCGGGATGCTTGTTCATTTCCAGGATCAACTGCGCGAACCCCGTGTGCAGGCACACCATGTCGCCCTTTTCGACGACAACCTTGTCCTGTTCCAGGATGCGCATGAGTTGATCGTAACCGACCGCCACGCTGGCACGACCGATGTGCGCATGCAGATCGATCATGACGCCACGCCCCTGTACGCAATTGACAGCCATGTTTTCGACGCCCAGCGCATGCACTGCCGTCGTGGTTTTTGCGGGCACGGTGCCGATCGCGCCGGCGTCGTCCGGATCGCTCGGTCCGGAGATTTCCTTGCCGGCACGATAGCCGTTGTAGAACACCGGTTCCGGCTTGCCATCGCCATCCGCGTCGAACAACTGGCCGACATGCGCCAGGCTGTCCCACTGCGTCGAATACTGCAAATGCAGGATCACCGCGTCGTCGTTGATGACGTCGGTGGCGTTCGGATTGTCACGCTGCACGACATAGATCATGTTCGGACGACCGTTGCGCAAAGTCGGCCGCAGGATGGGCGGATGACGTCGCGGATTGAGCACGTTACCGCCGGGATAATCGAGCGGCAGACTCAGGCAGAACACCAGGCCCTCCTTCACTTCCGCGATGCCCTGCCTGACCTTCTCCGGTGTGAGCAGATTCAGGCGCCCCAACTGGTCGTCAGGCCCGAAGTCGCCCCAGGTCGAACCCTCGGGCCGGTTTTTCCAGCGCGTGGACGCTGCCATGTCATGCCTCCTTCGATTGTTTTTGTTTTGCAGAATCAGGCTGTCGAATCCCTGACCCAGTGCCACCGTCAACGAAATTCCGTCCAGCGCGGACAACCAGGCGATATGAACGGTCTCATTAAACCTGGCGGGCGCGGCGGAAAATGCGCGCCGGCAAACAAATCTGCGCGTGCGGCAAACCCGCTCCTCCGGCATTCCTCCACACGGTACTGCCGCGTTCGATATTTATTGTTCTGTGTGCGGAATAATCGGATTGCGCCAGAACCTTTGTCAAGCGATAGTTCTGACAGGCGGAATTTCGGAGGCACCCTTTTCCCAGACCCCGCGTCGCCGTTTGCGGCAGCGCCATATGTTCGATTTCAACATCCGGAACCCTTCGCCATTGACGGTTTCGTCGCCAATCGCCACTATTCCAAGGCATTACACGGCGGATTCGAGGCCGGGGCAAAATCAACGGGGAGGTGGAATGTCCGCCAGCAACAGGAACGTGGCGCCATGAGAAAAATTCTGCGTGTCGGCGCCGGCTCGGCATGGTGGGGGGATCGCATCGAACCCGCGCGGCTGAATGCCGAACGCGGCGATCTGGACTATCTGTGTTTCGAGACCATGGCGGAGGCGACCATCTCCGCCGCTCAGGTACGCAAGCGGCGCGAGCCTGCTTTTCCGGGATATGACACCTATCTGGACGATCGCATGCAGGCGGTGCTGCCCGCCTGCCTGAAACGCGGGACCAAAATCATCACCAACCAGGGCTGGATCAATCCGGACGGCGCGGCGCAGCGCATCGTGCATTGGTTGCGGGAATTCGGCGCCAAGGGAGTGAAAGTCGCCTCGGTCAATGGCAGCCTGATCACCGACCGCGTGCTCTCGCTTACCCAGATCATCATGGAAAACGGCAAACCGACCGCCACGCTGGCAGACACGCTGGTGTCGGCAGAGGTCTACCTCGGCGCCGAACCTATCGTCGCGGCATTGAGGCAGGGAGCGCAGATCGTGGTCTCCGGGCGTGTAGCGGACCCGTCGATTTTCATGGCCCCGATGATGCATGAATTCGCCTGGGACCCGTTGGACCACCTGCGCCTCGGGCGCGGCAACGGCCTCGGCCATTTGATGGAATGCGGCGCACAGGTCACCGGGGGATATTTCGCCGATCCCGGTTTCAAGGATGTGCCGGAACCCTGGAACCTCGCCTTCCCCATCGTCGAGGTGGAGGAAGACGGCTCCGCCGTGTTGACCAAGGTGGCGGGTAGCGGCGGCGCGGTGAACTTCATGACGGTGAAAGAACAATTACTTTATGAAGTGCACGATCCGGCGAATTACATTACGCCGGACGTTGTCGTCGATTTCACTACTGCACAGCTTGAGCAGATCGGCCCTGACCGGGTGCGCATCACCAATCTGTCCGGCAAACCGCGCACACCGACACTCAAGGTTTCCATCGGCTGCACGGAAGGTTTCATCGGCGAAGACATGTTCTTCTACGCCGGGCCGGGGGCGCTGCGGCGCGCGCAGCTCGCGAAGAAGATTCTGGAAGAGCGCTTCAAGATCGTGAAACTTGCCGCCGAGGAAATCCGCATCGACTTTCTCGGCCTCAACGCGATCCACGGCACAATGACGCCGAAGGACGCGCCGGAGCCCTACGAAATCGCCGTACGGGTCGCCGCGCGCACGAAAACCCGCGAAGAGGCAGTGAAAGTCGGTCGCGAGGTGGACGGCATGGCGGTCTCCGGCATCGGCATGACCGGCAAACGCGTGCCCCACCAGGATCGCACCCGCGAGATCATCGGCGTGTGGTCATCCCTGGTGCCCCGTGAGAAGATCACGCCGTCGATTAATTACTACGAAAGCTGAAGAGGCGTTTTGCCACAGAGGGCACAGAGAACACGGAGAAAAACACAAAAAGGTGGATCAATTATTCACAATTCGACCGCGGTTTTCTGGCGCGCGATCGGCTCGTCTGCTTGGCGAAGCTGGGAACAGACAAGATTTTTCGATATTTGATTCTTCTCTGTGTTCTCTGTGACCTCTGTGGCAAATATCTTTAGGAGATGTCATGAAAGTCTTTCTCCAGCACCTGGCCCACTGCCGCTCCGGCGACAAGGGCAACACGTCCAACATTTCGGTGATCGCCTATGACCCGGAGTTTTATCCCTTCCTCAAGGATCAACTCACCGCAGATGCCTTCAAGGCGCATTACGCCGGTGTCGTCACCGGGAAAGTCACCCGCTACGACGTAGACGGTCTGCAAGCCATGAACTTCGTCGCCGAAGGCGCCCTGGGCGGCGGCGTCTCGCGCAGCCTCTGCCTCGACAACTACGGAAAGTCGCTGTCCTCCCGAATTCTGTCTTTCGAACTCACGATTCCGGACAATCTTCGCGGCCGCCTGCGCGGCGCCGCATAGGAGCCTCTTATATGGATACCATCGTCGGCACGGGTGAATTCCGTTACCGCATCATCGAACCCTGGGCGAAATTGCCCGACGGCTGGTCGATGCCGGACGCCGCCGCCGTCGCGGTGGATCGGGACGACCGGGTGTACGTCTTCAACCGCGGCGAACATCCGATGATCGTGTTCGACCGCGAAGGCAACTTCCTGCGCTCCTGGGGTGAAGGTTTGTTTTTGCGTGCGCATGGCCTTCACGTTGGCCCCGATCAATCGCTCTACTGCACCGACGACGGCGACCACAGCGTTCGAAAATGCACGCTTGAGGGTAAGGTGCTGCTCACCATCGGCATTCCCGGCAGGCCCGCGGCGCCCATGAGCGGAGAACCGTTTCACCGTTGCACCCACACCGCGCTTTCACCGCGCGGAGACATTTACGTGTCGGATGGTTACGGCAATGCACGCATCCACAAATATTCGCCGGACGGAAAACTGTTGAAGTCCTGGGGTGGGTCGGGCTCCGGCCCCGGTGAATTCAACATCCCGCACAACCTGTGCTGCGACCCCGATGGCTGGGTTTACGTGGCGGACCGGGAGAATCACCGGGTGCAGGTGTTCGACGGTGAAGGAAAGTTCGAGACCGAATGGCACAACCTGCACCGGCCCTGCGGCATGGTGATGGAAGATCGCAGCCAGCCTTTGTGTTACATCGGGGAACTCGGTCCAGCGCTGCCGATCAACCGCGAATTCCCGAACCTCGGACCGAGGGTGAGCATCGTCGATCACCAGGGCAATCTGTTGTCGCGCTTCGGCGCGGAACGCGCGGGCATCGAGCGCCCGAACCAGTTCGTCGCGCCGCACGGCATGGCGGTCGATTCGCGCGGCGATCTGTACGTGGGTGAAGTGTCCACGACGGCTTGGTCCCAGGTGTTTCCGGAAAAGGCGGTGCCGAAAAACGTGCCCAGCCTGCGGAAGCTGATCCGGATGAGGTAAGCGGCGCTTCGTCGCAGATTGAGCCACCCGTGGGTGGACGACAATATCGACATTTGAGACTGAACAAACGAGGGCAAGACAAATTCAGCAAGGGACCCACTTGGGATTGGGTGGTGCCGCAGTTTTCTCAGCCGGCTTTTGTGCCGGAAACCATGCACAGCATGTTCGCCGCGAAGAATCGGCCTGCCGAATCGCGCATTCGCAATTCATCGAACCACGACTTGGCAGACGCGGCCGAAATGCGGCCAGCCTCCGTGATTTTTCCAAGTACCGCGTCGATTCCCAGTCTTTCGCTCCATGTTGCGAACTGCGTATGCATTATCGAGAAAATACGTACTTCGACGCCGGTCAATCCCGCATCAAGAAACAGCGCTCGGAGCTGGCGACCCGCCCACGCACTCGGGAACTCGTCGCAGACGCCGGTCAGCACGGCGCGGGTAGTCTCGACATCGAAGGAGTCAACCATCCACGCGCCCATATCCGGTTCTGTGACGACCACCCGACCACCTGATTTGGTAACCCGCGTCAATTCGAGCACTGCGCGCCGAAGTTCTCCCACATACACCAGCACACGATCCGTCCGGGCGGCATCGAAAGTCGCGTCGGGGAAACCGAGAGCTTGTGCGTCTCCGACACCGATTTCCACCGGCAATCCGCTGCCGTTGAAACGCCGATGTGCTTCGGCCACCAGTTCCCGACTTGGATCAATGCCTGCCACTCGGCCATCCGCTCCCACCCGTGAAGCCAGCAGCGGTATGGTGGCGCCGGGACCACAACCGACGTCCAGTACAGTCGAGCCCGGACGTAACACAAGCAAGTCGAGCCCGATTTCGATCATCTCACGACGGTCTGCGACGAAGCGGTCGAGAAAATCGGTATACGCTTTGGCGTTTCCGGTTTCGTCAACGTGCCGGAAGTTTGAAAGTTTGAAATCTTTGGGAATTTCGTTGGAGATCATTTGTCTTGTCCTCATCATCAGTCAATCTTTGCGCCGGATAGCTCGACTGCCCTCGCCCATTTAGCACCGTCGAGTTTGATGAGTGCCGTAAATTCTTCCGGTGAATTGACGGATGGCTCCAACCCCTGGTTTGCGAGGGCATCGTGAATCTCCTTCATCGCGACCGCCTTTCGCACTTCGGCATTCAATCGCTTCACAATCTCGGCCGGTGTGCCGGCCGGCGCCACCAGTCCAAACCATGCGCTCACTTCGTACCCGGGCAAACCTGCTTCTGCGGTTGTCGGAACATCGGGCAGTTGCGGAATTCGTCGTGGTCCGGCAACGGCAAGTGCGCGCAGCTGTCCGGATTGCAGGAAGGACGTAAAGGTTGCAGGTACGTCGAACATGATCTGAATTCGTCCAGCCAGCAGATCTGGCAGTGCTGGAGCGGTACCCTTGTAAGGAACGTGGACAAGATCGACGCCGGCCGCGATCTTGAACATCTCGCCAGCAATATGTAACGGATGGCCGTTGCCCGCCGAACCGAAGTTAAGGTCTCCCGGTTTCGATTTCGCCAAGCTGATGAGTTCTTGCAGCGATTGCGCCGGCACCTTTGCATGAACGACTACGACGAAGGGGGCGGTTATGACGAGGCTGATGGGGACAAAAGACTTGACCGGATGGTAGCCAAGGTTTGGATAGAGGCTCGGGGCGCTGGCCAGCGTTCCGGTCGTGCCAAGGAACAGCGTGTAGCCATCCGCCGGCGACTTCGCCGCCAGTGCCGCGCCGATGGTACCGCCTGCACCGGGACGGTTGTCGACGATGACTTGCTGGCCGAGAGTTTTCGATAGCTGTCCCGCGATCAGGCGAGCGACGGAGTCCGTGGGTCCGCCCGGCGGAAATGCCACGATGAGTTTGACCGGCTTGGCCGGGTAGGACGCGGACTCGCAAATCGGCGATGCGATCAACGCGACCAAAACTGCCACCGCTGCCCGCGGAATATTCATTTACCTCTTCTCCTTGGAAATATCGACAGTTGCCCGTGATTTCAACCAGAGATTGATATGCGGGTGCCGCGCAGTAAACCTTATCTGACGCCGGGTTGTAAGATGGCCCGGAGCGAATCGCCATAACCTGCAGGTTATCCCCTATGCGCTTGAACCAGATCCGCGTTTTTCTAGCCATCATCGACTCAGGCAGCATCCGCTCCGCCGCGAAGCAACTCGGCGTAACGCAACCCGCGGTCACCAAAGCACTGCGCCAGCTTGAGGAATCTCTGCACGCGCGGCTGCTCGATCGCACCCCGCACGGTGTAGTACCGACTCTCGCCGGCCGTGCATTTATTGCGCGCGCTCGCGCCGTGCAATCGGAGTTGCGTAAGGCCGAAGAGGATCTCGCGCAATTGTCGGGCGAGCGGGCAGGCTCCGTTGCTTTCGGTTTTTCGCTTGTAGGACTGCAGATCGTAACGGAGGCGTTCTCCCGCTTTCGCGAACATTTCCCCGATGCGCGGGTTCGAATTGTCGAAGCGGTGTCCCCCATGCTGCTCCCGCTGGTACGCGACGAGACACTCGATTTTGTCGTGGGGCGATGGACGGGCGGCAAGTCCGACCCTTCCATCAACGCGCGGCCTCTATTGCCTTGCCCCATGTCTGTGGCCGGACGAGCCGGACATCCCCGGACCGGCACACGCTCGCTTGGCGATCTGGTGGACGCTGAGTGGATCGTGGTCAATCTCCCTGGCGCGGGCGCGAGCATGGTGGAGAAAGCCTTCCTTTCGACCGGTCTGTCGGTTCCGAAAAGGATCACACAATGCGAGTCGTTCGCCGCCATGCTGCTTCTCATGGCCGAAACGGACTTGCTAGCCGTGCTCCCGCAGCCATTGCTGGCAACTCCTTTCGGACGTGTTGGACTTCAGGCGCTCGCAATCAAGGAGCCATTGCCACGCGAAACGATCAACCTGATCACCCGCGCCGACGTGCGCCACACTCCCTTGGCCGCGGACATGGTCGCGGCAGTGAAGAAGGCGGCGAAACAACTCGCCAAAAGGGGTCACGGAGCGTAGCGGGGTCCTCACTGTCGCGGAACGCCCAAGCCGGTGGACGCGCCTCTGTTGCCATTGGAAAGCGCGATTGGAGAATCGTCACAGGGATTCTTGCAAGGTCACCGAACGAGTGCCGCCTTGCCATCCATGAGAATTCCCTAGTAAGTGCCCGGATTTTTGTCGATCGGGCAACCTAACAGTTTAGGGAAGATTTTCTAGGTCATCGAGATCACGCGGCCGACCCGTAGCTTGTTTATTTTTTTTGAGATCGCCTAGCCCAATTACGTTCAAGGTCAAGCCATCGTAAGTAAAGCTCTCCCGACCTGACCAGGCAGCACCGAATTCGACGCCATCGATATCCGTCAGCAGGTCGATACGAAAGGGCGGATAGCCTAACTGGACAACTTGCCCGCCCTTGAGAAAATCCGCCTCTTCCAGCCCCAGCGCCCCAAAGCCGAACTCGCGCAATACCGCCGTAAGTTTTACGGCATTTTCCGGGCTGCGCCGTACCCAAACATCCAGATCGCCTGTATGGCGTGGCCTGCCGTGCATCGCGACGGCATAGCCACCCACCACGAGGTATTCAACCCCGTGAGAGTTTAACAATCCGATAAACTCTCTGAAGTCCTTGGACAGCATCAGGATGGGCGGCAAGCCATTGCTGCCGCAGTTGCTCCACGGCATCCAGGCGCTCGCCTGGCGGGCGAGAAAGCCAGTACTCGGTATCTCTGGGCTGGAATTTGAGCGGAAATCGAAAAACCACTTTTTGCATGCCGTTATTCTACGCC
>JBJXFN010000178.1:0-17692 GCA_046155535.1 Burkholderiales bacterium
AGGACACAGAGATCACAGAGGAACACCAAGGGACAAAACCCAATCACTGGTAGCTGTGCGAGAACTTTCGTTTGCCAATCACCGATGGGAGTTGTTTCTAAAAAAATTCGGATGACGACCCCCGAAGCTTTACCGCGGGTTGCACTTTTGATATGCGCAGTTCGCGAATGTCTCTGTGTCCTCTGTGGCAATCATTTGCCTGTAAAGGTTATGCAAGATGATCAATAAAGTGGGTGTGGTGGGCGCGGGGTTGATGGGCTCGGAGATTGCCCTGGTGTTTGCGCTGGCGGGCAAGGATGTTCTGCTCAACGACACGACTGACGAGGGATTGCGGCGCGCAAAGGATAATCTGGTGAAAGTTCTCGACAAGGGCGTTGGGCGTGGTTTTTACCCAGCGGACGTTGTGCAACCGACGCTGGCCCGTATTCGAACCACCTCGGACCTTGGCGCTTTCTCGGATCGGGACCTGATCATTGAGGCGATGTTCGAGTCCGAGCCGGTGAAAGCCGAGGTATTCCGCAAGCTCGATGCGATCTGCCACCCGGACTGCCTGATTGCCAGCAATACTTCGAGCATTTCGATCACCGGCTTGTCTTCGCATCTGAAGCCCGAGCGGCGCAGCCGATTTGTCGGCACGCATTTTTTCTCGCCGGTCTCGCGGATGAAACTGGTGGAGGTGATCCCCGCGCTCGACACCGCGCAGGCAACGGTGGAGGCGGCAATGGCGGCTTGTCGCGAGGCCGGCAAGACTCCGATCAAGGTAAAGGACGTGGTGGGCTTTGCGGTCAACCGTGTGTTGCACGCCCTGGTGCTGGAAGCGATTCGACTGGTCGAGGAAGGGGTCGCGACGCCGGAGGACATCGATCTGGCCTGCAAGCTCGGCCTGGGGCACCCTATCGGGCCGTTCGAACTGATGGACGTGACGCAAAACAGTCTGTCTCTTCAGGTGCACGGCATTCTTCACGAGGCCTACGGGGAACGCTTTCAGCCGAGGCCACTACTCAAACAAATGGTGCAGGCGGGGATGAACGGCAAGAAGGCCGGCCGCGGCTGGTACCGATATGACAAGAAATAGAGCGGAGATCATGAAATATTGGGAGGATTTCTCGGTGGGCGAGGTGCAAGAACTCGGCGAGCGCAAGGTCGAGAAAGAGGAGGTGTTGGCGTTTGCCCGCCAATTCGATCCGCAACCTTTCCACGTCGATGAGGCGGCCGCCGCCCAGTCAATTTATGGTGGCCTGATTGCGAGTGGGTGGCACACCTGCGCCTTGCTCATGCGGATGATGTGCGATGCTTACCTGGTGGGCTCGGCGAGTCTGGGCTCGCCCGGGCTGGACAATATCCGTTGGCTCAAGCCGGTGCGGCCGGGCGACACGATTCGCGCGCAACGCACAACCCTCGAAACTCGGGCCTCGCAGAGCAAGCCGGACCTGGGAATTGTCAAGAATGCCTGGAAGGTTTTCAATCAAAAAGACGAACTGGTGATGACGGTGGAAGGCATCCAGTTGTTCCGCCGCCGTCCGACCAAGGCATGAGCGCATGAACATGTTGTTCAAAAACAAGGTGCATGTACTCTACCGCAGGGAAGAACTCGACCACGAGCGGCTGGATGGCAAGGTGGCACTGGTTCTGGACGTATTGTTTGCGACTTCTACCATCATCACGGCGCTGGCCCACGGGGCCACCGAGGTGATTCCCACACTCGACGAAGCGGGGGCGCGCGCCGAGGCGAAGAAACATCCGGAGGGCAGTTATGTGCTGGCCGGCGAACTGTACGCTGAGACTTTGCCGGGATTTGCGTCGCCTACGCCGCTCGCGCTGCTCAAGGAGCCGATCAGAGGTAGAAAGCTGATCTACTCGACCACCAACGGCACGGTTGCATTGCGCCAGTCGGCGCGGGCAGACCATGTGTATGCGGCATCCCTTCTGAACGGGCGTGCGGTGATCGAGCACGTGCTGAAGAATCATGCGGGCAAGACCATCCTCATCGTGTGTTCAGGCTCGATGGGCATGGTGAACCTCGAGGATCTGTATGGCGCAGGCTATCTGGTGGAGCTGTTGTCCGGTTTCCTGGACGAAGCCGGGGATTTTTCCGACGCGGCGCTGGCGGCGCGCAGTCTGTTTCGGGGCGAGGACGCTTTTGATTGCCTGATGCGTTCGCGGGTCGGGCGCATGATGGTGGAGCGCAAACTGGAGCACGAAGTGCATTACGCAGCAGAACTCAGCACACTCACCGTGGTGCCGGGTTTGACCGATGGACGCTTGCGCGCTTGAGAATGTCGAAGAAACACGCGGGTGCCGAATGAATTCCGCAAAATGCTGGGTGATGATCCTGGGCTTCGTGGTGACGATGGTCGCCGCGCATGCGGCCGTGGATTGCAGCCGGGCGCGATCCAATAGCGAAAAACTGGTCTGTTCGAATCGGAGCCTGCTCCTGGCCGAAGAGTTGATGGCGATGTCGTTCCGTCAGGCCATCCACCGTGGAAACGACCCCAAACTATTGATGGAATCCCAGGGCCGGTGGATACGGGAGGTGCGCGACGTGTGTAATGATGCGGCCTGCATGCTCCAGGCTTACGAACGACGCGCTGCGGAACTCGATAATCAATAGGGCCATGCCGGCACTTGCATCGATTGCAATGGACGGTCGATTGCGTGGATAGTGGATGGGAAAAGTCAGGCCGAATCGTCCAGACGTGTTTCGATTAAGCGGAGTTTCCTTCGCAGCGTTTTTGAATCAGGAGTAGCTGATGGATGTACGCGCAGCAGTGGCTTATCAGGCCGGCGCCCCGCTGGTCATCGAAACCGTGCAGTTGGCGGGCCCGAAAGCCGGCGAAGTGTTAGTCGAGATCAAGGCTACCGGCATTTGTCACACCGACGAATTTACGCGCTCGGGTGCGGATCCCGAGGGATT
Organism: Burkholderiales bacterium; assembly: GCA_046155535.1. GTDB lineage: Bacteria > Pseudomonadota > Gammaproteobacteria > Burkholderiales > JACQAP01 > JACQAP01. The sequence continues at coordinate 2,915 of JBJXFN010000178.1, forward strand.
GTTTCCTGCGATCCTGGGGCATGAGGGGGCAGGCGTCGTGGTGGATGTAGGCCCCGGCGTGACCAGCGTCAAGAAAGGCGATCACGTCATTCCTCTGTATACGCCGGAGTGCCGCCAATGCAAATCCTGCCTGTCCCGCAAGACCAATCTTTGCACGGCGATTCGCGCGACCCAGGGCAAAGGTTTGATGCCGGACGGCACCAGCCGCTTTTCGATGGGCGGGAAACCCCTTTATCACTACATGGGCTGTTCCACGTTCTCCAGCTTCACCGTGCTGCCGGAAATCGCGGTCGCCAAAATCCGTCCGGATGCGCCTTTTGACAAGGTTTGTTATATCGGTTGCGGAGTGACCACCGGTATTGGCGCGGTCATCAATACGGCCAAAGTGGAGCCCGGCGCAAATGTGGTGGTGTTCGGGCTGGGCGGGATCGGTTTGAACGTGGTCCAGGGTGCGCGCATGGCAGGTGCCAACATGATCGTGGGCGTGGACCTGAATCCGGGGCGCGAAGCCCTGGCCCGCAAATTCGGTCTGACGCACTTCGTCAATCCCAAAGAGGTCAAAGGTGACCTTGTGCCCTATTTGGTCGACCTGACACGGGGCGGTGCGGACTACAGTTTCGAATGCATCGGCAGTGTCGATGTAATGCGGCAGGCCCTCGAGTGCTGCCATCGCGGATGGGGAGTGTCAGTGATCATCGGGGTTGCGGGCGCGGGGCAGGAAATCAAAACCCGTCCCTTTCAATTGGTGACTGGCCGGGTGTGGAAGGGCACGGCGTTTGGCGGAGCCAGAGGTCGAACCGATGTGCCCAGGATTGTCGACTGGTACATGGAAGGCAAGATCAATATCGACGACCTCATCACCCATGTGATGCCGCTGGAAAAAATCAACGACGCGTTCGATCTCATGCATGAGGGCAAGTCCATTCGGTCTGTTGTAACCTACTGAACTTTCGTCAAGGCAACATTATCGCGGTGCAGGACCCGCTGTGCCGGCAAAACCGCCGGGTTCAATCGGGCAGGGGAATTGGTCTGGAAAGATCCGCCCCAGGCAGCACGGCGCTGAGCAGGGTGGTTACTTGCAGCCGGGTTTCCCAAGTGATCGCACCACCAGGATGGCGTACCCTTGCGCTGCGAAGGAGACCTCTTGATTTGAGAATTTCCTTGCGGATGGCAACACCGGGCTGCTGCTCCAGAACGATCAATGGCAGAAAGCGGGTGTAAAGGGCGCGTACCCTGCCCCATTCGCGCTGGCGAGCCGCGGCCACCATTGCCATCAGCACTTCCGGAAACGCAAATCCGGTATTAAAACCGCTGGACCCGGCTTCGAGATCGAACAGTCCGTAAAGCGCACCCAAGCCAGTCAGGATGGGTACTTTTTTCTCCGACATGCCGGACAGAATCGCGCGGATCTTGGGCGCGGTGGGGATGGCCTCCTGTTTGATCGCGGCGACGCGCGGGACTTCCCGTAGTACCCGCAGAATCAGCGCGACGCTCATGTGAACTTGCGTCGAAGCGGGGTGATCCTGCATCACAATCGGAATTCCGATGGTTCCACCAATCGCGCGATAGTGTTCGAAGATCTTTTCCTCATTGGGCACGGCTTCCGCCTGGGGCGCCACCATGACGGCGCTGGCGCCGAGTTGTTCGGCCGTCTTCGACAAGCCACATGCCGCATGTGTCCCGCTGTGGCTGGTGCCGACGATGACCGTACTTCCGCCAGCGGCAGAGACTGCAGTGCGGATGACCTGGTCGCGTTCGGCGTCGGTCAGCCGGTTGGCTTCGCCCAATACGCCCAGCACCGTTACCCCATCCGCGCCCAAGCCGACCATGAACCGCACCAGCCGATCCAGGGAATCCAGATCCAGGGATTCGTCGTCATGAAACGGTGTGGCGAGGATGGGAAATACGCCTTCGAAAATTGTTGGGGTCACGCCGTATCTCCCGGGTTCATCAATAAACGCAGATGCATGGCGCATTCTGTGTGCCCGGCGGTGCGCTGTCAAAGTGCGGGTACAATCGCGCCTCCCTTTCTGGTGAAGGAAGAAGTACACAACCATGGAGATGCCGCGCAACCAACTCAAGCGCGCCTTTCGTGAAGGTCGCACGCAGACCGGGTGTTGGCTGAGCCTGGCCAGCCATGCCTCTGCCGAAATTTGCGCCGGTGCCGGCTTTGACTGGGTGCTGATCGATACCGAACACGCGCCTGCGGATCTGCAGCATGTTCATCATCAGTTGCACGCCGCTGCGGCCTACCCGGTTTCGACCCTGGTGCGCGCCTACTGGAACGACACGGTATTGATCAAGCGGCTTCTGGATCTGGGCGTGCAGTCGTTGCTGCTGCCCTACGTCCAGAATGTTGACGAGGCAAAGCGGGCGGTGGCCGCAGTGCGTTATCCGCCTCGTGGGGTGCGCGGGGTGTCGACCAATTCGCGCGCAAACCGTTTCGGGAGGGTGAAAGACTACTATTTGCACGCGGATGATGAAATATGCCTGCTGCTGCAAGTGGAAACGCGGGCTGCGCTGGCGCAGATTGAAGCCATTGGTGCTGTGGAGGGGGTGGACGGTATTTTCATCGGCCCCCAGGATCTTGCCGCAGACTTTGGACAGCTTGGCAATCCGGCGCACCCGGATGTGCAAGCGGCCATGGGGGACGCGATTGTCCGCATTCGGAAAACCGGCAAGGCTGCAGGAATCCTGTCGTTTGCGGAAGCAGACGCCAAGCGGTGGATCGGCATGGGCGCACAATTTGTGGCGGTGACCTCCGACCAGTTTTTGCTCGCCCGCGAAAGCGCTGCCGTCGCCGCAAAATTCAGGGCTTGATGTTAGGCGCGCATCTTCTGGAAACTGGAGAATCCATGGCATCTCAAGTCAAATTGCGCAGCAGCGAAGAACTGGCCGCGAAAGTCGGCACCGAGGTTGTAGTCAGCGACTGGCTGGAAGTGACCCAGGCGCGTATCGATCAATTCGCGGAAGCGACAGGCGACAAACAGTGGATTCACATTGATGCCGATCGGGCCAGGCGAGAATCCCCGTTCGGTGCGCCCGTTGCCCATGGATTTCTGACGCTTTCCTTGCTGAGTCATTTCATGAACGACTCGGTGGAATTCTGGCCGTCGAAAATGGGTGTGAACTACGGCATGAATCGCCTGCGTTTCACGGCGCCGGTGACGGCAGGCTCCAGGCTGCGGAGCCGGTTTCGCCTCAAGGCGATGGAGCGGGTCGAAGGCGGCGTGCAAATGATCTGGGAGGTTCATATGGAGTGCGAGGGCAAGGAAAAGCCGGTACTCGTCGCCGACTGGTTGACGCGGAAATATGACTGAACGCTGGCCCGCTGTATTTGTGTCCCATGGTGCGCCAACCCTCCCCATTGAGGCATCTCCGACCCGGCACTTTTTGACGGGCTATGGACAGACGCTGGGTCGGCCGAAGTCGATCCTGGTGATATCGGCGCATTGGGATAGTGATGTGGCCCGGGTGAGCACCAACCCCGACCCGCAAACGATTCACGATTTTTACGGATTTCCTGAAGAGTTGTATCGTCTGCAATATTCCGCACCGGGCTCTCCGGTTCTGGCCTCCCGGGTGCAGGCGTTGTTGAAAGTGGCGGACATTCCGTGCGCGCTCGATGCGGAGCAGGGCCTGGATCATGGTGCCTGGGTACCGCTCCTGCTGATGTATCCGGAGGCGACGATCCCGGTGGTTCAACTTTCCGTGCAGACCCATCTCGGGCCTAGACATCACTTGAAACTGGGGCAGGCGTTGCGACTCTTGCGCGACGAAGGCGTGCTGGTAATGGGTTCCGGCGGTGTGACCCACAATTTGTCGGAATTCAGGCGCCATCGGGCCAATGCCGCGCCGCCCGACTGGGTGATCAGTTTTCAGGAATGGATCGCAGCGACCCTGGAATCCGGGAGGGTTGACGATCTGGCCGACTATCGGCGGCTGGCGCCCCATGCGGCGCAGAACCACCCGAGCGAAGAACATTTTTTTCCGCTGATCGTGGCTGCGGGAGCTGGAAGCGACCGGACACCTGCCCGCCGCGTGCATCGAAGCAATGCGTTCGCGATCCTGGCCATGGACGCCTATCAATTCGACTAAGACGCCGGCCCCGCATGGCAAAACAGGATTTCAGGTTTTCACATCGCCTGCGGGTTCGCTGGGCAGAAGTCGACCGTCAGGGCATCGTGTTCAACGGACATTACCTGACGTATTTCGATGTCGGCATTACGGAGTATTACCGCGCGCTGGGGTACCCCTATCCGGATGGACTGGCGCAGAGCGGCACGGATCTTTACGTGCGCAAGGCCGAAGTGGAGTACCACGCCTCGGCGCAATATGACGACGAAATCGATATTGGGGTGCGCGTTGCGCGTCTGGGGCGCTCCAGTTTCGATTTTTGCGTGGAAATCCATCGAGCCGGTACGTTGTTGGTGACCGGCAAAGTCGTCTATGTGAACGCCGACCCGGTGGCGCGCAAGTCTGCGCCGTTGCCGGATTTTCTGCGTCTTGCTATCAAGGGTTTTGAACACCTCGCGCCGGAGGAGGTCAACAACCCTGCTTAGGAATCGACGCCGGCGATGGCATAATTCCGGCTCCCCCGTTTTTCCATCAGAAATTTCCTCTTAAAAACGTAAGGAACCGCCATGAATTTCGATTTTTCTGACAAAGTAAAAGAGTTGCAGAAGAAACTTTCTGCTTTCATGCAAGAGCATGTTGTCCCACGCGAGGGGCGATTTTTTGAGGAAATTGCGCAAAACCGCGCGAAGGGCAATGCATGGATTCCGACGCGGATCGTAGAGGAATTGAAGCCCAAGGCACGATCCGCTGGACTGTGGAATTTGTGGCAGCCCCGGGATCACGGCGGTTCGCTCACCAACCTGGAATACGCGCCGCTGTGTGAAATCATGGGGCGAAGCAGCTGGGCCCCCGAGGTGTTCAACTGTTCCGCGCCCGACACGGGCAACATGGAAGTACTTCTGCGCTATGGCACGCCCGAGCAGCAAAAACAATGGCTGATGCCGCTGCATAACGGCGACATACGCTCGGCCTTTCTGATGACGGAACCCGAAGTGGCTTCCTCGGATGCCACCAATATTCAGTGCCGGATCGAGCGCCAGGGTAACGAATACGTGATCAACGGGCGCAAGTGGTGGTCTTCTGGCGCGGGTGATCCGCGCTGCAAGATTTTTATTGTCATGGGCAAGTCCAATCCTGATATTTCCGATCGCCACAAGCAGCAATCCATGGTTCTGGTCCCAGCGGACGCCAAAGGCGTCAAGGTGGTGCGCGCACTCAGCGTCTTCGGTTACGACGATGCTCCGCACGGCCACATGGAAGTCACGCTGGAAAACGTGCGGGTGCCGGCGGCGAACATCCTGCTGGGCGAGGGGCGCGGTTTTGAAATTGCGCAGGGACGACTGGGCCCCGGGCGGATTCATCATTGCATGCGCATTATCGGCCAGGCCGAGCGCGCGCTGGAGTTGATGTGCCAACGCCTGAAGAGCCGGGTGGCATTTGGCAAGCCGGTGGTGGAGCACAATGTCTGGCATGAACGCATCGCCGAGTCGCGCCTGATGATCGAACAAGCCCGGTTGCTCACGCTCAAAGCCGCTTACATGATGGATACCGTGGGAAACAAGGAAGCCAAGGCGGAGATCGCCATGATCAAGGTCATCGCCCCCAATATGGCCCAACAGGTCATCGACTGGGCGATCCAGGCGCATGGAGGTGGCGGCGTCTGCCAGGACTTTCCGCTAGCGCAGATGTACGCGCATAACCGCACGTTGCGTCTGGCGGATGGCCCCGACGAGGTTCACCGCAACCAGATTGCAAGACTGGAGCTGAAGAAACACGCCTGACGCGCGCGCATGAGCTTTGAATTTCGCGCAATCGAGAGGGATTCATTGGGGTTCAAGTCCGTCGTATCGGCTAAATTCCGACGGACGGAATTTCGCGTGCCTGGGGTCCATGCTGACGCGTTTCGTATTGTGGTTGATGCGAAGCAGCATTTCTTGGCTTGAGACATGTTGTTCCGTTCGGGGGAAATGGCGATCCGTCGTTGGAGTCCTATGCGAGAAATGCCAACAGATCGGGTATTGCTGTTCCTCGAGGCAAGTTCGAATTATTTTGGTTGCAGTGCAGCGCCAAGTTGTCTTGCGCTATTGTCTGAACAAAGGGTTGAAAGCCAATTTCCATTCGTGTATTTTGGCCGGGTAACACAAGTTGGTTCTGAAGCGCTTTATTCTGAAATCACAAAAGTTTCATTCCTCATCCGCTCGAAAGGGGGAGTTTTGCAATGAAGATCTCATTTAGTGTAAATGGAAAAAATGTCAGCCCGGATGTCGCGCCGGACACACCCTTGCTGTGGGTGCTTCGCGATACGCTTGGCTTGACCGGTACCAAGTTCGGCTGCGGCAAGGCACTTTGCGGTGCCTGTACTGTCCATCTGAACGGCATGGCGGTTCGCTCTTGCCAGACTGCTGCCGGTTCGGTGGCGGGCAGCAAGGTGACCACCATTGAAGGCCTTGGTGGAACCCACAAGGTCCAGAAGGCCTGGATGGCGCTGGATGTGCCGCAATGCGGTTACTGCCAACCCGGCCAGATGATGTCGGCTGCCGCGCTGCTGGCCACCAACAAGAATCCCTCGGACCAGGATATCGATGCCTTCATGTCGGGCAACATCTGCCGTTGCGGCACCTATCCACGGATTCGCGCTGCGATCAAATCCGCTGCGAAGTTGGCCTAACAAGGGGGAGATGACACATGGAAAACATTCTCAAAAATGAAACTCGTCGCGACTTCCTCAAGGTCAGCGGCTCGGTTGCCGGCGGTCTGGCTCTCGGTTTCTACCTGCCCGGAAAACAGAACGTCGCCATGGCGGATGCTGGTGGCGGTTATGCCAGCCCCAACGCCTGGGTCAGGATTGGCGCCGACAATACCATTACCATCATGTGCGCCCGTTCCGAAATGGGACAGGACGTTTACACGTCGATGACCATGCTGGTGGCGGAAGAGCTGGAAGTCGATATGAACAAGGTCAAGGTGGAATTTGCTCCGCCGGCCGAGGTTTACATCAATGCGCTGCTGGGGGGGCAACTGACCGGCGGTTCCACCGCTGTTCGTGACGCGTGGGAAAAACTGCGCAAGGCCGGCGCTTCGGCCCGGATGATGTTGGTCGCTGCGGCGGCCGATCAGTGGGGTGTCGACGCCGCTCAGTGCAAGGCGGCCAATGGCGCCATCTCGGGACCTGGCGGAAAGCGTGTCAATTACGGTCAAGTGGCCGCAAAAGCGGCGACGATGGAAGTGCCGAAGGATGTGCCGCTCAAGCCTGCCAGCCAGTTCAAGGTGGTCGGCAACGTCAAGCAAAAGCGTCTGGACACGGAAGCCAAGGTTAAAGGTACCGCGCAGTTTGGTATCGACACCCGCGTTCCGGGAATGTTGTACGCGGCAGTTGCCATGCCCCCCATGATTGGCGGCAAGGTGGCAAGCTATGACGACGCACGTGCGAAGGCAATGCCAGGCGTGAAGGCAGTGGTGCAGTACAGCCGTGGTGTGGCGGTGGTGGCCGATTCCTACTGGCAAGCCAAGAAGGCGAAAGACCTGCTGTTGGTTCAATGGGATGGCGGACCGAATGCGGACAATGACATGGTCAAGATCTGGGCCAGTCTGCGCAATGCGTCAGAACAGCCCGGAGCTGTGTTCCGTGAGCACGGAAGTGTTGACACGGGCATGGGTCAGGCGGCCAAGACCGTTGAAGCCACGTATCAGTTGCCTTTCCAGTCGCATTCGCCGATGGAGCCGATGAATACCGTCGCCGATGTCAGGGCGGATAAGGCAATCATCATTACCCCGACGCAGTTCCAGCAGTTGATTCCGCATGTTGTTGCGGGCGCAACGGGGCTGAAACCCGAGCAGGTCGAAGTGGTGACGACCTTCCTGGGCGGTGGATTTGGCCGTCGTGTCGAAGTGGACTACGCCATCGATGCCGCGGAAATCTCCAAGGCCGTGGGCGCACCGGTAAAAATGGTGTGGAGCCGCGAAGACGACATGACGCATGATTCCTACCGTCCAGCGGGTTTGTACAAGTTCACGGCTGGTCTGGATTCGAGCGGCAAGCCGGTTGCGATGCGCTTCCATTCGACCAGCCCGTCGATTTCTGCGCGCTTGTTCCCGAGCGTCGTCAAAGACGGAATTGATCCCTTCGCTGTGGAAGGTATCGACAACTATCCGTACGATACGCCGAACTTGAAGTTCACCTACCAGATGCACGACACTGGGGTGACTCCTGGGTACTGGCGTGCGGTGTCCCATAACTTGAACGCAGTTGCCCTGGAGTGTTTCATCGACGAACTGGCACAGGCCGCAGGCAAGGACCCGATCCAGTATCGCATCGACATGCTCGACATGGGTTCGACCAAACATCAGTGGTCGGGTCTTTCCGCCGGTGTGCCGGTGGGAGCTCGGATGAAGCGCGCCCTGGAAGAAGTTCGCGCCAAGTCAGGTTGGGGCAAGAAGCTCGGTGCCGGCAAAGGCATGGGGGTTGCGGTGATGGAAGGCTACAATACCGTGATTGCGATGGTCGCAGAAGTGACCGTGTCTGCCGAATTTGATGTGGTTCTGGACAAGATCACTGCCGTGGTGGACGCCGGAACCCTGATCCATCCGGATCAGGCACTTGCCCAGATGCAGTCGACCATCATCTTTGGTCAGGGCGCTGGCATGCTGAGCGAAATCACCGTCAAGAACGGTGGCGTCGAGCAGAACAACTTTGACTCGTACCGTGTTGTCAGGATAAATGAAGCTCCGAAGGTGATGGATATTCATTTCATCAAGAGCGATAGCGTTCCGGGCGGTCTTGGCGAGCCAGGTACTGCGGTGATCGTTCCTGCCATTGGAAACGCGGTTTTCGCGGCTTGCGGAAAACGTTGTCGCGTGATTCCGCTGACGCCGGAAAATATCAAAGCCTCCTGAGAGGGTAAAGTGAAAGGCCGGGTCAGGCCATAAGCCTGGGCCCGGTCTGAATTGAGTGTTTGAGCCCCTTGACGATGTCCGTCAAGGGGCTTTTTATTTGGCAATTTCGTCCCGCGCTGGTTTAATATCGTTATTCCCGGCGGTCTAGAACGTTCTGAATTTTTGGTGGGAACTCATGGACAGTGTTGACTTGCAGGTATTGCGCAGCAGCGTCGCATGGCTCGATGCAGGACATCGAGTCATTCTTGCCACGATTGTGGAAACCTGGGGATCCTCACCCCGGCCGCCAGGCGCCATGCTGGCCGTGCGTGGGGACGGACTGGTTGCCGGGTCAGTCTCTGGTGGATGTGTAGAAGACGATCTGATCTTCCGCATCCGAAACAAGTCTCTGAGTGCCGAGAAAGTGGAGATTGCGACCTACGGCATCAGCAAGGATGAGGCAGTTCGATATGGCTTGCCCTGTGGTGGAAAACTCGAATTGGTGCTGGAGCCTGTCCAGGACAAGGCTGATTTGTCGGAATTGCTTGCAAGGGTGGATCGACACGAATTGACCACCCGAACGCTCGATCTGGAAAGCGGAGCGGCGACGCTTCGGCCAGCTTCGCCGACAGATACGCTGAATTTCGATCGACGCAGGCTGACAACCGTTCACGGGCCGCACTGGCGTCTGCTTATTATCGGGGCCGGGCAACTTTCTCAGTACCTTGCGCGGATGGCACAGGCGCTTGACTACAACGTCACAGTTTGTGATCCGCGGGAGGAGTACGCAAATTCGTGGAACGTGGAAGGTTCCACCCTGAGTCGTGAAATGCCGGATGACGTCGTGCTGGCAATGGGGCTGGATTCCCGGTGTGCTGTGGTGGCGGTTACCCATGACCCGAAACTGGACGACTTGGCGCTGATGGAAGCTCTGAAGTCGGCGGCATTTTATGTCGGAGCATTGGGATCCCGGCTCAATTCTCAGAAGCGCCGGGAGCGTCTGCAAATGTTCGACCTGTCCGTCGAACAGATCGACAGGCTCCACGGTCCCATCGGACTGCGCATCGGAAGCAAGACGCCACCGGAGATCGCCATTGCGATTCTTGCGGAAATGACCTCAGTCAGGCATGGCGTGCGACAAGCGCTGTCCGGCCGGGAACTCGAAGTGCAGACCGAACCGGGGAGCAATCAGCAAATATGTGTTGCGCGCACGGCCTGAGTCAGGTCGTGAGCTTCGATTAGCCGCGCGATCGTATCTTGTGCCGCGTTGTAACTTCTAGAAACTTGTGGAATCAAGGGAAAATATGAGACTGAAAGACAAGATCGCTATCGTTACGGGCGCCGGTTCTGGATTTGGGGAAGGCATTGGCAAACGGTTTGCCGAGGAAGGTTGCCGCGTCATCGTAAACGATATTAATGTGGACGGCGGCGAGCGAGTCGCCCGGGAAATTAACGCGTCTGGTGGCAAGGCTGCCTTTGTGCGTGGGGATGTTTCCAAAGACGCCGACTGGGCGAATTTACTGAAATTTTCCCTGAAGACATTTGGTGGATTGCATATCGTCATCAATAACGCCGGCACGACACATCGCAATCAGCCGATATTGAATGTCACCGAAGAACAGTTCGATCGCGTCTATGCGGTGAACGTCAAAAGCCTGTTCCATAGTGCGCGAAATATCGTGCCCCACTTCCGCGCGCAAGGGGGGGGTGTATTCGTCACGATTGCTTCCACGGCCGGCGTACGTCCAAGGCCGGGATTGGTGTGGTACAACGGAAGCAAGGGTGCCGCGATTGTGACCAGTCGTTCGATGGCGGTAGAACTCGCGCCGGACAAGATTCGTGTCAATGTCGTTAACCCGGTGGCGGGAGATACGCCTTTACTCGCCGAATTCATGGGAAGCGATACCCCGGAAATGCGCGCCAAATTTGTCAGCACCATCCCGTTAGGACGCTTCAGCAAGCCACTCGATATCGCCAACGCATGCCTTTACCTTGCGTCTGACGATGCGGAGTTTATTACGGGTGCCTGTATCGAAGTGGACGGAGGGCGTTGCGTGTAGCCACTCGTCACGTCTGCGCTTGGCATCTTTTTGCCCGCGTCAGGGAAGGGGTCGTGATCGTTTGTCTGGTTGTGGAGCGTGCTGTGCCGGCTGTGTTGTGGCAGATGCTTGCGTTGGTTGCGGGGGATTCCCAGGCAACAGGGATGTTTTCGAAGGTTCGAATGGTCCTGGCCAGGCGCGAATCCTAGGCCCTTCGCAATATGGCGAGGCGTTCGACTGTCCAACTAGCTGCACCTCATTTCCTATTGCGTCTGGTGCAGATGTCGAAGCCGTCGCGCCAACCAGCCGCATATTTCGGTTCACTTTTCATGCGCGGCAAATCTTTGCGTTCGGCTGACGGGTGCCGGGCCGATTCACATCCGTCCAGATAGCCCGCGCGAAATTCCGGAGGGTAGCCGGCGAGGTTTACGTCGGGTGCCTTTTCGGTCGTCTTGCAGCCTGTCACGATGAGCAGGAGAACCAGGGCGGCAACGGGCCGCATGGCATTCATAGACACGCACGGAAGAAATGCGGAACTCAATGGCTTATGCCGATTTGCATTGCTATGGCGAACCGCTCTTGATGATTTCGTTAAGGGGTGAGGGCTGCCGACGAACGGCCACTAAAATTTCAATCCAGCGCGCAGATGGCAAAAAAAACGCCCGATAAGGGAGGGAATCGGGCGTTAAACACGCAATCGTACAAAAACCTGAAATTTCTTTCGTCTGCCGTTACGGAAGTCGTTTTCAACCTGTCGGAATGATGGATCCATTGACCAGTCTTACCCGTTCGCCGACACCAAACGAGGGTTGCTGATTTTCCCGAATTGTACGAATGGTTCCATTTTCCATACGGATAATTACAACAAAACTCTTCGATGAGCCAGAGGGCGTTGCCCCATGTTCCCGGCGGCTTTGCACCATCTCGCCACCGCCATTTGTGTCGCTTGAAACGGAATCAAAGGGACTGATGGAATCTATGACGCCACAATTCACGCATGCCCGCTTGTTGGGGTTCGCAGGCAGCTTTGCGCCCCACTTGTAATCGACGGACTTGCCCGATTTCCGAGATTCTCCTGTGCTTCGAGTCAGGCCTTCGTGTGATGGACTATTTTTCTTCGGGCGACTTCCCTTTGCATCTGCATCGGTTGTTCGGGTCGGTTCAGCGTAGTTCAGTCCTGCAAAGGCACCCACACCCATGGAGGGTTGCGTAATGGAAAGATGCCCGGTGATAGCGGCAATTCCAATGGAACTAAACGCAATGACAGACGTCATGGCGAGAATGCCGAGAGGTAAAAGGAGCCGGTTTTTTTCTTCCATGTGAACGGGTGCTTCTATTTCGAACGCGTGGTTATTTTGTCGTTATCGCTCAACGGTCATGTCGTCGAACTTTGGGTGGTCGCGAAATTCCATCGCCACCATTCTTGCCCAGATAGGAGCACTGACCGTGCCAGTCAGAAAAAAAACAGAAAGTTCAGCGTGTTGTAAGGGAAATCGAGAATCCGAGCTGAATCAGTTGTCGCCGATCGGAGACAATTGGAAGGCGCCGACAACGGTAACTACCTCATTCCCGGGCACTATGGCATGTCGTTCAGCGGCGACCGACTGTCGGTCAGACGCCTTTGAACAACTTGGGATCCAGGTGGTGGCGTTGGAGAAGTTTGTAGAATTCGGTCCGATTTCGTTTCGCCATGCGGGCGGCTTGAGTCACGTTGCCACCCGTAATTTTCAGCAGTTTTGCGAGATACTCACGCTCGAATTCGCTCCTCGCAGATTCGAAGGAACTCAATTCTTCAGTCTGTCCGCGGATGGCGCTTTCCACCAGTGCGGGTGTGATGATGGGTGTCGTGGATAACGCCACTGCTTGTTCCACTACGTTGTACAACTCGCGAACGTTTCCTGGCCAGGAGGATTTCACGAGAATTTCCATGGCTTCGGAGCCGAATCCGTTCAAGGGTTTCTTATACTTCTTGCCCAATTCATCCAGGAAGTGTGTTGCAAGAACAGGTATGTCCTCCCGTCTTTCGGCCAGCGACGGCAGCGCAAAGGAGACGACATTGAGCCGATAGTAAAGATCTTCTCTGAATGCGCCCGAGCCAATTGCTTCTTCGAGATTTCTGTGAGTCGCAGAAATAATCCGGATGTCCACCGGAATTGTTTGCGTAGAGCCGATTGCGCGAATTTCTTTCTCCTGTAGTACGCGTAACAGTTTGACTTGAAGCGGTAGAGGCATGTCGCCGATTTCGTCAAGAAATACCGTGCCTCCCTGTGCCGATTGAAAAAGGCCTGGATAGTCCTTTGCGGCTCCCGTAAAAGATCCCTTCATGTGGCCAAACAATTCTGACTCCAGCAGCTGTTCCGGAATTGCTCCGCAATTTATCGCGACAAACGGATTTGCGGCGCGAGGACTGGCCTTGTGGATCGCGCATGCCAGCAGTTCCTTGCCGGTTCCGCTCTCGCCACGTATCAGGACACTCGCATCACTTGCGGCAACCAGTTTCGCCTTCCCAAGAATGCTCTCGATGGCCGGGCTTCTGGTGATGATCGCGCCGCGCCAATCCGCATCGTCTCTGGAAATGGCAGGGTGGCCTCCGCCCAATCCGACTGCCTGTTCGACCTGCTGCAACAATTCCTTGCTGTCAAAAGGCTTTGTCAGATAACCAAACACGCCGCGCCGGGTTGCGGCCACTGCTTCGGGAATATTGCCGTGCGCTGTGAGAATGATCACAGGCAGGGCGGGATTGCCCTTGTGAATATTCTCGAACAAGGCCATGCCGTCCATGCCACTCATGCGTAGATCCGTAATGACCAGATGTGGCGTCGACGCGGACAATCGGGCAAGAGCGCGTTCCGCGCTTTCTGCGCTCTCAACCGTGTATTCGGCGCCTTCCAGTCGAAACGTCAGCAGTCTCAGAAGGTCTGGATCATCGTCAACGATGAGTATGCGGCCTTTTGACATGATTATTTTCTCGGTCCGGTGGCAGGGGGTTCGCGGTCTATTAGGCTTTTTTCCATTTCCAGAATCGCGTTGAGTTTCTGTTGAAGAAGGTCGTTACGTTTGGCTTCTTCCTTCAGTTTCAAAGTGTTTTGTCGCAACATTTCACCCATCCGTCTGTGTTCGACAACCTCGGAATGTAACAAGTTTGCCACGAACCGGATAGGCGAATTTTCATTTGGCGAGCTTCTTATCATCGGAAAAAGTATACCGAGAATCTTTTCGTCGTCCCTCGTTGCGCCAGAGGCCAGGGCCATCGCCATGGCGAGGCACAATCGATTCAAATCCGACGGATTCTCGGAAAAAGAGCGCTGGGCAGCCATGTTCTCGCCTGCGAAGAGTGTCGCATCCAGCGCACGAATTCGACCGAAATACATCGCAGCACGATCCAGATCACCTATGACAGGCTCGGGGGGCCTCGGCGCTTCGAATAAGGAACTGGCGGGTTCCAATGCCACATTGAGATTCTTGGAGTGAGTCTTCGCGGTTCCGGTCGGCGCTTGCGTTGTCTGGCACCCGTACAGGAATGCTGCCGCAATCACGCCAAAAACAAGGTGGGACCCTGGCATCACTGGGCAACCGCCCGGATTCGTGACGGGAGAACCACGCGTAGATGCGCGCCACGGTTTCCGTCCTCGATGACTTCCACGGTACCTTCGTGCGCCTGTACGTACTCCATCACGATGGCTAGGCCGAGGCCGGTTCCCTTTACTGGCCCGGAATATTCCGTGTTGCCCTGGATAAAGGGTTCGAAAATACGCGTCCTGTCCTCGGGCAAAATGCCCGGCCCCTCATC
>JBJXFN010000023.1:0-8933 GCA_046155535.1 Burkholderiales bacterium
CAGCACGCAGATACACAGTAAAGGTATCTCCACACAAAGGATTGACTCCCTTGGCCTGAGACGTGGCATTGTCCAACGCATGGAAATTGCGGGCATTTTTGATGTGATCCATGATCACATCGTTGTAGAGATTTTTCGTTACTTGGGTGGACATAAAGCGGTTGAATGCCGAGGGAGCCTGGCCCGTCACGTCATTTCCGAGATATCGAATGACGTTGGGTTGCTCGATTGTCAGGCAAATTGTTTTACACCGGCGACCTTAGCGGATTTTCGCAAATCCTCGTCGAGAGTTGCCAGCGGCATTCCAGACCTCAAAGCCAGCTCGAGGTAAGAGGCATCGTACGCGGATAATTTATAACGCCGCGCCAGTTGCAGGGTATCCGAAAGTGCGTGTGCGGATGTGGCTGCGTCCACTTCGATTTCCACGCCTTCCAGCATTTCAAGAAATGCTCCGCTTCGCGCTTCGGTAACCAGGCCTTTCGCCTCGGCTCTGGCAATGACATTCGCCACTTCAAGCCCCCAAGTCACGGGTACAATGGCACTGGTATGTTTCATGGCATCGAGAACCTTGCCCGCGTAGACAAGTTCTTTTGGCTTGCCGTCGCCAAAAAACCATCGCATGGTCACCGAGTTATCCAGAACGAAACTCACGCGCGCCCTTCATCCATAAGACTCCTGATGTTGACGCCGCGCACCGGGTTGGCTCTCATGAAGGCCTTCAGTTTTTCCGCTCCCGCCGCCTTGTCTTTCACCCCTGCGCTCGCCGCGGGAACGAGATCCGCAATGGCTTCGCCGCGGTTGGTAATGGTAAAGCTCTTGCCGGCTTTTACCTGCCGCAGCAATTCGGGCAGTTTCGTCTTGGCTTCATATGAACCTATCTCGATCTTCATGACCCGTCTCGGTTAAGAAAGATACATTAGACCAGTATATAGACCAGATTGGCCGTAATCAATGGTGTCGCCGTGCCCATGCCAAATTTGAGAATACTGCTCGCGGCCCGTCAACTCGAAAACCTGAACGTCAACTCTTGCGGGCACGTTTTTCGGGCAATCTCACTACGACGTCCGGCTTGCCTGTGTGCCCTGGACTCCCTGTCACTTCTTGCCCTGGCTTGTCCGCGTCCGACTCGCGCAACGCCCCGTCTTCTGTCTGGCGCCTCAGAACTTCTTTGAAAAGACCTTGCGTGGCATCCGAGGGCGGCACGCCCAACACTACCGACAAGGTGTGCTTGAATCGCCGGTAGACACTCAGCGCCTCGGTTCGCTTGTCCAGTCTCTCGTAACAACGCATCAATCCTTGATGGAAAGATTCGACTATCGGATCGGCGTCGATGCCCCGCAAGTAGTACCGAACCGCTTCGGACCAGTTGCCTTCGTTTTCCAGGATGGCACCGAACTGCGAAAGTGTATCGATGAATTTTCCGCGCAACCGCTCCCTTGGCGCCACGCTCCACGATTCGCCTCCGTCCTCAGGCAGAAAAGTACCCCCGTACGAGGCCAGGACTTTTTGGCTGTCGAATCCCCGATCGGCAAGTCGCGCCTCGAACACCCACTTATCCACCCAACACATCTCCGGATTGAGCGAAATTTTGCCGCCCTGCTGAATCACGGACTCGCTCGATCCCAGCAGCTTGCGCAACCGCAATACCGTGATCGCAAGTGCATTACTGGCCGCGTCCCCCTCCTCGTCACCCCATAATGCGTCGCAGAGCGATTGCTCGGGAACGTCGCGCCCCCCAAATGCCACAATCGCTTTGAGAAGAAGTAGGGTCTTGCGCGGCAATTTGCGCGAAAATTCCATGGGCTTGTCGTTGACTTGCACCTCGAACCGGCCCAGCGTGAAAATGCGCACCGGCCGGGGCCAGTTATCCGGCGCGTCGTCTGGAGGTTTGAGTCGAAACATGCGAATGATGTGTTGAACAAGATTCACTTCGATGCCCTCTTCCAATGCAAGACAAAACAGTGGTGGCATCGAGTAGTCTGCAAATCTTATGTAGTACCGGCTGTTTCCCTCCTTCGCCTGCGCCAACGCCTCTCTCAGTTTAGTAACGGCGTACAGACGTTTTTCACTCGTCTGAACCAGTCGTGCTTCAACCAAAGAAAGGGCGGCACGAAAACATCGATATACCGGCGCCAGTTCAATCAATTGATTCACCTGTCCGATCAACAATTGTGCTTCCTCTCGTTTTCCGATCTGGAGAAAAATATCGATATTTGACAAGGAAAAAATGATTCCCTGCAATTTCGATTCGGTTCGCATTGCCGATTGCTGGCTGAGCGTCGAGAGCCGCTCCGCCTCTTCCGAATTACCGGCGTGCATGGCGCTTCGTGCCGAAAACAATTGCAACATCGCCTCGTTCATGGCCGATTTTGTTATCGTCATCGCCCTGACTTTTGCAAGTGTTGCGTTGGCGGCTGGCCATCCCACCACGCGCCATTGAATGGTGAATCGCCATAAATTGATCGGGAGAAGCACTGAACGAACGCCGTTGGTTTCCGCCACTCGGGCGGCTTTGTCGAGAATATCCAGCGCTTCGTCGTATCGACCTTCCATGAATCTCAGATAACCGATCTGGGCAAGGCACCATGCCGCTTCCGACGGGCTGGCAGAATCCAAGGAAGCGAACGACTTCGCGGCATCCGCAACGCGATTTCCGAGATCGAAATCGCCACTCAGGGCACTGACTACCAGCGCCGCCAGCGATGCATTAAGGCCGACACTGGGATCAGTGCATCGGGACAGGAGTTCACCCACTCTGCGATACGCAACGACGGTCAAAGGGTGCCACGGCCTCAAGTGAAACAAGCTGGTAGCCAGTACGCCCCTAATTTCCAGCTCGGCAATTTGCGAACGAAACCCGGGTGACTTTTCCATCAAGGCCAACAGTTCGTCGAGCCCCCCGTTCATTTTCTCGAAAGCACGAAACCCCAAGAATCCGCCTTTCAGTAAGACTGCCAGGCATTCGATTTGGCCATCGTGATCTTCCAATTTCCGAAATGAATTCAGCGAACGCTCGACAACTTCGATGCCTTGCTCCGGCGCCGTCTGCATCAGCGCCCGGCCCAACCAGAATGTGGTCCATGGCTGTTTTTCCCGCTGTGTTTCAGGAAGCGCGTTGATCCATCGGATTAAAGTCTGTCGACGCCCGCTGTTGAGAAACCTGCTGCCTTCCTTCTCAATCAATCGAGTAACTTCGCTCCACTCCTGTGCAGCGAGCCAGATGTCCATCGCCGCCTCCAACTCGCCGACTTTTTCGAGCAGGCATGCAGACCGGTGGAGAAGATCGGTGAGTTGCTGCGCCGTCCACGAGACTTTTGCCTGCGAACGGAGAAAATCCAGAAACAGTGCGTGAAACTGGTACACCGGTTCGGTGCCGGGTCTGCGATCGGTGAACATCCTGCGCCGATATAGATCTTCGAGGAGGGTTGGCGCCCCTGCACAACCGCTTAGCTCAATTGCGAACGACGGGGTCACTCGCGGCAGGAATCCGATCGACAACAGGATGTGGCGGTGTTGTTCGGAAGCCCGATCGAAAATGAGGCTGGCGAAATAATTGAACACCGATTCGCGCGTTTCCGTCGGGAGTTCCTGTGATCGTCCGTCGAACTGCCCCAATCGCTCCAGCATGAGTGTGATGCCTGCGACCCAGCCCTGCGATTGGTGGTGCAGTGCCTTGAGCAACCAGTCGTCGGTGACTCCTCGTTCTGCCGCGATAGCGCGCACTTCCTCAAGAGCGAACTGCAACTTGTCCCAGCCGACCCCGGTCATCACACCCTGCGCTGCAAATTGGACGAAGCTCGATGGCGCTTCCACGCGGCTGATGACAATCACCGAACTGCCCGGCGGCACCTCGGCAACAGCCTGGCGCAGGATGTCATGCACTGACGCGTCCTCTGGCGCTTCCTGAAAATTGTCCAGTACCAGGATGACCCGCTCTGGCAATTGCGAAAAAAATGCCCGAAAAAAAAGCCGGGCGAAACCCGGCAGGTCCGATAAGTGCTCCGGGACGAATCTCGGCAAAGAAGGCAGCCCCGATGTACTGTGTGCTTCGCCTGCCAGCGCGAAATAGTGGAATACGGCTGCCGGGTCCGCATCTCCGGCATCAATCTGGTACCAGATCGAGGGGGCTTCCCGATCCCCGAGATAACTCGCCACCAGCGCGGTCTTGCCCGCACCGGGTGGGCCGGAAATCCAGATCAGGGGCCGGCCACGATTATCGTCCAGCAGAGCAAACAGCCGTTCCCGCGGCGTCACGTTGAACAGGCGGGGCCGGCTGATCTTCGCAAGAAGTGCTTTCCTGCTCATCCCGAAGTCCCTTCCCAATTCGTGGCCCTACGGGCCGGAGCGTGCACCCGTGCCGACTATAGGAGAGTATGCGCAAGCGCAGCGCGAGGCTCAAGCCCCGCGCCTGCGAATACATCACTTCAGTTTGTAAGTACCTTTGTTGGGATTGCAGCCCAGGAACGCTACGTCTTTTGACGGGCTGCCCCAGCTGTTGTCGAGGCGGTACTCGCCCTTCAGTACCATTCCGTCGTACTTACCGGTCCCGCTCACGGCAGTATAGGTGCCGCCCGCGCCGTCCGGATTGCCGCGGTAGTCCATCCACCACTTGTCGCCGTCCAGGTCGGTCAGCTCGCAAATGCCGGTCTCGGCTTGTTTGCCATTCACGTTGCTGTAGAGCCCCAGGCAGCGCGCCCCCATGCGGTCGAAAGCGCCCCCGGGCGGGCTGGACCGCAACAGGGCGTTGGCGTCGTATTGCATGTGGAAGAGTTTGTCCCCGTTGGCAAAAGTCTTGCCTTGTCCGATCGGGCAGAAGTCAAATGCATAGTTTCCCTCCTTGGGAATATTGACTTTGCCAGCCTCGGCCACGCCGGTGAATAACGCCACCCCCATTGTCACTGCGATTTTCAAGCGATTCATGTCCCTGCCTCCTGATCGGGTTTATCGGATTGTTGTCGTGGCCGGGGAGAAGGCAGGTCTTGCAGGGCGCTCCAAAGCTGTTCGTTCGATCGAAATGGCAAGGATTCGCCGCTTTCCACCGACTCAACGACGCCGGTCATGCCAGCCGGATCGCGCCGGTAGACCCGAACGACGTACACCCCTGTTTCGCCCATACCCGATTTCTCCTGACCTGCGATCAGGCTAGGGAACGGGCGGGTACGGATTGACTACAAATACCGGAATTTCCCGATTTGGCTGCGAAAACGCGCAACCATGGCCGTCGGGAGAGGATTTTCGGATGGGCGTGCCACGCCAGGTCTTGCGAAATATGCGCAGCGTGCCGGGCTGCCCTGAAAAGACACGCTACGACTTCCCTCGTGTTCTTTGTGCGTTCCTTCGTGTTCCTTCGTGTTCCTTCGTGTTCCTTCGTGTTAAACGCGTTTCGCGTTTACCATTTCTCTATGCCCACTGTGACCTGTGGCAAAACCGGTTTTACGCCGCTCTTAACCGCCCGTATCGCTTCACACGCAAGTCCGCCTGGGCCTTGTGGCCCGCGAAACCTTCGACGGCGCACAGCCGCGAGCAGTAGTCGCCGATCATGGCTGAGGCTTCCGGTTTGACGCGCTGGTAGGTGCAGGTCTTGATGAACTTGCCAACCCACAGTCCGCCGGTGTACCGCGCTGCCTTGCGGGTGGGCAAGGTGTGATTGGTACCGATCACCTTGTCGCCATAGGAGACGTTGGTTTCCGGGCCGAGAAACAGCGCGCCATAGTTGCGCATGTTGGCCAGAAAATAGTTCGGGTCCTTGGTCATCACCTGCACGTGTTCGGAAGCGATGCGGTCCGCCTCCTTCACCATGTCCGGATAGTCTTTGCACAGGATCACCTGCCCGTAGTCGCGCCAGGCTTGTCCGGCAACCGCGGCGGTGGACAAGGTTTCCAGTTGGCGCTGGATTTCCTTGATGGTTTCTTCGGCGAGTTTGCGGGAATTGGTCAGCAGGATCGCCGGCGAATTGGGTCCGTGTTCAGCCTGGCCGAGCAGATCCGTGGCGCACATTTCGGCATCGCAGGTGTCGTCGGCAATGACCAGCGTTTCCGTCGGCCCCGCGAACAGGTCGATGCCCACGCGCCCGGACAGCTGGCGTTTGGCTTCGGCAACGAACGCGTTGCCGGGCCCTGCAATCATGTCCACGGGTTTGATGCTGGCCGTACCCAGAGCCATGGCAGCCACTGCCTGCACACCGCCCAGCGTGTAGATTTCGTCGGCGCCGCCCAAATGCATGGCGGCCACGATCGCCGGGTGCGGCTTGCCCTGATACGGCGGTGCACAGGCGATGATACGTTTGACGCCGGCCACGCGCGCCGTGACGATGCTCATGTGCGCGGATGCCACCAGCGGATATTTTCCGCCCGGCACATAACAGCCCACACTGCCCACCGGAATATTCTTGTGGCCGAGCACCACGCCCGGCAGCGTCTCGACTTCCACATCGCGCAGGGCATCGCGCTGGATCTGAGCGAAGTTCCGGATCTGCTCCTGCGCAAACTTGATATCCTCGATAACCTGCTTGGGCAACTGCTTCACGCACTCGTCGATTTCCGCACGCGACATGCGAAAACTCTCCGGCGACCAGTTGTCGAATTTTTTCGACAGATCGCGCACTGCCTCGTCGTCGCGTTTTTCGATGTCGGCGAGAATGTCTTCGACCGTCTTGCGTACCTTGGCAACATCCGCCGCGTCCTGTTCTGCGGAAATGCCGGTCTTGAGAAATATGGCCATATGGAAACCTTCCGGAAAGGTTTGACCCGTTGAAAAGGGCGCTATTTTCCGTCGGATACGACGCTTGCGTCAACGACGCTGATTTTTGAGTCTATATAGCCTATTGATATACAACAGTAATTGCCGAGAAATGCGAGGCGCCAGGATCGAATCCCGCCCGCCAGGGAGCAGGGAAACCGCTCCCGTTCTTCTGGATTATTCGTGTTGCAGGAAAGGGAACTCGACCTCCGGCGTCCGCCTGCCGACCAGATCGGCCAGCGCCTGCCCGGACCCGCAGGCAAGCGTCCATCCCAGGGTGCCATGGCCGGTGTTCAGATACAGATTGCGGATTCGTGTCTGCCCGATGAGCGGCACGTTGCTGGGGGTGGCGGGACGCAAGCCTGCCCAGCGCGTGGCTTCATCGTAATGCCCCGCATCCGGAAACAGGTTCTGGACCCGTGCCAGGATCGCGCCGCAACGCGTCTGGTTCAAACTCGTGTCGTAGCCAGTCAACTCCGCGGTCCCCGCCGCCCGTAACCGGTTGCCCAGCCGGGACATCGCCAATTTGGCGTTTTCATCGGTGAGGCACACGCTCGGCGCTGCTTCAGGACGGCGCAAGGGAATCGTGACCGAATAACCTTTCACCGGATACACCGGAATCGTGAGGCCGATTTTTTCCAGCAGCAAGGCAGAATAACTTCCCAGTGCAACCACAACAGCGTCTGCTTGCAGGGCGACTGGGCTGCCGTCCTTTCCGCGCAGCGTTGCACCCGTTGCCACGCCCCCTTGTACCTGCAACGACTCGACCGCAGTGTCGTATCGAAACTCCACACCTGCACTCGCGGCCCGGGCCGCCAATTCCCGCGCAAACAAATGTGCGTCACCCGATTCGTCGGCCGGCTCGTAGGTTCCACCCATCAGACGCACCCTTGCATTGCCAAGGGACGGTTCGATGCCCAAACATTCGGCGGCCGTCTTGATCTGCATCGCACAACCGTGTGCCTGCATCAGCGCAACGCGACCATGCGCAGCGCTCAACTCCCGAGCGTCGGTATGAATATGCAGGATGCCGCGTTCGAGATGGTCATACGCAAGCCCGGTCTCGCGCCGCAGGGATTGCAAAGCCTTGCGGCTGAACAATGCGAATTCGAGGATGGTAAGCGTGTTGGCGCGGGTGCGTCCGGGCAGGCATTCGAGAAGAAACCGGAGGCCCCAGGCCCATTGCCGGGGATCGGCACGCAGCCGAAACAGCAAGGGCGCATCTTCGCGACCCAGCCACTTGAGGATTTTCAAGGGGGCGCCGGGATTGGCCCAAGGCTCCGCATGGCTCACCGAGATCTGCCCGCCGTTGGCGAAACTGGTTTCCATGCCCGCCATGGGTTGACGATCGACAACGGTCACCTGGTGGCCGGACTTCGCCAGATACCAGGCGCTGGTCACGCCTATGACACCGGCGCCGAGTACGAGAATTTTCATCGCTTCAAAAAACCACTCTCACCGCGGATACCCTCGCGAAGCGCGGAGTACCCTTTTGGGACGCAGAGGACGCGGGGAAACGGCAAGAGAAACAACAAAGTCGAGTAAGAGGCATCCATTGGCGTATGCTTTTCCCACTGAATTTTTGTCAAGAGTTGACCTCGGGCAATCAACATGTTTTGAACGTCAATTGCTCTGTTCCCGGTTTTGTTTTTCCTCCGCGTCCTTTGCGTCCTCTGCGGTGAGAGCGATTTTTACTGTTGGCAAGATTTTGGTGTTTTCCGCTATTGCGCCGTCCACCCGCCGTCGGTCAAGACATCCGTGCCGGTGATGAATGCAGCGCCTTCCGAACACAGGAAACGCGCAAGCTGTCCAATTTCTGCCGGCTTTCCCCATCTGCCCATCGGCGTCATGGCCATCAGGGTGGAATTTTTCTGGGGGTCCGCCCGCAGCGGCGCCGTCAGGTCGGTTTCGTAGAAACCCGGGCTGATCGCCACGACCGTAATGCCATCGTTGACATGTTCGAGCGCCAGACATTTGGTAAAGGCGAGCAGTCCGGACTTGGACGCGCAATACACGCCGCGACCGGGACTGCCGATGTGCGCCATGATCGAGGTGATATTGATGATGCGCCCCCACTTCTGCGCCTTGAGGTGCGGAATAAAAGCCCGGGACACCAGGAAGGCGCCGGTGAGATTGGTGTCCATCACCAGTCGCCAATCGTCCATGGACAAATCCGCAAGATTCTTGCGCACGGC
>JBJXFN010000189.1:0-3475 GCA_046155535.1 Burkholderiales bacterium
CCCGGCGCAAGTACAGGGGCCCGACCATTACGCGCTGTCTTCCAGGAGCGCCGAAACCAGCCGATCCGGCATCGAAAAAAATGGCGCATGCCCGGAATCCAGCACCGCCACACGATCACAGTTGCCCGCTTCGCTCATGGCCAGTTGCAAGGCCGGCCCTACGGCACGGTCCTGACTGCAAATCAGATAGCTTTTCGGAATTTTCCCGAACCGCGTGCCGGACAAATCCGGCGGCGCTGCAAAGGGCTGCGTCGCTTCGGGAACCAGACTCAATTTCGCCAGTTCGACATCCCCACCTTCGCAGTCCGCGTAAAACACTTCCTTGAGCGCATCCTCGCGCAACTGAATCGAGTCACGCCCTTGCAGGCGGCCTCCTGCACCTACCGCATCGCACTGGGGCCGCGCGCCGGGCAGAAGGTGCTGAGCTTGCAAAGCATCTCGCGTCGCAGCGAACCCGCCACGCCAGCACTGTGCGCCAACCTCCACGGCTTCAGTCTGCATGCGGCGGTGCGCTGTGGCGCTCATCAGCGAAAAGAACTCGAACGCCTGTGCCGCTATATCACTCGCCCCGCCATTGCCAACGAACGCATCAAGCGTAATCGCGCTGTCCTGGTCGTGTTGCAACTGAAGAGTGCCTACCGGGACGGCACCACGCATATCGTCATCTCACCGCTGGAATTCATGCAGCGCCTCGCCGCCCTGGTGCCGCGTCCTCGCTTGCATCTGATCCGCTTCCATGGCGTGCTCGCGCCCAACGCGAAGTTGCGCTGCGAGATCATTCCGGGTCCACTGGAGAATACCAGCGAGCACGCAGCCGATCACGCGCAACATTCGTCAGCACGCATGAGTTGGGCGCGCTTACTCAAGCGCGTCTTCGACATCGACATCGAACACTGCCCACACTGTGGCGGGCGCCTGAAGATCATCGCCGCAATCGAAGATCCGGCCGTGATCGTAAGGATACTGAAGCACCTGGGTCTTCCTGCGCGCGCACCACCGCGTACCCCGGCACGCCGAGTTGATCTGTTCCAGGCGGCTTGATCCTTAACCCGGAGTGGTTTTGGCCAAGGCCGCTGAACCCGCTCGGCCTTATGCTCGCGCATCAGCGCCAACAGGGCGCAAATCGCCCGCTTTGGGTGTAGACAACTTCGCAACACAGCGGGGGTTGGCAGAATTTTCGCGCACTTGACCCTTTGGCGGGCGGCGGGCGGGGGATACATTGTCAATTCACGAAAAAGGGTGTTTAAATTTCCTATACGCGAAATTCCGAAAGGGCTCAATACGCTGCGCAAGCTGGTACGCGTCCGAGAGGGAGGGCGCTGAAGCGCTTGCCCTTCCCTTGCCGGCGTTGCAGACTGAATGCTCCAGGCATAGTCACCTCTTTCGCCGGAGGGCAGCGAACATGCAGAGCCGGAATCTTTACACCCCCCCCAGGTCCAAAGTCGCCGACACCGGAACCTACGGCAAGATCAGGATCTTCTCCCCCAGGTACCGACTTGGCCGCTTGCGATACATCGGCTACGTGGCGGGGGTGATCATTCTGACGGTGATGAGCACGGGCATTCTGGTCGGCGTGCTTCCCCAGATTCTGGGCGCCTCCTCCAGACTGGTATTGTCCATTGCCGGAGTCGTGCTGGCCCTGCTGCTAACGCTCCTTACCATCCAGCGCGCGCACGATTTGAATGCAAGCGGCTGGCTGGCGCTGTTGCTGTTCATTCCGCCAGTCAATATTGCTTTCTGGATCATCCCCGGCACTGACGGCGAAAACCGCTTCGGCCCGGAGCCGCCGCCCAACAGCGGGAGCGATGTAACACGTGCGATCGTCCTGCCTTTGTTGATCGCATTGGTCGCAGCGGTGGTCATCCCCGCCTATCAGGGATACAAGAACCTGCCGGCAGAAAGCCGGCATTAGCGGCGGCAAACAGACAGGGACATTGGCCCGGCCGGATTTGCGCTAGCATGCGGGGAAACCCACGGAAAAGATTCCACGCATGCATCCGCAACTTGTTTTCAGGCCCTTCACGCTCGTCACGCTGGTTATTTCGATCCTGGGGCTCGGCGGATGCAAGTCACTGCAGGACATCGCCGGCATGGTGTTTTTTTTCGCGTCGATTTGACCCATTTTTTCTCGCAGCACTGATCCACATCGATCGTCGTGGGGGCTTGATTTTCCACGGCCTGCTAAACCTCTGCACGGGTCAACTCAAATCGAAAAGGTGGGTCAAATCGACGCGAAAATCAACATCTGCCGAGGTCGGGCGAGTAATCCCTGAAGTAGTTGTAAACAGAAGCGCCCGACACCGTTTCGTCGTAGAGGAAGGCGATTTCTCTAGAGGCAACATCCACTTGCGCAGCTAAAACGAAGACACACCTCCGTCGATTCGCAATTTTTGCCTGGAGGCGCATTTTCTGCCGCGCGCCAGAAGAAATGCAAGCCTTTGTAATGGAAACGAAACAAGTAGATAATTCGGAGCAATTGAAGGGGAATGAATATGACCCGCCAGCACGAACAAGCACTCATCGAGAAACTCAAGCGCCTGCCGCCGGAGCGCATTGCGGAGGTGGAGGACTTTGTGGACTTCCTGCAAAGCCGGGACGAGGCGCGCGGACTCACCGGCGCCGCGATGAAGTCCTCGGAAGCCGCCTTCGGCCGCGTCTGGGACAACGAAGACGATGCCGCCTACGACCAGCTATAGCTTCGGCGACATCGTTTTGGTTGCTTTTCCGTTTACCGATCAATCGGCCGCCAAGCAGCGCCCCGCGGTGGTGGTCTCCAGCGAGGCTTACCACCAGGCCCGGCGCGATCTGATCATCATGGCCGTGACCAGTCAGATGAGGTCCACTCAGGGCGTGGGCGATGTGCAGGTGAAGGACTGGCAGGCCGCCGGCCTCTTGAAACCCTCGGCCATCAAGCCGGTCATCGCCACCATTGAGCACACCCTCGTCATCAAGCGGCTCGGGCGGCTAAAGGAAGACGATCAGCAACAGCTCAGAGCAGCGATCGCGAAGATCGTGGGGTAAGACCTCTAACCGTCCTCGCATTTCCTCTTGGCGCCAATCGCCTTGAGCAGGTCCTTTTTCTTCTGCTCAATTTTTGTCTCGGGCGCGCAGATGCCCTGTGCATCAATCCCCGAGAACAGCTTGGGATTCTTCGTTACCAAAGCAGTCAGTTCTGCTTCGCAGTCGGCACGCAACTTTCGTGTGTCCAGGCGATTCAGGAAGGGCTTTATTCGTGCCCCCTTTTCCAGAACGCGGCAGGTGTAGTCCTCAGCAGGGCCCGCGTCGAGTTCATACCTGAGGAAGCCCGCCAGAGCCTGCAAGGCGTTGCTGGAATTCTTGGATGGAATTCCCCCGGTTCTCCGGACACTACGCTAAGCCCGCATGAGTACGTTCAAACTCCATGGGGCTGACTTGCCCGAGCGTCGAATGTCGGCGCCGGGAATTGTAGAACACCTCAATGTAATCGAAGATGTCT
>JBJXFN010000196.1:0-29380 GCA_046155535.1 Burkholderiales bacterium
GCCATGCTGATTACCAGCGCGGTCACCAATGCAAAGGGAAATATCACAAATTCACCGGGCGCTCTCGCCTGAAGACGCTAATCGGGAACATAGGGCGCGAGTTCCGGCACCGCGCGCGCCGCAAACGATTCGAGCCTTTGTTCGGCCTGCACCAATTGTTCGCCGGCACCCACTTGCGTCACCAGGCGCACCATTGCTCCGTCGCTGCGACGACGGGTCATGGCATCCCAGAAAATATGAAGCTTCACTGCATATTCTCCGGTCACGACGCGACCACGCTGCTGAAACCAGTAATAGACCAGTTGCCGATGTTCGCCTTTTTGTATGACAACCCGGTTAACTTCCAGCGGTCTGCCCGCAAACTGAACCGACTGTAGTTGCGCCTTGGAGAAGTCCGAGATTTCCCAACCATCGCCGGGAATGCAGGCTTTTGGAGAATGTGCGGAATTCCCGTCTGCCTGGGAGTTGTACCAGGACACGTAAAAATTCACAGGCCGCCTGGCTTCCTGCACGTAATCGACCAGCAGGTAATCCGACAGCATCAATTGCTCGAGAAATATTGGATCGATCCGATCCGCGCGGCCCGTCCACGTGCACAATTCCAGCGGAAACTCCGCGAACTCCTTGCGCGCCGGCGCGTGGTGGACCGGTTTGGGAAGTAGAAGGAATATCGTGGCCACCGCCACCACGAAAGCGACAGCAGACAGGAACGGATACGGCAGCCGCCTGGTGTTACGCGGGACACCCACGGGAGAAGGCGCCGGAAATTCGAGACCGAATACCTCTCGAAGCGGGCGGCGCGGAACGCTCCAGCGCGACAACAGCCACATTTCGACGATCAACACGCCGGTGCAGGCCATGAATACCGCCCAGCCCTCGAAGTCGTGCAGGAATCCTTCTGCCATGGCCTTCCCGCCAAATTCGACCGCGATGCCGATCAGTCCAATGCGAAGACTGTTCATCAGAATCGTCACCGGGACGGTCGAAACAAAAAGCACCACGCGCTTCCAGAATTTTTCCTTGAAGAAATAGGCGGCAATGAACCCCAGGGTCATGAGCGGAAACAGGTAACGCAATCCGCTGCAAGCCTCCACCACCTGCAGTTTCATGCTGCCCAGGTCAATGACGTTTCCTTCGAGATGGACGCTGATGTCGAACAGGCGGATCACCGCCACGCCAATCCCGGATGACAACAATTGCAGGGCCTGGGAAATTTCGCGCAAGAAATAATTCGGCAATGGCACCATGAAAATCAGGACACACACCGGCACCAGAATCACGCGGAATCCGGGGACTCCGGTGTAGGCCATGACCAGGCCGGCGATGGCCAGCAACAAGCCGTACTGGCTGACCGTCCCCAGGGTGCTGATTTCGCCGAAGGCGAAGAGTCCCAGACTCAACGCCACCATCGCGAATCCCGGCCAGGCCCCGTCGAATTCCAGTTGCTCCAACAAATCTTTTTTCTGCCAGACCAGAAACGCCGAAATGAAGGGGATCAGATAACCGAAGCTGTACTCTTCCTGCGTAGCCCAGAAATTGACCAGACTGGAAAACACTCCGGTAAAAGCAACGACCAGCATCGCCAGCGCTGCCACGAAACACACCCAGGCGAGATTCGGTTCGCGGAAGACGGTTTCGGGCGCAGACAGAATTTGAGGATGCATCGGCGGGACACGACTGATTTTTCAATTACCGTGGCGACGGCGTGGAGACTCGGAACTATCCACGCAACTGAGTGAGATTCGCGAAAATATTTCGTCCGGCAAAACAAGCTGCCTCGGATCGAATTGCGCGCAAGGTACCAGTCGAGTGTGACGGTTTTGTGGAGCGGACCCTGGTGTGACCGGCACAGGCAATCTTGAGGAGCATTCCAGATGATGGGGACTCCAAAGCAATCAGGCGCAAGGTCCGCGGTCACTGAACGGCAACAATCGATGGTGAAAATGCCAGCCTCAGCGCATGGCTGCGGCGATTGTCCGGCGTGCGGTTCACTTCACCCGACCAACGGTTTGATCCATGAAAATCCTGCATGCCATACAGTCGGCCGACCCGGTTCATGGCGGTCCGATCGCGGGAATCAAGCAATTGGCCGCGGCGACGCAGGGACGCCATCAACACCACCTGCTGAGCATCGATTCACCTTCCGCAGCTTTCCTGGCGGATCTTCCGATTCCGTTTACCTCGCTCGGGCCGGGCGGATGGTTGGGCTATTCGCCCAAGCTCACACCCTGGTTGCACTTGCACGCGAAAGAGTTCGACTGCGTTGTGGTGCATGGTTTGTGGCGTTATATCAGTGTGGGTTGCTGGCGCGCGTTGCGTCGTGCCGATGTTCCCTATCTGGTGATGCCGCATGGGATGCTCGATCCCTGGTTCAAACAAGCGTATCCGTTCAAGCACTTGAAAAAGTGGCTGTTCTGGCCCTGGACCGAATACCGGGTCCTGAAAGATGCAACCGCGGTGCTGTTTACCTGCGAAGAGGAACGGCTGCGCGCGCGAGATTCTTTCTGGCTGTATAACTGCC
The DNA here is from genome assembly GCA_046155535.1 of Burkholderiales bacterium. Taxonomy (GTDB): domain Bacteria; phylum Pseudomonadota; class Gammaproteobacteria; order Burkholderiales; family JACQAP01; genus JACQAP01. The sequence goes on from JBJXFN010000196.1 coordinate 2,522, forward strand.
GCGAGTGGGTCGGCACGCAGCCGGTCGCCACGCCGGGCGGCGAGGTCAAAGCGCAACAGGAGGCGTTTCTGGCCGCCCATCCTCACTTGCATGGAAAACGCAGCCTTCTGTTTCTTGGACGCATACACCCCAAGAAGGGTTGCGACCTGTTGATTGCGGCGTTTGCGCGCGCTGCCGCCGATTACCCGGACATTCACCTGGTCATGGCCGGTCCCTGTCATGACAACTGGGGCAAGACGCTGCGAAATCGCGCTGATGCGCTTGGAATCGGCGATCGCATCACCTGGACCGGGATGCTGGAAGGTGACCTGAAATGGGGGGCGTTTCAAAATGCCGAAGCCTTCCTGCTGCCTTCCCACCAGGAGAATTTCGGCATTGCGGTGGCAGAAGCCCTGGCGTGCGGCCGGCCGGTACTGATTTCGAAACAGGTGCAGATCTGGCGAGAAATCGCCAGCGATGGCGCCGGCCTGTTCGAAGCGGACACCCTGGCGGGCACCGAGAAACTTCTGCGCGGCTGGCTCGAACTTTCCGCCACGGAGCGCAAGAACATGGGGGAACGAGCGCGGCACTGTTTTCTGACGCGGTTCGAAACCGGATTGGCTGCCGAAAAAATCAGCGGTCTTCTGGCGCGTGCCGCCTACACGTGATGAAGCCAACGGACGCCTCGCGGTTGCGCGATCCCTACCTGCGTCCAAACACGCGTTCGACGAACCGTCTTGCCCGGCTGATCTGGGGCATCGCCTGTGCGCTGCTGTTTCGGCCGTCGCCGCGTCCTCTGCACGCCTGGCGCGCATGGGTGTTGAGCGCCTTTGGCGCGCGGCTCGGTCCCCACAGCCGCATCTATCCACGGGCGAAAATCTGGGCCCCATGGAATCTGGTTTGCGAAGATACCGTGAGCATTGCCGACGACGCGGAAATCTACAATCCCGCACTCGTCAAACTGGGCTCGCACGCCATTATTTCCCAGCAGGCCTATCTGTGCGGCGCGACGCATGATTACAACGATCCGGCGTTTCCGATGATCTGGGCGCCAATCACCGTGGGCCGTTACGCCTGGATCGGTGCCCGCGCGGTGGTCACGATGGGCATTACGGTCGGCGAGGGCGCGGTCCTGGGCCTGGGATCGATCGCCACGCGAGATCTGGAAGCCTGGTCAGTCAACGCCGGGGCGCCGGCGCGAAGGATCGGACAGCGGAAAAAAATACACGGCGAAAACTGACATGGGTACTTCCGTAATAAACGGACCCGGCGCAGGCATGCCGAACCATCCGGCAATGACGTTGCAGTCCTGTTCCATCTGCGACGCGCCCGTCTCGCGCTGGCGGACCAAGGACACGCCGGCGGGGCGTTTTGCCATGGACCGCTGCACGGCGTGCGGATTCGCTTTCGTCAATCCCAGGCCCGGGCTGGATTTCCTGATGCGGTTTTATGCCACCAGTGGACATCGCCGCGACGCGCCCGATGCGGGCGCCAGCCTCGAATCCGTCCTGCAGGGCGAAGCTGCTTTTCCCAATTCCACGCTCGACGCGCGTCGCATGCTGCGATCCATCCACAGCCTGCTCCCGCCGCTGGCGGCCCGGCCAGCCGAATTTCTGGATGTGGGTTGCGGATACGGATTTTATGCCCGCGAAGCCGCCGCGGCCGGGTTCAACGTTTCGGCAATAGAGCTTGCCTCCGCGGAACGATCGATCGCCCGTTCGATTGCGGGCATCGACGCGCTTGACGTCCCGTTCGAGCAATTCGTCGCAAAGCCGGGACAATTTTCCGTCGTTCTGATGAGCCAGATTCTGGAACACGCGCTGGACGTGCGGGCATGGTTGACCAAGGCCAATCATCTCTTGTGTGACGATGGACTGATCGTGATCGCCCTGCCGAATTTTGGGAGTCTGATCCGCCGCGTGCTGCAGGAGAAAGACCCGTTCGTGACACCACCGGCACACCTGAACTATTTTGACCCGCACAACCTCGAACGTCTGCTGACCCATTGTGGCTTCACCGTACGCCGCGTGCAGCATGTCACCAGAATCCCGCCGGGCGCATTGCGGAATCGGCTGGGCAGATTCGGCGCACCTGTCGCGACGGCTGCCCACGGCCTGTTGCACATCGCCGCCCGCGCCATGGATCTTGCCCGCGTCGGAATGATGATCACCCTGTATGCCTCCAAAAATACAGAGCATGAACGGCATGTGTCCTGATTGGACCGCAAACTTGCGCGCGTCGCAGACCGGACGGCTGTCGACAGCCAGCGGATTCCGGTGGATCCGGGGAAGGCAATGGACATGATTTCAGTCTTGATCCTGACTCGCAATGAGGAGCACGATCTGCCCGGCTGCCTGCATTCGGTCGCCTGGTCCGATGATGTCCACGTTTTCGATTCCCTTTCCGACGACGGCACGGCCGCCGTCGCGCAGAGCCACGGAGCCCGCGTAACGACGCGCGCATTCGATAACTATGCGTCGCAGAGAAACGCCGCCTTGCACGGATTGACCTTCAAGTATCCCTGGGTTCTGACCCTGGATGCCGATGAACGCGTGCCCGATGCCTTGCGCGCCGAAATGCAGGAAAAGGTTTCGGCGGCTGCGCACACCGTTGCCGCATTTCGCCTGCGCCGCCGCGATTATCTCGGCAATACATGGCTCAAACGCAGTCAGCTGTCGCCCTGGTATATCCGGCTCGCGCGTCCCCATCTTGTTCGTTACGAGCGTGCCGTCAACGAAATTCTTGTCGTGGACGGAGTCATCCAGAATCTGCACGAGCCGTTCGACCACTTTCCGTTTTCCAAGGGCATGTCGCACTGGCTGGCGAAACACAATACCTATTCCACGATGGAGGCCCGGCATATCGTCGAGACCCGTCACTCCCAACCCCGTTTTTCCGTCGTCCAGGCATTTTTCAACAAGGACTTCAACGAACGCCGGTTTCATCAGAAGGAGCTGTTTTATCGCCTGCCGGCCCGTCCATTGCTGAAATTCCTGCTCGTTTATTTTTTCCGCATGGGCATGCTGGACGGCCGCGCCGGACTCACCTACGCGACTCTGCAAAGCATTTACGAAACCATGATTGTGCTCAAGACACAGGAATTGCAGGATGCGAACGACCGTTTTTCGCGGCCAACTGCCCAATCGCGGACCCTGGAATCCTGAACCCGCCGAAAAGCTCCCTGGGTTTTCCCCAATACTTCCCGAACGTTGACGCCGCCTGATGTTCGTTGATGCAAGCAAGCTCGCCCCCCCGGCTCCGTTGCGCGCCGATGTCTGCGTGGTCGGAGCCGGGCCGGCGGGCATCGTGCTCGCCCTCGAGTTGGCCAAGTCCGGCCTGCACGTATTGCTGATCGAAAGCGGCGGCGCCAAATTCGATTCCGGGGCACAGAATCTTGGTGAAGCCAGGATTCTTGACGCAGCCCGGCATGCACCCATGTCACTGGCGACTCGCCGCCAGCTGGGCGGCACTTCGGTGCTCTGGGGTGGGCGCTGTGTTCCGCTCGATGAGGTCGATTTCCAGCCTCGTCAGCACGTTCCCGATGCACAGTGGCCCATCGAATTTGCCGAAATGGCTGCTCACTATCCGCAGGCCTGCGAATACGCGGGGTGCGGACCGGCCGACTTCAATTCGATTTCCGCCATACCAGGCGGGCAACCCACCATCGTTCCGGGCCTGTCTGATGGCCCTGTCATCTCTTCGCAACTGGAACGCTGGAGTTCGCCGGCCAATTTCGGCAAGCGCTACCATGCCGCGCTCGCTGCGCACCCCCGAATCACCTGCCTGCTGAATGCGACCTGCACTTCCATTGAATGTCAGGGCAACTCCGAGGCGGTCGATTCCCTGAGCCTCGCCACACTCGGCGGAAAACGACTCTCTGCCGCTGCGCGGTGGTATGCGCTGGCAGCCGGCGGCATCGCCACCACTCGATTGTTGCTTGCGTCCAATCGGGTGCATCCCGAGGGCATGGGAAATCTCGGCGGCAAGCTGGGACGGTTCTACATGGGACACCTTTCCGGAAAAATTGCCGATATTCGCTTTACGTCCGATCCCGGTCGCACATTGTACGAATTCGAGCGTGACGCCCGGGGCACCTATTGCCGCAAGCGCTTTACGATTTCCGCGGCGCAACAGCATGCGCACCGCCTCCTCAATTGCGCATTGTGGCTCGACAATCCGCGCCTTCCCGACCCGGATCACCGCAACGGCATTTTGTCCCTGGCGTTTCTGGCGCTGCGCACTCCGCTATTGGGCCGCAGGCTGGCGCCCGAAGCGATTGTCGCCGCCGCCGTCGGCGGCGCGGGCCATGCGCCGGTTCTCCCGCATTACCTGAACATCCTTCGCGACCTGCCATCGGTTGCGGCTTTTGCACCGATGTTCGCGTATCGGCGTTATGTTTCAAACCGTCGTGTTCCGGGATTTTTTGTTCATAGCCGGCGTAACGTCTACGCCCTTCACTTTCATGCCGAGCAGAAGCCTTCGGAAGACAGCCGGATCTATTTGGGCGACGAAACCGATGCGCTCGGCATCCGGCGCCCGATCGCCGACTTGAAATTCTGCGCAGCAGATGCCGACAGCGTGGTCCGGACCCATCACTTGCTGGACGCGCATTTGCGCGCGCAGGGATGCGGCCGCCTGGACTACCGGTTTGCGGACTTGCAGGCAGCCGTATCGAGCCAGGCCCGCGACGGTTTTCATCAAATCGGCAGCACGCGAATGTCCGTTGATCCGCGGCATGGCGTTGTGGATGCCAATTGCAAAGTCCATGGCATTCACAATCTTTATGTCTCAAGCAGTTCGGTTTTCCCGACCTCGGGTCAAGCCAATCCAACACTAAGCGTTCTCGCGCTGTCGATCCGACTGGCGCGGCACCTGGGCGATCTGGCGCGCTGAATCATGCAAACCACCCGCATTGCCGGCACAGGACTGACCCTTTCCCGGCTCGCCTTCGGGTGTGCGCCGGTCATGGGCCGCGTCGGCCGCGCTGCTGCACTCAGGGCAATGGAAACTGCATTTGATCTGGGTGTGACCCACTTCGACGTCGCCCGCTCGTATGGGTATGGGGACGCCGAAGCCGTTCTGGGCGCATTCGCGGCCGGCAAGCGCGATCGGATCACGATCGCCACCAAATTCGGCATTCGCACCTCCGCCAGGGCACGCGGATTGCGTTGGCTGAAGCCGGCAGTCCGGCAGATTGCGCGGCACATTCCCTACGCGCGTGCCACCGTGCGCGCGATCTCGGGCAAAACACTCGTCGCCGGACACTATGGGCTTGCCGATGCCAGAACCAGCGTCGAAGAGAGCCTGCGCCAGCTACGTACCGACTACGCCGACATATTGTTACTTCACGACTGCTCGCCGACCGACGAATTGCGCGATGAAATGCTGGGCTATCTGCAGGACCTGGTGAAAATCGGCCGAATCAAAGCATGGGGGATTGCCACCCGTCCGGAATGGATTTCACCGTTGTGCGCAAGTCTGCCGGTGAAGCCAATGATCATCCAATGCGGACGGGACTTGATTCACCCGGGTCGTGCTGCAGAAGACTCCCACAGCGGTATTTCCACGATTTATCACAGCCCCTTCGGATCAGCGGGCGCACCCGCCGATTTTCGGCAAATACTGGCCGCCACTGCATTGCCCTCGGTCTTGGCCGACATCGCTCAGCAAATTTCGACTCCGGCCGCCACCGCGAGGCTGCTCCTGGAAGGAGCTTATTTTCTGGCTGCCGGCCACCCGGTCCTGTGTTCGATGTTCGAACCCGCGCATATCCGAGACAACGTTGATGCGCTGGAACGCCCGGTATTCACTCCGGCACAATTGTCCGCACTGATCGATTTGTTTCGCGCCCGTTCTTTGGACGGATGGCGATAAGGAGCACGCCCGATCGCCGGCCCGCGCCCGGCAGGCTGCCATTTTCCATTGCGCCTGGCCCCCATCGAAACCAATGAAAAGTCATCGTCTGCAAACATTCTGGCCAAGACTCTTCACTCCGACAGATCGTGGCTGTCACCCGCTGTTCCACAGAAACGTGTGGCCGGCAAGCCAGCCCGATACTCCATTGACACCACTGCGCCGATCGGAAACGAACAATCAGGCATTGCCACGATGACGCCAAATGTCATGAATTTGGAACATCCCTTTAACCGCCTCTTCACATTCTGGCGCTAATTTCGCGCATCTATTGCCATTCGACAGTTTCGCCAGACGATCTCCGGAAAGCCCGCCCTGAAGAAAACTCTCAGCTTTTCCGATCATTTCGATCAAACACTCTTCAATGCGATCTATGCCAGGTCGCTTGTCTACAACACCTGCTGGGAAGACCCTGCCGTGGACCGGCAGGCTTTGAACATTGAACCTTCCGACAACATCCTGGTGATCACCAGCGCAGGTTGCAATGTCCTCGACTACGCGCTGATGTCTCCGCATCACGTTTTCGCCGTGGACGCGAATCCGCGTCAGAACGCACTGCTTGAACTCAAGGCCGCCGGCATCCGCCGGCTCGGGTTCGACGACTTCTTTCTTCTGTTCGGCGTGGGACGGCACCCCTGGTTCGACGAAATCTATCGAGATTCACTGCGCCCGGAATTGTCCCCCTTCGTCCGTGAGTACTGGGATCGTCGCAGGCAGTGGTTCATGCAGCCAGACGATCGCAATTCATTCTACTTCCATGGCCTCTCCGGAATTGTGGCGCGCGCATTTCGCGGTTATTTGGCGCTCAAACCAAGGCTGCGGGATGGTATCGAAGCATTGCTGGACGCGCGCACACTTGACGAGCAGCGGGCGATTTACGAGTCTCGCGTGGCGCCAGCCCTGTGGACCCGTTCCGTGCGATGGACACTTTCCCGTCAGATCACCATGAGCATGCTGGGCGTGCCGCATCCGCAACGCAAGGAGGTCGAACGACAGCACGTCGGCGGAATTGGCGGTTTCGTGCGCGAGGCGATCGAATACGTCGTTTTGCATTTGCCGCTCTGGACAAATTATTTCTGGTCGCTGTACCTGCGCGGCCGTTATTCCCTGCAAAACTGTCCGGAGTATCTGAAGAAACACAATTTCGAGGCACTGAAAGACGGCCTTGTCGATCGCATTTCCATCCACAACGCTACTGTGACCCAGTTTCTGCACCAGACGCAGGACAAGGTCTCAAAATACGTGCTGCTCGACCACATGGACTGGATGAGTTCCTATCATCCGCAGGCACTGGCTGAAGAGTGGAACGCGATCCTCGATCACGCGACAAACGGCGCGCGGGTGATCATGCGCAGCGCACATGCCACGCCCACCTATCTCCAAAGCATTGCAGTGAACAGCGGTGGCCGGCGAAAGCCCCTCTTCGATGCACTGCATTTTCACAAGCAACTGGCAGACACGCTTCAGCGCCAGGACCGGGTGCACACCTACGCCGGGTTTCACATCGCCGACATTCGCGCATGATGTCCGTTCAGAGTCGCATTCCGTCATGCCATTGATTGCCGATGCGCGCGTCCTGCTGTCCTTGCTGTGCGGCCTGCCTCGCCGGGGAACGCATGGCGAGCGCCTGCAGAGATTTTATGGTCCGCAGGCCGCGCGTTACGACGACTTTCGCGAACGCCTCCTGCATGGGCGTCAGGAACTCATTCGTTTGCTTCCAACCGAAGCCGGGGATCGAATCGTAGAACTCGGCGGTGGCACCGGCCGCAATGTGGACTTCTTCGGTCCACGCCTCGATGGCATCGGCAGCCTCGAACTGGTCGATCTTTGCCAACCCTTGCTGGACATCGCTGCTGCACGCACGGCGGCCCTGCCCAAGGTGCGACTGACGCGAGGCGACGCCACCCATCACCGACCCGACCAACCTGTCGATTGCGTTTATTTTTCCTATGCACTGACGATGATCCCCGACTGGCGGCGGGCCATCGACAACGCCATCGCGATGCTGCGCCCCGGTGGCACACTTGGCATTGTGGACTTCTACGTGTCGAAGGCGCGACCTGCGCCGGGCATGATTCGTCATGGCTGGCTGAGCCGGACCCTGTGGCGTTCGTGGTTCCGGCATGACGGTGTGCTTCTTTCGGACGAACACCTTCCCTACCTGCAAGCCCGTCTCGACACCCGGCACCTGAGCGAACATCGCGCCGCCCTGCCATATCTGCCGGGGATCAAGGCACCGTATTACCTGTTTGTCGGACGCAAGAATTTTCCTCCCAAGGATTATTGAAGTCGATCAACCGGCCCGTTTCGACACCAGCAGCTCCATCGTAGCGAGGAAATTTCCGAGAATGACCGGGCTGCTCAGGCGCTCTTCCATGTATCGGCGGCCGCTGCGGCCCATGCGCTCGCGAAGGGCAAGCGCCTGCCTGAGGTTGCCGATTTTCTCCGCCAATTCCTGACCGTCCCCCGGGGTCACCAGCACCCCGCAACCGGAATCCTCCACAATTCTGGCAAGCTCGGTACCGGGCACAGCAGCGGCAATCACCGGTCGACCGCTGGCAAGCAGATTGCACAATTTGGAAGGCAGCACGATGTCTTTGACGCCCGGCTTTTGCGGCACCAGCATGATGTCCGCAGTCGCAAGCAATTCGCACAGGTCGCTCATCGGCTGCAGCGGATGAAACTGAACGTTGGTCAGGCCCAAGTCCGCGGCCTCACGCAACAAGGCCGGTTTCTCACCACCGTCGCCGACAATGACCAGCACAATATCGGCCTGATGTTTCAACGCCGCCGCCGCCTCCAGCAAACTCGACAATCCCTGTTTGACCCCCATATTCCCCGAGTACAGGGCGACAAATTTTCCTTCCAGGCCCCAATCGCGGCGGTAGCGCGTATTCGAGCCACGCGGCGAGATCAGATCTTCCTGCGCCCAATTGCGGAATAACAACAATTTTTCGCCCGGCACGCCCTTTCCGGAAATTTTCGCCTGCATCCCATGACTGATGGTGGAGACCCGGTCCACCAGGCGATAGGTGAGCCGCTCGATGCCGAAGAAAAAACGGGTCATCCAACCTGGCCGGAGCATCCCCAGATCGATGGCAGCGTCCGGCTGCAAGTCCTGCACATGCAGTACGGTACGACTACGCTTGCATCGGGCGATGATCGCGATGGGCATGCCGATGAACAGGGGTGGCGACACGATGATGGTGAGATCCGCGCGCGGACCGAACAGATATCCCAGCATGGAGGAGACGACAAAACTCAGTTCGTGAATCATCCGCCTTGCCGCAGACGGACGGACCGGGACGTAAACATAGTGACGCCGGATCTTGACCCCGTTGAGTTGTTCCTCGCGGTACAGGCGGCCCCGGTCCTGCGGCCCTTTTGCCCAGCGGGGATAGTAGGCAAATCCGGTATAAACGGTGACGTCGTGCCCTTGCTGCACGAGAAACTCTGCCAGACCGGTGTTGTAAACCGGAATCCCGGTGGGCTCCGGCGCGTAATTGATGCTGACAATTGCAACGCGCAACACGCTCTTCCCTCCGTGATCGGAGGTGCAGCATAAGGTCCCCGCATGACAGTCTTAGACCGAAGACGGCCGCCGCCCCCGGTGCTTACGGCTCATTCTCAATGAAACATGATTGTCACCAAACCAAAATGGATCCAAAACACGGGCATTCCGCCACAGGTCACAGGCAACAAAGAGAGATTCGAAGGCTTGAACCTGCACATCACATTCGCCAAACCGGTGACGCTTGAGACGAACGTACGTTCCTGATTTCTTTGACCTTGAGGCGCGGCACCTACATCCGAAGCTGCTGTGCCTTTTTTGACAAATAGACTGTTCTCGGTTGGTCATGCAGCACGCGGGGCAAACCTTCGCCGATCAGCTCTCCGCTTCTGCCCGTGCCCGTCACAATAATGACCAGATGGTCCGCCTAGAATCGGCATTGTTCGAGTTTCCGCATTTTCCGTTTTCATGGGCATTCTGAGATTTCTGCTGGCCTTTGCCGTGTTCAATGCCCACGCCGGCCTTCCCATCGGGTTCAGTATCGTCTCGGGCGCAACGGCGGTGCACTGTTTCTTCGTGATTTCCGGTTTTTACATGGCGATGGTTCTGAGCGAAAAATATTCAAGGTCGCAGGCGACTTATTTTGAATTTGTCTCGAATCGCCTGCTCAGATTGCTGCCTTCCTATTTGCTGATGCTCGTCCTGACGTTTTGCCTGGGGATAGCCCTGTCCGGCTTGGGGAAAACCGTCCTGCCACCGCTGGACAGTGCGCAACAACTCGCAGGGTTGGGCGCCGGAATCATTCCCCTGATCCTGCATGCGTTCAGCCAGATGACCCTGCTTGGACAGGACCTGTATCACTTTTTCCACTGGTCTCCGGAGGCGGGCTTCGGTTTCACCCCGGATTTCCAGAACGACCCGGCAAGCCTGCACAGGCTGCTGTTCGTGCCACCGGCGTGGTCGCTGAGCGTCGAAATCTATTTTTATCTTCTGGCCCCCTGGCTGGTGCGTTTGCGCACTTCTGCCATTGTTGGAATCATTGCCGCAAGTTTCATTTTCCGCATTGTGCTGGCCTGGCAATGGGGATGGCAGGGCGACCCCTGGTCCTACCGTTTTTTCCCCAGCGAACTGGCATTTTTCCTCGCCGGCGTGTTGGCCTACCGCGCGGATTTTCCGTCGCGCGCCCGGGTGTTGCCGTGGATGTTCGCCTTGCTTGCACTTGGCGGCGCACTGGGACTGGCGGATACCATGGAATCCTGGCAGCCGGGCATGCCCATTCACCGCTGGCTGCGAATACCCATGTTTGCACTGCTCGCCGCGGGCATACCGGCCTTGTTCGCTGCGACCAGAAACTGGCGCGTGGATCGTCAGATCGGTGAACTGTCCTATCCCTTATACGTCAGCCATTTTCTGGTGATCTGGGTGGCGGGACTTGCTTTTTCCGATGTGACATCGGGTATCGCTCGGGTCATGGTGGTCGCTTGCGCGATCCTGGCCGCGATCGCACTTTACAAATGCATCGACACCCCGATCGACCGTTTCCGTCAGGCGCGCCTGAAGAAGCGCTCCCCATCGGCGCTGAAAAGCCTGGAAGGCATGCCGGCTTCCGAACTGTCCGCCGCATCCGGACGATGAGCGCCGCGTCCACACTCGGCCAGGGATGGCGTCAGGGACGCCCGACGATGCTCCGTCCGGCCGCGGGCGACAATCCCGCCGGCACGCTGCGTATCCGCGCCACGGTTCCGGCACTTGCGTGTTTCCTGATCGGGGCCACCTACAGCATCAAGATCAATGTGATCGGCGAGGCGACTCTCGCGGAACTGCTGTTGCCCCTGATGGGCTTGTATGCCCTGCTGCGACCGCAGGGCCGCCGCATCTTCGGATCGAACGTGTTCTGGCTGCTGCTGCTCTCTATGCTTGTAACTTTGTGCGGATACATGTTGACCGACTACATTCGGGAAACGCCGTCCGCCCAGTATTTGCGCGGCTGGGGCCGGATGGCACTGGTCATCACGGGATTTGTCTGCCTGTCCCTGCTGGTCGCGGCACACAAGCAGAATTTGTGGTGGTTTGTCGCCGGCATGGGCATCGGACGTGTTCTGTATCTGAGATTCGTTTTGGACACCCCCATTTCGATGTGGAAATTCAGTCACAACGGATTCGGTTACGGAGAGCCGGTCACCCTGGTTGCGGCCGTCCTTGCCTATTTTCTGCCGCCGAGATGGGCCGCCGGAGTTCTGGCTGCGGTCGGGGTGATCAGTGTGCACTACGACTATCGCATCCAGAGCCTGGTTTGCCTTTTCGTTGCCGGACTGGTGTGGATGCGAGCACGCCGCCCGAATCAACCGATTAGAGGAGGGCCGTTAAAGCTTGCACTGATCCTGCTTGCAAGCGTTGTTGTCATCTATGCCGGACTCAAAATCAGCGAGACCCGTTATTCGGCTGACCGCCGGGATGTCTCCGATATCGGGCGATCGGTGGGCAAAGTGTTTGCCCTGAAAGCCATCGCGAATTCGCCCATCATCGGTTACGGGTCCTGGAGCCGGAGCCGGGATTTCGAGCGCATGCACGAGCAGGCGATGAAGGAAGTGGCGGGCAAGCAGGCGCGCCGATTCACAGCCGGGGACAGCAGTTCCGCCACACACGCCATGCTGTTGCAGGCATGGGTGGAAGGCGGCATTCTGGCGATTGCATTTTTTGTCGCGTTGGGGTTCTGCCTGCTCCGGGAACTTCCCAGGCTGGCGCTGCGCAGGCCGCTGGATGGCCTCTCGCCGCTTCTGGCCTATTTCATGATTTACGGTCTGTGGCACATCGCGATGAGCGCCTTTGCAGCACCGCTGCGACTGCACCTGGCGCTTGCCGCGGCGAGTGTCGTCTGTCTGGCGCTGGAACGCGTACCCGCTCGGCGGCCCGTCACCGAAAGCCCGGTCGCCGGGCCGACACGGGCGACTGGGGTGCGGACAATTCGTCCCGGCTACATCGCCCGCAGATAGCGAATGTGCCGCGCCACATTCACCTTGTACAACAGGCGCCGTAATCTGCCTTGCGCCGACGAATACAGCGGAAATCCGTGCGAACGGATTTTTTCCGCCATCCGCGCGTGTTCGCGCAGCAGTTTGTCCATGTGGCGTTTCGATCCAGTGATGGATTCCGGGTAAATCCGGAAATCGCCCAATATCTTCCGTGTGGTCGCAAAGCGGGCCCCGGCGAGTGCCATGTCCACCAGCAGTTCGCCATCCCAGCAAATCCGGTTCGCCGCATTGAAGCCGCCCGCCTTTTCATACGCCCGGCGGCGAAAGAAAGTCGCCTGCTGTCCGACGGTGCAGGTGCCCGCCGCATAGTCCGCCAGGTTGAAAGCATCCGACGTGCGTGCCCGCCGCGAAGCGCGACCCTGATGATCGATGATCCGGATGGCGCCGCAAAGCACGTCAACGTCCGGGTGTTCGGAGAAAAATTGCCGGACGAAGGCAATCGCGCCCGGCGCCAGGCGATCATCCGCATTGATGTATCCGAAGATTTCCCCGGTTGCCGTGGCAAATCCCTTGCGCAGACCGTCGGCCGGACCGGCATCGGGCTCCAGGATTCTTGCGTCAATCCGATCCGCATGGCCGGCGATCACGGCGCGACTGGAATCGGAGGAACCCGGATCGACCACGATATATTCCACGTCATCAGCAGTCTGCGAGAACACCGACGCCATGCATTCCTCCAGGAATCTGCCCTGATTGAAGGAGATCGTGACGATGGAAACACGCGCCGCAAGCCCGTTCACCGTACCGCCTCCAGATTGAGACTGACAAAAAACAACTTGCCGTCGCGCTCGACGCTGCGCGCCGCCCAGTCCTCGAAATCGTGATGGTCGCAGCGGCCCGGATCCCACTGCCTGACGGCGCTGAATCCCGCCTTGAGCAGGATCGCCGACAAGGAACGTTCGGTAAACACCCAATAGTGAATATCGTAAGCATTGTAGTGGCTGCCCAGCAGCGGCGACATGATGCCGTCCGGATCCCGGCCGGTGCTCTCGTACATGGTCAGGATGCGGTCGAAATCCGGCACCGAAATCCGCAATACGCCCCCTGGTTTCAAAACCCGCCGGAATTCGGCCAGCACGTCGAAAATTTCCTTGCGATGCACGTGCTCCAGAACGTGGCACATGTAGATGAGGTCCACGCTGCGCGCTTCGAACATGGACAGATCGGTAATGTCGTTTCTGACGTAATGCACATGCGGATAGGGCTGGGCGTCGACATTGATGAATTCCGGGCTGTCGATTTCCCCGCAACCGATATGCACGAGCATGCGTCCGTCCGCGTGACGCGGCAGAGGCGGGCTTTTCAGCCTGCGCCCGACAAACGCCAGTTCACGACGCAACCTGCGCGTCACTCTCCGAACAAGCAGCATCTGGAAATGTCCCGAAATATGAATTTCATGATTACGATCCCGAATCGTTGCCGCCGGTGCGCAGCGCCAGGCGCACTCGCGCGGCAACGTCAGCGATGCCAAGCCAGTCGCAGTACGTGCGGATGCCCAATACCCGATTCACCCAGACTGCGCAGAGCAGGCCATGCGCCGCCGTCATCAATCCCGTCACGGCCGCCACGCCATTCATGCCGTAGCGATCCACGGTCAGCATTCCTCCGGCAATCAGGCCCGCGCCGGTGAGCACGCTGATGACCATTGCGGCACGTTGATGACCGGTCATCATCAGAACCACGGCCGCTGAGCCACACAGCACATTCGCGACCTGTCCCGCGCTCACCCACAATAGCGCCGTCGCGCCACTCCGGTAGGCATCTCCGTATATCCATCCGAGCAATGGGCTGGCCGCAAGGCCGATCACGATCAATGCACCCAACGCCGGCAGTCCGGCCAGTGCCGCGCTCCCGCGCAACAAACGCTCCAGCCTGACCCGATGTCCCTGGCTGAATTGCTCCGAAATCGCCGGCGCGAGAATGGCATTCATCATCAGCATCGGCATCAACACCAATTGCACAAGCCGGACTGCGGCGCCATAAATGCCCACCTCGTCCGGACTCCGGTACATGCCGAGAATCCAGAGATCCGCGTGGGTGGAAACAAAAATGGCCAGACTCGTCACCAGCAGCGGCAGACTTACCGCCAGCATCTGGCGAACCGACACCGTGTCCGCCGGCCCGAAATGCGACGTCCGGCGGCGAAGCATCACCAGGCCGGCCACGGCGCTGAGAATCACGGCCGCGGCGCCCAAACCAGTCACCAACAGGAGTCCGGCGCGATCCCAAATCGGGACAATCAGACCCAGCGTGGCCAGCATCAGCAAATTCGACCCGGCACCACTCAACACTCCGGCAACGCGGTAGTCGTGCAAACCACGAAACGCTTCCGCGACCAGGTTCGTGACAGCGAGGCCGGCGAGCCAGGCACCTCCGAGCCATGCAATCTCGGCCAGCGCGGCGGAATGAAAAATTCTCAGCGCCATCTCGCCACCTGACCAAGCCATCAGTACGCCCAGGCCGGTGGCAGCGACCGCGACCACGCACAGAGCCGATCTGATGTAACCGCGGGCGCGGGCGCCGTTACCCTGCGCCAGTGCCTCCGAAACCAGCCTGACCAGTGCCACCTGCATGCCG
The DNA here is from genome assembly GCA_046155535.1 of Burkholderiales bacterium. Lineage (GTDB taxonomy): Bacteria > Pseudomonadota > Gammaproteobacteria > Burkholderiales > JACQAP01 > JACQAP01. The sequence continues at coordinate 17,534 of JBJXFN010000196.1, forward strand.
AGCTGGGACATCATGGCGCCGACCGACGCCGCGCTCACCAGCAGAAAGTAGGCACCCAGATCCTCGGGCGCAAGCAGCCGCGCCAGCACGGCATTGACGGCGAAGCCGCTCGCCCCGGCCACAATCTTCGTGGCGACAGTCCAGACACCCCCGGACAGGAGGCGCCGCTTCAATGTCCGCGCAGACTCCTGTCCCGGTTCCCTGTCTGACATCGCGCGCAGTATAGGCAGTCAATATGACAGGATTGTTCACCGGCCTCCGGCCATACCGGCAGGCGCCGTCCGGGGATTTTCATTGCCTTGCAATACGTCTGTGCTAATTGCTTGCCGTGTGGCGGCGATGTTCGTATCGCCGCCGAACCCGTCCCCTTTCCTAATGTTAATTTCACAAAATTTCTTCTCGACCCTGTTGGCGACGATGCTTGCCGCGACTGCGTTCACGCCTCTTTGCGGATCGGCGCAGACGACCTGGTCACTCACCCGGCAGGCTGCCAGTTTCGACCGCAGTGCACTCACGCACCCGGACTACGCGCGAAAAATCAAGACCGGTGGATCCCTGAGTGGCGGCAAGGGCGATTGGGGCATCACCGGATGGGTGGAGTACGATTTCGACGTTCCAGGTTCGGGCTGGTATGAACTCACCGTCAGTGGCGGTGGAGCGGAAGTCGAATATCTGATGAATTCCCCGCCCCCCGCAACGGTGACACCGGTAACGGTTTACGGCACCAGCGGCCACAGTCTCACTGCAGACAAGGTCGGCAATTTCTGGTTGACCGCAGGCCGGCACACCCTTCGTCTGCAAAGATATTTCTGGACCGGGTTCCCCCGCATTGAATCGTTTACGGTTACGCCGTCCTCGACGGCACTCGCGAAAACCATGCGGGCGGCGTTGTCCGATCCGGCCGGAGTGTATCGCTTGCAGGGCTGTGCGCCGCTGGAAGTGTTTTCCGGAGGGCGCAGCACTCCCACCGTATTGAATATCTGGTTCAAGGATGCCACCGGAAAGTTGCGTCACACGGAATCCGTGCCAATCCCGCGCTCCATCGGTCTGGTGAAGCACAACGTTGCGCTCGCTTGCGATGAACCCGGCGTGTTTACCGTTTCATTCGGAGAAAATGGCGCCTACCATCCCTATCCGGATGTGCGCTGGCTGACCTATGAAGTCATCGATACCCGCCGATCATCTCCGGCTGGTGGCCATGCCAATTCCCGGCCTGCCGGCAAGACGCTGGTCGAAGAAATCGATTGTGTTCGCATCGCGCCCGATTATTTCGCCGGCGGGGCCACGCGGATCGCGTCAACGGCCTCGGGTGCCGAATATCGGGAATCGGGAGACAACGGATTTACGCGTTATCAGCGGGCACCCTCCGATGCCATCCGCAAACTGCTGCCGGAGCCGAGCTGGTTTGCCTACCGCCTGCAAAACGTCATCGCGCAACAGCCTTACCTCGTCGAAGTGGATTATCCGGACGACAAGCTGCGCACCTTTGCAATTGCGTTGCGCGAAGGAGCGCCGCTTTCGTATCCGGTGGCCGGCGGTGTGGACAGCGGAGGCGAATTTTCCCTGTCCAGTGGCGTACACACCGAATCCCTGTTGTACTGGCCGCGCGCGCCGGGCACGCGAGTCACCTTTCTCAATGCCCACGACGGCCGCCGCGCAGCAGCGTCGAAAATTCGCGTCTACCGTCTCGACGAACCTATGGCGCCGCTTGTTCCGCAGACCACTGCGGGCCGGCAGTTTCTGAACTGGTACGAAGAGGGCAGCAATTTTCTGAGCATGTACGGCGCTCTCGACGGGGATTTCACCGCGGCCGCCATCCGCTGGGCCAATGCGGCACGCCATGCCGGCGCCACGATCCTCGCCCCCACGGTGGTAGTTTACGAATTTGCCTTGTATCCCTCGATCTTCAACCGGGCCTTTTCGCATCCACGGGACGACAAGCTCCGGCGCCTGTTGTTGATCGCCGAACAACACGACCTGAAAATACTCCCTGAAGTGCATCCGCGGGCCGACGAGCTGGCGTGGATCGTTTCCTCCTCACTGGATCCGAAACCGCATTTGCTGGTTTCCAGAGACGGCGAGACTTCGGGCGGGTTGCCGCCTTTGCATAACCCTCTTTATCCGGCAAATCAGGACTGGTATGTCGGCATGATCGGCGAACTGGCAGAGCGTTACCGGGACTCCTCCGCGCTGCTGGGCGTGAACCTGCGCCTGATGCAATGGAAGAACCCGGCATTGAACAACTTTCATTCCCTGGACTGGGGGTATGACGACTTTACCGTTGGCCTGTTCCGCAAGGAAACCGGCAGCGCTGTGCCGATGGGTGAAGCGGGCGAATCGTCCCGCTTCGCGCAGCGTCATCGCTGGCTGATGGCCAATGCGCGGGAACAATGGATCGAATGGCGTTGCCGCAAAATCGCGCAACTGTACGCACGCATTCGCGATCGCGTCCGACAGGCGAGGCCGGACCTGAAAGTCTATTCTTCATTTTTCCGCTGGGACTCTGCCGGGACACCGCTTGAGGCATTGCGCGGGGCCGGGATCGATCCCCGAATACTGGGAGGCATTTCCGGCGTCGAACTGATCAATGCGATGCACACTTACGGTCGCAACGAAGCGGATTCTCTCGACACCCAGCGTTCTCGCGACGTACTGGTCGACCCCGAATACCCGGCCTCACTTGCCCGAACGGATGCCCCGGCTTCCTTCCTCACCAGCGCCGCGTATCTGGAGATCACCGACGCCGTCGCACCACCCCGCGCCCTGGGATTCCCGGACAACACCAAACGGACCTGGACCAGCGGCGCCGCCAATCCTGCCGGGCGCCATCACCTGGAACGCTTTGCGGTGGAACTGGCGCAGACCGACACCAAATTGATGGGCGATGGCGGCAATGGCTATTCGCTGGGACAGCCGGTCTTGCGCGAATTCCTTTCCGAATATCTGCATCTTCCGGCAGAACCCTTCCAGCCGCGCGCGGATGCTCGCGACCCGGTCGCGGTCTGGGAACGTGACGCGCCCGAAGGCGGAATTTTTTACGCAGTCAATCGCGAACGTTATCCGGTCTCGATCGATCTCACTTTTCCGGCCGGGACCACGCTTGCGCGCCTTGCCGGCAATGCACCGGTTCGCCTGCTCAACAATCGGCTTCATATCGACTTGCTGCCATACCAGTTGCTGGCCTATCGCGCCAGCCGGGGCGCAGCGATCCTGAAAGTGGACACCCGGATTCCCGCCGCGCAACAGGCAACGGTTTCCGCCCAGGTCCGATGGGCGGAACAACTGGCCCGCACCCAGGAAGAGAAGTGGTTTGGAAAACTGGACAAGGCGGAACAACAGACGCTTGTGAGGGTCGCAGAAGAATCTGCCGCCGCATTGGCGCGCGGCCACTACTGGCGAGCACGCATGACGCTGGAACAACGGCCGATGTTGGCAATTTATCGCAAACTCGGACAACGGCCTCCGCTGTTGCGTTTCGGCGATGGGACTCCCTGACCATTGCGAGTATGCCGGCTGGAACCATCCCGGCCACTGAAAGAATCTTCCTTCAGGTTAAACCCCCCAGGATGGAATCCCGGAATGGTGCGCGATCAGACGGTCATCACAGCGCGCACTCGCCGCAGTCAGGTTCGTTCAAGGGGAGACCGCCGGCAAGTCCCCGAGTATTCGCTCAAGCAATTTGGCCGCGGTTAGCGCCAGCACACGATTGCCTTCCGCATTGGGATGCAAACCATCGCGAAACAACGCCGTGCCACCCGCCTGCTCCACAGCCTCGCGTGTACTCAAGACGGAAATATTTTCCCGGGCCAAGGCTGCGAACAGTAATGACTTCGCATGCTGCATGTGAAGATTCGACAAATCCACCTGCCCGGGTCGCTCGACGTACAGGATCACCGGCGTCGCGTCGTGTGATCTGGCGTAACGAGCGACGGCAAGGACATGCTCCACCACGTGATCGAGCACGGACGAGTTTCCCGCTGGCTGGCCAGTGCCCGGGTCGGCCAGCGATTGCGGAAACAGGCGCGGCAGGAGGTAGCGCGCGCCCAGTTCATGGAGCGCCAGCCATCGCGCGTCTGACGGAAACGAGGGATGGTGCCCGACGATCTCTGACGACGCCGCCGGCTGGTACAAATCCGCGCCGCCCATGGTGAGAATGACCACACTGGCGCCGAAAGTCCCGTTGGCCTGCAACCACCCCAATTCGTTTGCGATGGCCCATCCCGGGGCAGAGGCATTCAATACCTCGACGCTTCGTTTCGCCGTTCCCAATTGCTGATTGAGAAAATATGGATAAGTTTCTGCCTGGTCGGTCACCGCGCCGCCATTGGTGAGGGAATCTCCCAGGCACAGAATCCTCAGTACCCCCGGCCCGGGTAGCGATGTGGTCGATTCGGAACGAAGCCCGAAGGCATTGCTGAAGTAGCGATTGCCGAAGCGGCGGATATCCTGACCGGGTTTCACGCGGTAGCCGTAGCCGGTTACCTCGTACAGCACCGGATGATGCAAGCCGGCCACTCGGCCAATCCCTTCGGCGGCGAGCAACGCGCAAACCGCTAACACCCCCAGCGTCAGCCAACGGCGACGCGTCATCCGGATGCCAGCCGGCACGGTAGCAATCATTCTTTCAGTTGACCGGCGCGCCGAATCCTCTGAGGGGAAGGATGCCGCCGTCCCTTCGGTCGCCCGCGACCTCATGAATCACCTGCGCATCAATGCCCGGTTTGCGATCGCTGAAACCGTAGACCAGAGCGGTTTCGCACAGAATGTTGATGACCCGCGGAACCCCGCCGCTGTAGTGATACACCGCATCGCAGGCGCCCGCGTTGAACAGCAGTGCGCCCCGGTGGCCTGCCACACGGGTACGATGGGCGATATAACAGGCGGTATCCGGCTTGTCGAGCGGCTGCAATTCGTAATCCACCACCACGCGCTGGGCAAACTGTTCCAGTTCCGGCCGGCAGAGTTTTTCCTTGAGGGCTGGCTGACCCGCCAGGATGACCTGGAAAACCGGCAGTTCGGCATTCAAGTTCGACAACATGCGCAACTCCTCCAACGCGTCGAGCGAAAGGCTCTGTGCCTCGTCGACAATCAGCACCGCGCGGTGCTGTCCGGCAGCCTGCTGCTCCAGAAACCGGGTAAAAATCCGCAAGTGTTCGATATCCGACGCACTGTCAATCGCCTGCCGGAACGCGAGCAGGATTCTCGGAAGCATGCCGCCCGTTGAAACATGCATGTTCGCAATCAGCCCGATTGTCATGTTCGCGCCATTGCGCGCAAGCAGGTACCTGATGAGGGTCGTCTTGCCGGTGCCGATCGGCCCAGTCACGACATTGAATCCGGCCAACTGTGAGAGTCCGTATTCCAGCAGGTTCAATGCAACCTTGTGGCGCCGGCTGAAATACAGGAAATTCGGGTCCGGGTCGATGGAGAACGGCCTCGCCGTCAGTCGGTAGAAGGATTCGTACAAGACTACGCCTCCCTGCGCCGCAGCCGCGCAAACCACCCGCCAGGGTTTTCGCCTTTCGATTCGGCTTGCGCGTGGACCGACTTGTTGAGCACGGTGCCAATCAGCGGTGTCGTACCCAGCATGTTGGCGGCACGTTGCACTTCTTCGCGATGGGTGCCGCCTTCCTCGATCACCAGCACGGCCGCGTCAACATGGGGCGCAAAAGCCAAGGCATCCGCGGCCGCAAGCAAAGGCGGCAAGTCGAATATCACGATGCGGGCGGGGTATCGCCCCTTGAGTTCCTGCACCAGTTGAAACATTTTTTCCGAGCCCAGAAGTTCGGAAGAATTCCGGATCGGCACACCACCGGGCAGGATTACAAAACGGCCCAGTCCGGGATGGATCAGAATATTCTCAAGGGGCATGTCGGAGATGAGATAGTCACTCAATCCCGGCCCGTCCGGCAGGCCGAATTGGCGGTGGATACGGGGCGCCCGCAGATCGGCGTCGACCAGCAGGACGGTCCGGTCCACCTCCAGTCCCAAACTAATGGCGACGTTGATGGCGGTCAGCGACTTTCCTTCCCGAGAACCCGGACTGGTGATCGCCAGCGCATTCCAGCCGCCTTCCTTCAGCCGTTGCAGAATATGCGTCCCGAGAATCTTGAAGGCATCCTTGTACGGTCCGGAATCAAACCCCGCCACGATGCGGTTTTCGCGCATGGTCTTGCGGGAAACTTCCACGGTGCGTGTCCGGGTGTAGCGGATTCCTTTTTCCGGCGGCATTGCCGTCACTGGCGGTTCACGCAGCGGCGTAACGCGGCCGGATCGCGTCGCCGCGGGCGCACCCACGCCACCGTCCATTCGCCGTGCCCGCTCCATGGCTTCAGAAATCTTGTCCACTTTCAGGTTCCCTTTTTCGGCGCAACGATCAGTTCAACATGAGCCGGCGCAGCAGGTAGTACCAGAACACTTCCAGGGGCATCCAGAAATAATGAATCGCCGCCAGCACCGCGGCAAAGCATGACAACACGGCCATGCCGATCGCCACGCGCCGCCATCGGCGCCTGGCGCGCTCCCGGTCATTGACGATGTAGGGAATGACGCTGAGCAGCGGTGCCGGCAGGGTGCGCATCAGTTGCCGGGGATTCTTGACCGACCCGTCCAGGCCCTCCAGCACGCCCGCGCAACCGGCCCCGCCCCCAAGCGCGGCGACCAGGCCGATCAGCAAGATCGCCGGCCGGTTCGGGCTGCGGGGTTTTTCCGGGAATTGCGGCGGATCGATCAGCGAAAATCGCTCCGACTTGGCGTCTTTTTCCAGTTCCTGCGCCACCTGGGCTTCCATCAGCTTGTTCTTGATTTCCCGGTAGCGCGACACGGAGTTTTCATGGTCGCGGGACAGATCCAGATACTCGCGTTCCACCTGCGGCGTTTGCTCCAGTCGCGCTTCATACTGGCCGCGTTTGATTTTCAGTTCCGCCCGCTTGGCCAACGTCGCCTTGTGCTCTATTCCCAGGGCATCAAGCTGGGACTGCATGGCGATAAACGACGGATTTTCGGGTTTGCGCGCGGGCGCCGCCGAGGTGGCCGGGCGATCGGCCAGGGATTGTTCGAGCGAAGCAATGCTCCGGTCAAGCCGGGTGACATCCGGGTGATCCTCTGCGTATCGCTCGCGAAGAGCCGCGCGGTCCACTCGCAGTTTGTCGATTTGTTTGGCGATTTCGGCGGCGGAGTCGGTCTGGCCGGCCTCCTTTCGCAAAGCTTCCATTTCGCCCCGCATGCGCAGCAGGTCGGGATGGTCCGCGTTATACACGCCGGCGAGCCCGGCGTACTGGGCCTGCAATGCGCGCAACCTCTCCGTTGAATCAAGAATACGTTCGCCGGAGGAGGAAATGATCGGCGAATTGGGCTTCATCTGCGCAAGTTGGGCTTCGAGGTAGAAACGCCTTTCTTCCAGGCCCTGCAACTGCCGTTCGACGTCCGCCAATTCGCCGTCGGCCCGATCGCGCAACTGCAGGTTGAGCTGCGCCAGTTCCGGCAGCCTGCCGACATTGCGTTTTTTGAAATCGGCGAGGCGGCTTTCGATTTCCGAAATGTGAGCGCCCAGACGAACCGATTCCTCGGCCAGAAAACTGGAGGTTTCCTCCACTTGTTGCTTGCGATTCTTGAGGTTCTCGTTCAGGTATAGCGAGACCAGTTCATTCGCCACTTTCTGGGCCTTCTCCGGCGACTCGCTGTCGAAGGAAAGCGTAAACGCGATGGCGGCGCTGGTCCGGTTGCCGCTGCGCCGGTCGATAACGTCGGCGGTGACCAGATCGAGCTTGATGTCCTTGCGCATGCGCTCCAGAATTTCTTCCGTAGTCTCCAGCTTTCGCTCGCGGACGTACAGATCGTACTTGTCCACAATCTGCATGAGGTTGCTGCGGGTCATGACCTGCTGGCTGATGACCTGGATGCGCTGATCCGCGTAACTGCTGATGGTGGTGCGGACCAGATCGGTGGGAATTTCCTGTTCTTCGATCAATATGGTCGCGGTAGAACGATAAACCGGTGGCAGCAATATGGCCACGGCGACCGTGACAAGGGCAATGATCACCGCTGCGATCAGCATCGGCCAGAACTGGCGTCCGACAAATGCGAGATGCTCGCGCAAGTCCTTCTGTTCTTCGATTATTTCGTCCTGCATGACGAATACGTTACCCGGGTTCGGAACACGACTATCAGGCGTGCGATGTTAAGGGCTGGGCTTTGCCGGGGACTTACAGTCCGATGACAAAAATGTGACTGTCGGATTCCGTAGCATGGGTAATTCGAATCAATTCACGGCCCGAAATATTTCAGCGGGAGATCGCATGCCTGGAGAATTCGTAGGCCAAATTGACGTAGGCTGTGGTGCCCCGGGTTTTGTTCGACGTATCCGTCGAGTCTTGCCACGCATGCGACAAGCCGCCGCTCAGCGTCCAGCGATCGTCGATCCTGCGCTGCGCCGAGGCATCGATGTGGTGATAATTGGACTGCCCGCCGGGTCCGGCAACATACCGGCTGTGAAGCCAATCTCCGGAAATACTACCGCTGAGTTTTTCCGAGAAATCGTGCCGTATTGATCCTCCCACTTGTTCGGTGACCACAACCAGCCCGCTGCCGCTCGGATTGGTATTCCGGCTAACGCGCAAGCCCATTAATGTTCGCTCCCATCCATAGTCCGCGGTGGCATTCAGCGACAATCCCTGGTCGCGGGAACGGCTGACGAACTCCTGAAACGGAATGTCGTAAATGTCGCACAAGACAGCCGGCACCAACGGACACAGAAACGAGGACAACCGGGTGTCGGAGTACCGGTAACCCACGCTCAGACCAACTGAAAGCCGCTCGGAGAAGGCGTGTGTCAGCCCCGCATCCGCACGCCGGGTATCGGTCAGGACATCGCCGGCTTTTGTTTCGAACCGGCTGCCCCCGGCGCTTATCGATAAGGCGGTTGTCTCTGACAGCAAATACTGATATCCCAGCGAAGCTTGCTGGTCCGAATAGTCCTTCAGCCCGGATCCCTGTTCATAGTCCGCCATGTTGTACTGGAAATTGGCGAACACCGATCCGCGTTCGGACACGGCGTAATTCCACGAAGGTGACAGCCCGCTCAAGGAACGCTGGCGCCGCACTTGTGTCAGGCCGGTGGTGGCCAGCTCGCTTTGCAACGTCGAATCTCGGTAAAAAAAGCCTGTCAAACCCCAGCGTGCGCGCTCTTCGTGAAACTGCGCCACTCCGCTGAAATACGAATCGTTGGCATCCAGATCAGCCCTGCCCGGGTAGCGGTTAAAGGACAGCCGCCCCACGCCGGATACCTCGGTTGTCTCGGTGCGACGTGAAAATTTCGCCTGCGGCGAGACATTCACCCATCGAGTAGCCTCGCGAGTGCCGGGAGTAAAATTCACGTTGTCTGTCACACTGGTACGCGCGTTGACCGAAGGCTCGATCGACCACTCCGCGGCGAACGAAGTTGTCGCCACCAGGGCCAGCACGCCCGACAGAAGCTGTCGCGTCATGCCGCGATTTCCGGTGCGGCCTGACTCAGGGCACAACCACGACATCGCCGGGCTTGAGCACGATGTTTTGCGACAGGTTCAGCCCTTTGCGGACGTCGGAATAACGAAATGAAAACACCTTGTCTTTGCCGTTTTCCTTGCGCAACACCTTGATGTCGTTCTCGGCGGCGAACGGCGTGATGCCACCGGCCATGGTCAATGCCTGCAAGACATCCACATAACGTCCGGCCACATATTCCCCCGGCCTGAGGACCTTTCCGGCCACGTAAATTTTGTAACCGGCAATCTTCAACACCCCAACAGACACTGCCGGATTGGCGAGGAAAGGTTTGAGCCTCCGGGTGATTTCCTCGCGAATCTCCGCGGCTGTTTTACCGGCAGCCTGGATTTCCCCTACCAAGGGAAAGGAAATGCCCCCGTCGGGACGCACCAGCACCTGCTTCTGCAGGGTTTCTTCCCGCCATACGGAGATATCCAGAACATCTTCCGGAGCCAGCAGGTATCCCTCCGAAGGCAGCGCCGACTTCTCCTCCGCCGCCACCGCCAGATCCGGCCCAATCGCGCCCGACACCCCCAGCAGAACGCAAAACCAAATTCGCGCCGATTTGACCATGTCAGCCATCGCTCAGGGCTTGCCAAGCGTTGCGCGCAGCTTGCCGAGTGCAATCTCGTTGACCGCAAGCGGGGTCTTGTCCACCAGGTCATCGAGATATTTGCGTTCAATCTCCTGCGCGCGACGCTGGCGCAAAACAGGAATCAGTTGCGCGCGCACGTCCGCCAACGGCCGTATCGATTCGGGCTTGGTATCGAGCAGCTTGACGATGTGCCAGCCATGTTCGGTGCGCAAAGGCTTGCTCACGTCCCCTTTGACCATCAAGGCCACCTGCGTGCGCACTTCTGTAATCATCTCCTTTTCGTTCAGCCAGCCCAGATCGCCGCCCTGGTTGGCGCTCGGCTTGTGGTCCGAACTGGCCTGCGCGATTTTCGCGAAGTCCGCGTCTTTCGGTTGCGCCCGCTTTGCCAGATCCTCCGCCTTGAGCCGCAAGCGGTCGCCATCAGCTTTCGGCGCGTCCTTGGGTACCGAAACAAAAATTTGCGCCACCCGGAATTGACGCGGCACGGCGAACTCCGCCTGGTTCGCGTTGTACACTTCGGTTAATTCCTGTTCGCTCGGATAGGACGCGGGCGGTTTGGCAATTTCGTTCATGTAACTGGACAACAACGCCTGCTCGCGTGCACGGTCCATCAGGGTGATCACCTCCGGACGTTTGTCCCAGCCCTTGACGCGGGCTTCCGCCAGCAGCGTGCGCCGGAAGACTTCGGTGCGCACCAGTCGATCTATCGCCGGCGCAGACTGCGCGAGCTGCTCGCGCACCTCGCGCGGCTGCGCGTCCAGAATTTTTCTCAACTCCGAGATGCGAATCTCCGTGGCGCCCAATTTCACCACGACTTCATCCGCCGCATCCTGCCCACTGACCGGGTTCGCGACGGCCAGCAGCGTGGCCATTGCAAATACAGGGATGAATCTCATTGGGCGAGTGCCGATTTGTCGATTTTCTGCGTGTCCAGCTTGTCGCGATATTCCTGCCACAGGTTCTCCACTCTGACTTGTTCGATTCCGGTAAACGGCTCCGCCTGTTTAAGCGCGTCCATCACACCTTTCTTCCGGTAGCGCTCCAGAAGTTCTTCTCCAACACGGTAAAGCGCCAGGTTTTTCTCTTCGCAGGCCTGGATTATCTGCGCCTGCCTGCCGACAATTTCTCGCTGCACGCCGGCCTGCGAGGCCAAAACATTGCGTTCGGCGTCCCTTTGCCGGATCTCCTCGACCCGTTTGGCCAATTCCAGCTGAAGCAATCGCGTTTTTTCCTGTTCCTGCGCCAGCCGGGTTCCGGCGGCCTGCAATTCGGACGACTTGCGTTCAAGCTCCGCGGATTTCTGTTTCAATTCGGCCTCGGTCCTGCGCGTTCCGGATTCCGCCTTGTCGATTCGCGATTTCAGTTGTTTGAGGTCTCCCTCCCGTCCGGAGAGATCCTTTTCCAGTTTCGTTTTTTCCTGCTCAAGCCTTTCTTTTTCTTCGTTGAACTCCCGCTGTTGCGATTGCAGGCGGCGCAGCGCCTCCTTCGCACGTTTGTCTTCCTGCTCCTGCTGGGCCGGAGCCCATCCGGAGAAGCCAAGGCATGCAAGCACGGCCAGCCACGTGACCAGGCAGCGCCAACTCCTGCCGCGGCACATGTTCGAGGCCCCGGAGTCAGAATTTCGCATTCAGATCGACCTGCAAAACGTCAATCGACAACGGCGGTCCGTCGATTTCGTTGGCACTCAACCAGCGTGCGCGTATCCAGGCATTGGCGCCGAGGCCGTA
>JBJXFN010000203.1:0-7595 GCA_046155535.1 Burkholderiales bacterium
GCGATGGGCGACACCAAAGTGGACCTGGAAATCGGCGGCGAACGCAAAAAAGTGGATCTGCGTTATCTGAACGTCTGGGTCAAGCGCGACGGCCGCTGGCAGCTTGCAAATCGCCAGTCCGCATTCAAGCCCTAATCCGCTTCAGGAACAGCAGGCCACGCCACAGGGTCAGCGAACCCGCGACGACGAAAGACGCCGCATAACCGCCGCTCGCGGCGTGTACTGCCCAGAATACCAGCGGCAGCACCACGACCCCCAGATAGGTCACGGCCAGCGATGCGCCGGTGGCCGCCCCCGCGCGGCCCGGCGGGGCAATGCGCGCCACTTCGGCGAGATAGACGCCGTTCCAGCCCACCGCCGTTGCGCCATAACAAAGTGCGGCGACATACACCAGGAGCCCCGACCAGCGCGGGCTGATCGAGGCAATCACAAATGCCGAGAGCGCCATGGTCACGCCGAGAATGCCCAGCAGGCGGCGTGAACTGAGCCAGTGGTCGGCAATTGCCCCGCAAAAAAGCCTCGCCAGCGCGCCGGCGATCATCGCCACCGACAACGCGGCGCCCGCCTGTGCCAGCGAAAATCCGCTCATGTCGATCAACGCCACCACCAGATAGGAACCCAGGCACATCTGCATCCCCGAATATGCAAATGAGGAGATGGCGAGTTCGCGCAATCGCTGGTGCTTGAAAACCATGCGCAGCGGTTCCAGCAGTCCGGCGCCGGGAGCCGCGCGTCGGAAAGGCGCCGCGACATCCAGTTTGCGCTGCACCGTCTGCGCCGAGGCGATGACCAGCAGACCAAGGGCCGCAACCACAAGTGCCGCGACCTGCCATCCAAAGACGGCGATCAGCGGCGGCACCATGGCTCCGGCGATCGCCCCGCCGATGGGCACGCCCGTTTGCTTCAGGGAAAAAATAAAAGAACGCATGCCAGGCGGCACGCGATCGGCAAGCACTGAGGAGGAAGCAGGCGTAACCGCACCGTATCCCACGCCCACGACGATTGCGCCGAGGGCAACGATAGCGGGATGAGGAAAGGTCATGATCGCCATGCCCGCAGAACAGCACAGCAGGCACAACTGGCTGAAACGAATGGCGCCGACCCGATCGATCACCTGGCCCGACCACAGGGCCGACAGCACCGAGGTCGCATAAATCAGCGCGGTCAACATGCCCACCGCCGACGCGCGAGCCCCGATGTCGCCTGCGGCGGCAGGCGCCAGAACCGGCGGCGTGAACACCACCAGCGAAGCCTGAATCTGGATGGCCAGGGTAACAACCAGCGGAGCGATGAAGCCCGCCGTCACCGCTCCGCTACTTCGCGGACTGTTCAAGCGCCTGCTCGATGTCCCAGAGGATATCGTTGACGTCTTCGATGCCGACGGATAACCGGATCATGTCCGGGCCGACACCTGCCTTGGCCTGATCCTCCTCGGACAACTGCCGGTGGGTCGTGGAAGCAGGATGAATGACCAGTGTCTTGGCGTCGCCGACATTCGCCAGATGGGAACAGAACTGCAAGCTCTCGATGAATTTCACGCCGGCCTGCATGCCGCCCTTGATGCCGAAAGTCAGAATCGATCCGGTTCCCTTGGGCAGATATTTTTTCGCGAGCGCGTAGTGCGGGCTTGAAGGCAGGCCGGGGTAATTGACCCAGGAAACACGCGTGTGGCCCTTGAGGAAGTTCGCCACCGCCACGGCGTTGGCCACATGACGTTCAACGCGCACATGCAGCGTCTCCAACCCCAGCAGGAGAATCCACGCGCTCATCGGCGAGAGCACCGGGCCGAGCGTGCGCATGGTTTCCATGCGGCATTTCATCGTGTATCCGAAATCGCCGAAAGTTTCGTGGAATATCACGCCGTGATATCCCGCCGACGGTTCGGTCATCATCGGGTACTTGCCATTGCCCCAGGGGAATTTGCCGGATTCGACCAACACGCCGCCCATGGTCGTGCCATGTCCGCCGATGAACTTGGTGGCCGAGTGCACCACCACGTCGGCACCGAACTCGATCGGCCGGCAGAGGTAGGGCGAGGCAAAGGTGTTGTCGACGACAAGCGGCACCCCGGCTTCGTTCGCGATCTTCGCCACCGCTTCGATGTCGAGCACGTTGATCTGCGGATTGCCCAGGGTCTCGCCGTAAATCGCCCGGGTGCGCGAGGTCAGTGCCTTGCGGAAATTCTCCGGGTCGTCCGGATCCACGAACACGGTCTTGATGCCAAACTGGCGAAAGGTCACCGCAAATTGCGAATAGGTGCCGCCGTAAAGCGTGCTCGCGGACACAATTTCGTCCCCTTCGCGAAGTATGGTCAACAGCGCGCACATCTGCGCGGCCTGGCCAGAGGCGGCCGCAAGCGCAGCGCGCCCGCCCTCCAGTGCCGCCATCCGTTCCTCGAATACTGCAACGGTCGGATTCGAAATCCGCGAATACACGTTGCCGAAGGTTTGCAGATTGAACAGGCTGGCTGCGTGTTCCGCCGAGTCGAATACGAAGGACGTGGTCTGATAAATCGGCACCGCGCGGGCACCGGTTGCCGCGTCGGGAATCTGCCCTGCGTGCAGGCACAAGGTGTCGAATCCGTACTCTCTGTCTGCCATGTCAAAAACTCTGAAGGGTAATCAGTGATCGGCGAACGATGAAAAGTAAATCATTCACGGGAATCGCCTGTTAGCTTTACCGTTCACGATTCACCGTTTACCGTTCACGCCTTTAGTAGGCCAACCAGGTCGGGCGCTTGGATGAAATCACCTTGGTGTTGACCCCCACCCAGTTCAGGCCGCCGAACAGACGCCCATGCTCGATTTTGACGCAGCGATCCTGTACCACCTCGAGCCCCGCCTTGCGCGCCTTGTCCGCGGCCTTGGCGTTCATGACGCCCAGCTGCATCCACAGAACTTTTGCGCCGATGCCAACGGCCTCGTCAACAATCGGTTCGATATCGGCACTCTTGCGAAAACAATCGACGATGTCCACGTTGTCCGGAATGTCCCGCAGGCTTGCGTAAACCTTTTCCCCGATGATGCTCTGCCCTGGGTAAGAGGGATTGACCGGGATCACGCGATAGCCATGTTCCTGCATGTACTTGGCGGCAAAAAAACTCGGCCGGAACCAATTCGCAGACAGGCCAACCACTGCGATGGTCTTGTGCTGACGCAGGATGCGTCGCAATGTATTGATATCGGTGTTGTCACTCATGGCTGGGAGGATAGTGGAGATCTGTCTGCAGATTTTAACATCGTCGGGTCGAGACTCCCGGCAAGACGCAGTGCGCGCTTTTCCTTTGGCAGGTTTGCGATTTCGCGCACGACAGCAAAAAAACTCTTGAAATCGCCGCCCTGCTCGGCAAACAGGCGTCGGAAGGCCGGCACCCGGTCGGAATAGGTGGCCACCGGAACCAGGCGCGCGTTGTTCAGGGGACGTTGGAAAAAAAGATCGTAGCCCTGATAACCTCCCCAAGCCGTCCTGAGTGAGCCGTATTTTTCCTTCAGCCCGGCGAATATCTGCGCCTTGCCCAGGCGCTTTTCGTCGGACGAGACCGCCGAGGCGTAAAGACTCTGTAGTTGCACTCGCGCGCGGGCAATCAGCTCGGTGAATTCGCGCCTGCGAACCTGCCTAGCCTCGAACCCGGCGAGCTGCCCGCTGCTGCCATGAACGCGCAACCAGCGGGCGGTGCCTTCCAGTTCGACAGCCGTGGCAAACGATTCGTTGAACACGCTGTCATCCTTGACATACACGACCTGATGCGCGAGTTCGTGAAACAGCATGCGCGCAAGCTCGACCTCGGGATAACGGATAAAGGTATTGAGCACCGGGTCGTCGAACCAGCCCAGTGTGGAATAGGCGGCAACGCCGCCGACCATCACATCCAGATTTTTCCTGCGCAATCCGTCGGCGAACTCGTTGGCCGAGGCTTCCTCGAAATACCCGCGATAGGCCACGCAGCCGGCAATCGGAAAACACCACTGCACCGGTTCGATCGAAAATTCTTCAGTGGCAAAGACATTCCACACCACATATTCCCGTTCGAGGTCCGCGTATTTTCGATAACTCCCATTGTCGGGAAGCGCCAGCTCCCGGCTGGCGAAGTCGCGGATCTTTTGAACCGTCCGCAGTTTCTCGCGAAGGTCCGCATCGGTGTCCGCGGCATCAATCCATTTTGTGATCGGGCGGCTGCGCTGCCAGATTTCCATCTGCCCGCCCATGGCCTGGAAGTAATATCCGACACTCGCGCAGCCTGTCACGAGCCACAGCAGGCCCAGGACCGCGACAAATCTAATCGTGTGCAAAGCGACCTTCCTTCAGAAATCGGCAGGTCGCGGCAGCCACGACAGAGGAAACCAGCATCCCGGTGTGGCTCACGGGCAGCGTCAGGCTTTCCCGGGCAGACGGAATTCGGGTTTCACTTTCGCACACCACGCCGTCGTTGACCCCGGGCAGCCGGCCCATCAACCGGCCGAGGCCGATCGGAACATTTCCGGCGATCACGCCCACTTCGAGACCGGCCGGAATCGACGGCGGCGACGATCCTGTCAAACAGTCGCGAATCGACTGACCTACCATGGCCCGGCCGGTCCGGAATCTGGCCATTTGCCGCGCAGAAAGAATGCCCCCAAGGGGAACACCCAGCAACACCACACGACGCACCCGCAGTTGCGGATGTACCTGCAAAGCCGAGAGGATGACAATGCCGCCGAGACTGTGTCCGACCAGACAGATTTCCTGATCCTGCCATTGCGCACAGAAGCTCGCGAGGCGGCGGGCGTTTTCCGCCAGTCCGTTCTTGACGGATGGATAGGAAAACAAAGTCACGACGTGCCCGCAGCGCCGCAACCGCCGCGCGAGCGGCAGCATCACCACGGCATTCATCCACAATCCGTGCACCAGAATGACGCGCCCGGCCTCACCGTGAATCATTCGACGCCTTCAGAATCTCCAACCCCTTTTCCAGCGCGGAATCGTAGTCACGGCGAACTGCCGCCGCCTTCTCGGGAGTCCAGGCATAAAACCCCTTGCCGGATTTCATGCCCAGGTCGCCGGCCGCCACCTTGTTTTTCAGTGACGCAATCGGCGCCGTGTCATTGCACAGGTCTGGATACATCGCCGTGGACGCGTCCAGATGCACGTCCAGACCGGAGAGTTCCTTTTGCAAAATGGGTCCGGCGGCGATAAATCGGAATCCGAATCCAAAACGCACCGCGGTGTCGACATCCTCGGCGCTGGCAATTCCGCGCTCGATCAGCGACCACGCTTCGCGCATCATCGCGTGCTGGATTCGATTGGCAAGGAATCCGGGAATGTCCTTTGCCACCATCACCGGCTTGCGCCCCAGGCTGGTCATCAAGTCGAACACGCGGGCGGCGAGTTGCGGATCGGTTGCTTCCGACTTCACGATTTCCACCAACGGCACCACATGGGCCGGCATGAAAAAATGCAGATTGAGCATGCGTTGACGAGTGTGCAGCCCTGCCGCGATCTTGCTGATCGGGAAGCTCGAGGAATTGCTGGCCAGAATCACCTCCACCGGGGCCAGCGTGTCCAGTTCCGCAAACAGGCGTTGCTTCAGTGTCAGGTTCTCACGCACGCTTTCGACCACAATCCCCACCCCGTGCCAGGACACCTCGCGCAGGGATTCCCTCACCACCGGCACCGCCGGCCCGGCGCCCAGTTGCGCAAGCGCCCGCGTGAATCGCTGCGCGAGCGTATCGCGCCTGGCGCCCGACCGTTGCACGATGTCGACCGCGTGGCCGCCGGCCGCAAATATCGCCGCGATGTCGGCGCCCATGATGCCACCACCGACGATGACAACACGCTGTTTCGAGGACACGAATCTCTCCCGTTTTTTCTGACCGAGCCATTATAGTGGTGGCCTTGAGCCATCCTGTTGCGGATTCCTCGTGCCCTTTCCCGTCGAAACGCTGACGGCGATCCTGCTGATCGGCTTGTTCGCCTATCTCATCCTGGGCATTTCCGGGTTCGGCTCGGCGCTGATAGGCATCCCGCTTCTGGTGCATTTCCTGCCGCTGCAGGTGGTCGTGCCGCTGGTTGTGCTCACCGACTTCTGCGCCACGCTTTCCACCGGGCTGAAATTCAAGCACGACGTGGACTTCGGCGAACTCAAAAGAATTGTGCCCCCCATGGTCCTGGGCATTCTTGCCGGCGTGACCCTGCTGGCGACTTTGCCGAAACAGGCGACCCTGGTCCTGCTGGGACTTTTCGTGACCGGTTATGGCCTTTACCGTTTGTTTGCCCGCACCTCGGGCGGGACGATCTCACGCGCATGGGCCATTCCGACCGGCCTGGCCGGTGGTGTGCTGGGTGGCTTGTTTGGCGTCGGCGGGCCGCTCTACGCGGCCTACCTGACGGCCCGCATTCCCGATCATTCCAGAATGCGCGCCACCCTTTCCGCCGTCTTCTCTTTCAGCACCGGATTGCGCATCGGCGTGTTTCTACTCTCCGGTTTGGTGCTGAATGCGCAAGTCGGTTGGGCTTTCCTGTTGTATTGCCCTGCCATGCTGCTGGGTCTGGCGATCGGGCACCGCCTGCATGACAAACTCACCGGCAAGCAGTTGGGAACATTCGTCAGCCTGCTCCTGATCGCCAGCGGATTGGCCTTGTTGTTCAGAGCCTTCTGAACCTCGTTGTCCGATTCCGGCAGGCTGCCGGATTGCATTTTCACGCGGCAGAATTCGGCGAGGGCACCGGTGACCAATTGCCGAAGCCCATCTGATGGTGTCCAATGCCGGGAACAACCCCATCCAGACCAGAGGCCAATAAAAATGCACCCAAACCATAAACTCGCCGAACGCATGGGCGAAGTGGCGCACGAGCTGATCGCCAAATTGACTGCAGAACAGCGCAAGCTGGCGCATTGGCCTTTTCCGTCGGACGAAGAAAGACGGCGCTGGTTCTACACGCCAACCGATCATGGCGGACTGACCGTCGCCCAGATGACACCGACCCAGCAGCGGCTCACGATGAAACTCCTGTCCACCGGACTGAGTCGCGCCGGATATGTGACGGCCACCACCATCATGAGCCTGGAGAATATTCTCGACGAACTGGAAGGTTGGCGGGTGTCCTTCGGCCATGAGCGCGGACGTGATCCTGAGCGTTACTACCTGCGAATATTCGGGGAACCCGGCTCGGATTCCTGGTCATGGCGTTTCGGTGGGCATCACGTTTCGATACATCACACCATTGTGGGTGGCGAGCTGCGCGCCTTTACGCCGTGTTTTCTGGGCGCCGACCCGGCAGTCTCGCCGATGCTCGGGCCCCACACCCTTCGCCCGCTTGCCGCCTGCGCGGATATCGCCTTCGAATTGCTGGGCACCCTTTCCGACGAACAGAAAGCCCTCGCCGTGATTTCTCCGGTGTCACCGGTGGATCTCGTGGGAGGCAATCGCACCCTTTTGAAAGACGGCGACGGTCCGCCCAAGCTGAACCAGATCTGGCGCACCGAGTTCACCGGCGACATGTATGAATTCTTCGAGAAGATGCAGGACAACGAAGAGAAGAAAATCGGCCTCACTCCCGCGCACGTGGATGCCCTGCGCTACACCACGACTCCCAAGGGACTCGCGGCATCGGCCATG
>JBJXFN010000210.1:0-6174 GCA_046155535.1 Burkholderiales bacterium
GCACATCGTCCACATAGGCTTGTGCCGAAAACTTCCAGATGCCGCGCAGGTTTCTCAGAATCTGGGCCTTCAGCACCAGTCTGTCGCCAGGCATGACCGGACGTTTGAAGCGTGCTTCGTCAATGCCTGCAAAATAATAAACACTGTTCTGGTCGCTTTTCAGCTGGAACGATTGAAACGCGAGGATGGCGGCCGCCTGCGCCATGGCTTCCACGATCATTACACCCGGCATCACCGGGTGGTGCGGAAAATGTCCGGCGAAATACGGCTCGTTGATGGTGACATTCTTGAATGCGACAATTTCTTTGCCAGGCTCACATGACACGACGCGATCTATCAGCAACATCGGATAGCGGTGCGGCAAATGCTCCATGATCGCCTTGATTTCCATCGTGGTCACGTTTTTCTCCTGGTAGATCCGCTTCGTGCCTCTTCAAGTTCTCGAAGCCGCATGTGCATGTCCCGCAATCGGCGAATCAGCGAAGCATTCTTGAGCCATTCTCCATGCGGCGAGATCGGAAACACCGCCGTATAGGTACCCGGCTGGGTAATGGACTTTGCGACCAGGGTGCCCGCCGAGATGTCCACATGATCCGCAATGTTCAAATGGCCGCTGATCATGGCGCCCCCGCCGAGCCTGCAGTGCCGGCCGATGCGGGTGCTGCCCGCGATGCCCACGCAGCCTGCAATCGCCGTGTGCGCGCCGATTCTACAGTTGTGGCCAATTTGAATCTGATTGTCGAGTTTGACGCCGTCCTCGAGAACGGTATCGTCCATGGCGCCACGGTCGATGGTGGTATTGGCACCGATTTCCACGTCATCTCCGATCACGACGCGACCGAGTTGCGGAATTTTCAGCCAGCGCCCCTCATCCATTGCCATGCCGAATCCGTCAGCGCCAATGACCGCGCCCGAATGAATGATCGCGCGCGCGCCCACCACACAAGCATGATAGATGGTGGTTCTGGCATGCAGGCGGCCGTACTCACCGATTTTCGCCTCTCTGCCAATAAAACTTCCTGCGCCTATGATGACCCCATCGGCCACCGTGACACCCTCTTCGAGCACCGAAAACGGGCCAATGGTCGCGCTTGCCGACACGCTGGCACCTGGATGCACTGCGGCTTGTGGATCCACGCCGGGTTCCGGCCTTTTTTCCGGGTTGAGAAACGCGGCAACTTTGGCATAACCGGCGTAGGGGTTCCGGCAGACAATCCTGGGCAGGGTCGTCGCATCCGCCATGTCCTCACCGACAATCACTGCGCTAGCGCCGGTTTCGCCCAGTAAGTTCAGGAAACGGCGGTCGGACACAAACGACAGATCACCAGCGATTGCGGACTCCAGCGAAGAAACCCGATGCACGCGGATGGCGCCGTCACCGAGCGCTTTGCCGCCGAGAAATTCGGCGACCTCCGCAACCGAGGCTGTTTTGCGCGTCCCGCCTTTCATTTATTCGATCTGAAAGGCATGCGATGTCCCCTCCGGCAGGCGGCGTTCTCGAACGCTATTTATCTGCGAGCGCCTTGATCACCTTGTCGGTGATGTCGATGCGCGGGCTGATATAGACGGCTTCCTGGAGGACGAGGTCGAACTTCTCTGCTTCCGCGATTTGCTGGATGACCTTGTTGGCTCGCTCCACAATGGAGGCGAATTCCTCGTTGCGCCGCAAATTGAGGTCTTCCCGGAACTCGCGCTGCATGCGTTGCAGGTCCCGGTTCATCCTGGCAAGCTCCTGCTCCTTTTCTCGCCGCTGAGACTCGCTGAGGGTGACCGATTCCTTCTCGAGGCTCGTCTGCAGGTCGCGAACCTGCTTCCCCACCTTCTGGAGTTCCTGATCCCTGGGCGCAAACTCCAGTTTGAGTTTCTTTTCCGCAGCCACTGCCGGGGATGCCTCCCGCAACAGTCGCTCGATTCTTACCACGCCGATTTTGGTGTCCGCCGCCAACGCTGCCGTCGCGCCAGCGCAAATGGAAATGGCTGCCGCAACCAGTAAGCATCTTTTCACTTTTCTCCTCCTGTATGCCATATCCTCAACACCCGCCGATCGCCCGGCACACTCTCCGGCTCGTCAGAACGCAGTGCCCAATGAAAATTGCGCGGCTTGCAAACGATCGTCCGGTGTTGCATTCAGCGCCTTGCCATAACTCAATCGAATGGGCCCAACTGGTGAGAACCAGTAAAACGCCAGTCCGGCCGAAAAGCGAGCCTCGCCAAAGTCGAAAGAGTCCCCCACCACGCCGCCATCGACGAACAAGCTCATGCGCACCGACTTGTCCTTCTCCAATCCCGGTAACGGAAACAGTATTTCCGCGTTGACAAGCCCCAAATGACTTCCTCCCAGTGCCCCCCCAACTGCATCCTTGGGCCCGAGGGACGCCGGCTGGTAACCCCGCAAGGAGTTCACGCCCCCTAGGTAGAACACTTTGTAAAACGGCAGCGGTTTCTCGTCATATCCGGACGCATAGCCCAACTGTCCATTGAGATAAAACACCTTCTCGCCACCGATCGGATAATACCATTGATGCACATAATTCAACCGGTAGTAGGTCAGGTCGCCGGCCGGTAGCCCGGCCTCTCCCGACAGCCTCTGGTAAAACCCCTGCGTCGGGTAGATTACACTGTCGCGCTTGTCACGGGCCCATCCAACCGAACCCAGCACCGTGTTGAATTTCTCGCCGAATTCCTCGACGAAGTCGAGGTAGCGCTCCGAAGCATCCGGAAATAATGTGATCTGGGTGCGTTCGAGGGCCAGTCCGTAGTTGATCACGTCGTACTCCGTTACCGGCACGCCAAATCGCAGCCCACCTCCGATCGTTGCGGTGCTGTAACTGCCCACCGCCGTCAGTTGCGAGACATCCACGTCCCGTTGGTAGAGATCGATCCCCCGACTGACGCCATCATCCGTGAAGTAGGGATTGGTATACGAAAGCGAGTAGGTTCGATTGATACTGCCGGTGTTGATCTGGAACGCCAGTGAATTGCCGGTGCCAAAAATGTTGTTCTGGGACAACCCTGCCGAGAGGATGACCCTTTCCGTCGAGGAATAGCCGAAACCCGCCGTCAGACTGCCGGTGGCGCGCTCAGCGACTCTGACTTCCACATCGACCTGGTCGCTCACCGTGGCCACCGCCGGCGTGCTCATCTGCACTTCGGAGAAAAACCCCAGCTTGTCGATGCGCTGTTTCGAGCGGTCCAGCTTCGCGGTCGAATACCAGGCGCCTTCCATCTGCCGCATTTCACGCCGGATGACTTCGTCCCGCGTATTGCTGTTCCCCGCAATATTGATGCGCCGGACATACACCCGCCGACCCGGATCCAGATACACGGTAAATGACACGATGTTGTTCTTGCGATCGAATTCCGGAACCGGATTCACGCTGGCAAATGCGTAGCCCTCGTCCCCCAGTCGGTCGGTGATCAGTTTTGCGGTTTCAGTGAGTTTCTCCCTTGAGAAAACCTCGCCGCGCCGCAATTTGACAAGCTTGAGCAATTCGGCCTCGGGAACGATCAGCTCGCCAGCCAGCTTGATCTCCCCGACCCGAAACTTCTCGCCTTCGGATATATTGACGGTGATGAAAATGTCTTTCTTGTCCGGGGAAATCGACACCTGGGTCGAATCGATATTGAATTCGACGAAACCCTGATTCTGGTAGAAGGATCGCAGGTTCTCGAGATCCGCCTGCAGTTTCGGTTTCGAATACTGATCGTTCTTGCTGTACCAGGTGAGCAGCCCCGGTGTACGCAAAACGAACTGCTCCAGCAGATCGTCGTCAGGGAATAACGCATTGCCCACGATATCGATCTGCCGGATGCTCGCAATCTCGCCTTCGAATATCCGGAAATTGATGGCGACGCGATTGCGCTCCTGCGGGGTGACGGTGGAAGTGACCGTGACCCCATATTTACCGCGGCCAATGTACTGACTTTTGAGTTCCTGTTCGGCCAGCTCCAGCAGCGCGCGGTCGAAAATTCGCGACTCCGCAAGTCCGATCCGCTTGAGCGCCTCCTTGAGCTGCTTCTCGTCAAACTCCTTGGAGCCGTCGATTTCAATCTGGGCGATCGCGGGGCGCTCTTCGATGATCACAACCAGCACATTGCCATCCGCTTCCAGTTGCACATTGCGGAAAAATCCGGTGGCAAACAATGCACGCACGGCAGCACTCGCCCGCGCCTCGTCCACAGTGTCGCCAATCTTCAGCGGCAGGTAGGAAAAAACGGTGCCTGCTTCCGTGCGCTGGAGTCCCTCGACACGGATGTCCTGCACCTGAAAGGGTTCGAATGCAAAGCCGACGGATGACAACAGGTGGGAAAACACCCAGGACAATAGAAGCTTCTTCATCTCTCCGCTATCAGCCACCCAACAGGCGGTTTATATCGTTATAGAGTGCAAACGCCATCAGGCTGAACAGCACTAGGACGCCAAGCTGCTGACCGATTGCCATAACGCGATCGGAGACCGGACTCCCCTTGAACAACTCCGCAACATAGTACATGAGGTGACCACCATCCAATAAAGGCACCGGCATCAGATTCAACACCCCCAGACTGATGCTGATCAGGGCAAGAAAACTCAGATACGGCAGCCAGCCCATTTGTGCGGATTGTCCTGCGTAGTCCGCTATGGTGATGGGGCCGCTCAAATTCTTCAGCGACACATCGCCGACGATCATTTTTCCCAGCATCCTGATCGAAAATATCGACACCTCCCAGGTTCGCGAAAGTGCCTGACCCAACGCGGCGAGCGCATCATAACGGACCTCAGTCACGAGCCGCCGGCTGGCGGCTGGATCTATCTCGGGACTGGCGCCGATGCGTCCGACAGCTTTTCCATTTTCGCGTTTCGCCTCCGGCGTAACCGACACGGTCGTTTCACGGCCGTCCCGCAGGACCCCAAACACGAGCGGGAGATCCGGCGACTTGCTCACCGCGGCAACCAGGTCCTCCCAGGATGCAATGTCGGCACCATTGATCTGCAATATCCGATCTCCGGCCCGCAGACCATCACGTTCGCCTGCGCCGTTTGCCAACAGCCGGCCGATGACCGGCTGCAGAACCGGCTGAAAGCGGGACAAGCCCACGGTCTGCATCAAATCCTCGTCAATTTGCTCGGCGGACACTGCCGAAAGGTCCAAACGGCGAACGATGATGTCGCCCTTCTCCGACTGCGCTTCGACTGCAACGGTCTGTTTGCGCAAGGCATGATCGAGCAGTGCCCAGCGCACGTCCTGCCAGGTCGACATTTCCTTGCCTTCCACACGGACAATCAGCTCGCCTGCCACAAACTGGGCCGCCGCGGCCGGGGAGGATTTCAGGGGCGTGCCGATAACCGGTCGAATGCCTGGCACACCATGCACAAACAACAGCCAGTAAAGCAGAATTGCGAGCAGAAAGTTCGCCAGCGGGCCCGCCAGCACGATAGCGAACCGCCGGGGCAGGGACTGACGGTTGAAGGCACGCGGCAGATCGGCGGCGGGCACCTCCCCTTCGCGTTCATCGAGCATCTTCACGTAACCGCCCAGCGGAAACGCTGCCAGCACCCATTCGGTCTTGTCCCGGCCAAGTGTGCCCTTGAAAAGTGGTCGCCCGAAACCGACCGAGAAGCGCAATACCTTGACGCCGCAAACCCGTGCAACCAGGTAGTGCCCGAATTCGTGGAAGACGATCAATGCACCCAGCGCCAGTGCAAACGCGACCAATGTCTGAAATAAATCCACCATAAGCCCTCAATTCACCATTTTCGCAAACTGTTCACCCGCCACCTGGCGCGCCTGAGCATCGGCAGACAAAACATCGTCCAGGGAATTCACCGTTAACCCGTCCAGCCGGTTCAGGACCCTCTCTACCATTTCCGGAATTTCGGTGAACCGCATGGCCCCTTCCAGGAACCGGGCAACCGCAACTTCGTTGACCGCATTCAGCACGATGGGCGCCGCCCCGCCTGCATCCAGCGCCTCGTAGGCGAGCCGCAGACAGGGAAAACGTTCCACATCCGGCCGCTCAAAACTCAGGGCGCCAACGCCGAACAAGTCCAGCGGTTCGACACCGGCATCAATTCTCTCGGGATAGGACAACGCATGGGCGATCGGAGTTCGCATATCGGGATTCCCAAGTTGCGCAAGCACCGATCCGTCAATGTACTCGACCAGGGAATGTACGACACTTTGGGGATGCACC
>JBJXFN010000215.1:0-8008 GCA_046155535.1 Burkholderiales bacterium
GGAAATAGCGGCGTCCGTCGATTTCAATGAATGCCGCTTCGGTGGCAGCGGGATTTTTCCAGTAACCCAGAAAAATCTGCGGGCCGCTGGAAACAATTTCGCCAGTCTCCCGGGGCCCCAGAGGCACGAGAGTGTCGGGATGCACCACGCGCGCATCCGTGTCGCAGATCGGGATGCCGAGGCATTGTTTCTTGGTGCGCTGGGGTGGATTGATGTGGGTTGGCGCGATGGTTTCCGAGAGGCCGTAACCTTCCACGTAGGTCAGGCCGGTCAGATCGTGCAGGCGCTGCGCCACCGCCTCGGGCATCGCGGCGCCGCCCCCGCCAATGTTTTGCAGGGTGGAAATGTCGTAGCGGCCCAGCCCGGGATTGGACAGGAAGTCGATGGCCATGGTGGCGATGTTGGTCCAGCTATCGACCCGGTAACGTTCGATCAGTTGGCCGGCCAGATCGCGGTCCCAGCGCGTCGCCAGCACTATGGTTGCGCCGGCGTAAATCGGCTGGTTCATGCTGCATTGCATGCCGGAGACGTGAAACAGCGGCAAAGTGCCCAGGACGACCGATTCGGAATTCATGTTGGTCCACAGGGCCCCGGCCATGATTGTGCTCATGACGGTGCGATGGGTATGGATGCAGCCCTTTGGGTTGCCGGTGGTGCCGGATGTATAGGGCATGACGCACAAGTCATCGGGACCGGCCAGATGCGGACTGGGCGTCATGTCGTGCGCGAGCGCGTCGCACCAGAGCGTCACGCCCGGTTCATGGAAGAAACGGCGCGGCGCGACCACAGCATCCGGCAGCTTGAAATCGGTGTGCTCCTTGAGGTTGTCGGAATAGGCCGCCACGACGACCGAGTGCAGTGCATTGCCCAGCAGGGGCTGTACCGAATCGAAGAGTTCCTGCCCGACGATGGCGACCCCGGCATCGCTGTCGGTTGCGTAATGGCGCATTTCCGCGGTCAGGTTCATGGGATTGACCGGCACCACCATGGCATCGGCACGCAGGATGGCGTAGAACGCAATCATGAATTGCGGGCTGTTCTGCATGAACAGGAGCACCCGGTCGCCGCGTTTCACCTGTGCCTTGTGTTGCAGAAAGCCCGCCAGGGCATCGACGTCGCGTTTCAGCTGGCGGTAGGTCAGCGGGGTTCCATAAAACCACACTGCCGTTTTTTCGGGAAACCGCGCCGCGGAGGTTTCGAGGTTCTCGTAGACACTGGCTTGCGGCAGTGCAATGTTCTGGGGAACATTTTGCGGCCAGAAGCGCAGGTGCCTTTGTTCCATGATCGATCTGGGTGTGATGGACATATTTGCTGCGACGCATTCTTGCGTGCGAACGGTCTGAACGAGAATGTAGTCTGTGCGTTTGGCTCTGGTCAATGTGTAGAACGACCGGCTGCTTTACCGACTGCCGGGCTTGTGACAGTATCCGGGCACATCGCGGATCCGTAGGCTGCGGTTGGGGAGGGGCATCTTGGCAGAGGTAGCGAAAAAAAACATTGCCGAACCGGCCATGCCGGCAGTACAAAGCGACGCCTTGTTGCGGGTGGCGAATCTCGGCGTGCGCTTTGGCGGCATTGTCGCGCTGGAGGACGTTTCCTTTGACGTGTCCGCCGGTCAGATCGCGGGTGTGATCGGTCCCAATGGGGCCGGCAAGACCACGTTGTTCAACTGCCTTTCCAGGCTGTATCCCGTTCAGAGTGGCAGCATCTACTTCGACGGAAAATCGCTGATCGACACGCCCCGCCACGGCATCGCCGCGCTGGGCATCGGCCGCACTTTCCAGAATCTCGCCTTGTTCCGGACCATGAGCGTTCTGCACAACATCATGGTCGGCGCCCATGCTCGCAGCCACGGGGGATTTCTGGCCAATGCCCTGCGCCTGCCCGGGGTGGCAGGGGAAGAGCAACGCGTGACGGCAAAGGCGCACGAGTTGATTGCGTTGCTGGAATTGCGGGCGCATGCGCACAAGCGGGTGGCGGATCTGCCCTTCGGCACCCAGAAACGGGTCGAACTCGGGCGCGCGCTGGCTGCGGCGCCGCGCCTGCTGCTGCTGGACGAACCCGCGGCCGGTCTGAACCACGAGGAAATCGAGGTATTGGCGAAGCTGATTCGCCGATTACGCGACGAACTGGGCGTGACGATTTTGCTGGTCGAGCATCACATGAGCCTGGTCATGCAGCTGTCGGACAAGGTGGTGGCGCTGAATTTCGGGCGCAAGATTGCCGATGGCACACCCTCGGAAGTGCAGCGCAATGCGGAAGTCATCCAGGCTTACCTCGGGAAGGCAGACTGATGGCATTGCTCGAAGTCACCGACCTGCACGCCGGGTACAACGCGGTGGACGTGCTACGCGGGGTCGGATTTTCCGTGGCGCAGGGCGGGATCACCACCATCCTGGGGGCCAACGGTGCCGGCAAGACGACGCTGCTGCGCGCGGTGAGCGGCATGATCCGGCGCGGGGGGGCGATCATGTTCGATGGCCGGCGCATCGAGACGCTGGTGCCGGAGGAAGTGGCCCGTCTGCGCATCGCGCATGTGCCGGACGGCCGCGGCACGTTTCTGGAGTTCACCACCGAAGAAAATCTGCGCATCGGTGCCTATACGCGCAAGGATCGTCAGGCGGTGGCCCGCGACTTCGAGCGCGTCTATCACTATTTTCCGCGGCTGCGGGAGCGGCGGCACCAGCAGGCCGGCACGCTTTCCGGCGGCGAGCAGCAGATGCTGGCAATCGGCCGCGCGCTGATGCTTGCGCCCAAACTGCTGTTGCTCGACGAACCTTCCTTCGGCCTGGCGCCTCTGGTGGTGCAGGACATCTTCCGCATTTTGCGCAGCATCAATACCGAAGAACAGGTAGCGGTGCTGCTGGTGGAACAGAATGCCACCCTGGCGCTGGCACTCGCAGACCATGCCTACCTTCTGGAAACCGGCAGCGTGGTTATGTCGGGAACGGCCGCAGAAATCCGCGCGGACGATACGGTGCGCCGGGTATATCTGGGGTATTGATAGACACATTCATTCTAGAGATGCATGCCGAATATGATGACCGTTCCTAAAAGCGACAGAAGACGAAGTGCAAGGGATTATTCCTGATGGAAGCTTTTCTGCATCAGGTGTTTTCCGGACTGGCGGCAGGCGGCATCTACGCCAGTCTTGCGCTGGCGCTGGTGATGATCTACCAGTCCACCAACCACATCAATTTCGCGCAGGGCGAGATGGCGATGTTCTCGACCTATCTGGCCTGGCACATGATCAATTCCGGCATGCCCTACTGGTGGGCCTTCCTGCTGACGGTGGCGATTTCCTTTGTGGCCGGGGTGGTGATCGAGCGGGTGGTGATTCGTCCGGTCGAACACGCGCCGGTGCTCTCGATCATCACGGTGTTCATCGCCCTGCTGGTGATCTTCAACAGCGTCGCGGGCTGGATCTATACCTACACGATCAAGACCTTTCCCAGCCCGTTTCCCGAGCAGCCCCTCTTCGGCAACCGCTTCATTTCCTCGCACGAACTGGGCGCCATCGGTATCACGCTGGTGGTGCTCGTCACGCTGTTCGCGTTTTTCCGCTTCACGCCGCTGGGCCTTGCCATGCGGGCGGCTGCGCAGAATCCCGCCTCCAGTCGTCTGGTGGGTGTGCGCGTTGGCTGGATGCTGGCGTTGGGGTGGGGCCTCGCCGCAGCGGTGGGCGCGGTGGCCGGCATGCTGGTTGCCCCGGTGGTGTATCTGGAACCGAACATGATGTCCGGCATTCTGCTGTACGCCTTTGCCGCGGCGCTGGTGGGGGGCATCGACAATCCGATGGGTGCGGTGTTCGGCGGTTTCCTGGTCGGTGTACTGGAGAACCTTCTGGGCGCCTATGTGATCGGCACTGAACTGAAACTCACGGTTGCGCTGGTCCTGATCATCGGGGTGTTGCTGTTCAAGCCAACAGGGTTTTTCGGAAAGGTGTTTGTCACGCGCGTATAGCGCGCGGGTCAAGAGTGACGGGTGAAGAAATCGGTGAATGAGTGAATGTGTGAAGGGTGAAAGGGATTCGGAGAACGGTGAACGGTGAACGGTGAACGGTGGACAAGCAGTCACCCCGCTCCCGTTGAGACAAGGGACCACGTCGTTGCTCGCCGCGAATCGGGTCCGCGAACTGTTTTCTCCCCTCGCCCTCCGGGAGAGGGGCGGGGGGTGAGGGAGGGTTTGTGGATAGGGCACACTTGAGGTGGAGCAGAGAGGTTGAGGTCGGTGAAGCACTTTCAGCATTTTCTCGTACCTCGCACCTCAAACCTCAAACGAATTCACGGACAAAAGTAAATAACGCAGACCATGGATAACACAAAGACGGCAGTATCGGTTGCAAGTCCTGGCTACGCAGGGCTGTCGCCGCGCGTCTGGAAAACCATCGGTCTGGCGGCTTTGCTGTGCGCGGCGGTGGCTTTGCCATTTTTCCTCAGCAGTTACCGCGTCTTCCAGTTCAACATGGTGCTGGTTTACGCGATTGTGCTGCTGGCGCTGAACATGCTCACCGGCTACAACGGGCAGATTTCTCTCGGCCACGGCGCGTTCTATGCCATCGGCGCCTATGTGGCCGCCATTCTCATGGAGCATGCAGGTTGGCCGTACTGGGCCACGCTGCCGGTGGCGGGGCTGGCCTGTTTTATTTTCGGTTTCCTTTTCGGCCTGCCGGCGTTGCGTCTGCACGGACATTACCTGGCGCTCGCTACGTTCGCGCTGGCGGTGGCGACTCCGCAGATTCTCAAGTACAAGCATCTCGAGCACTGGACCGGTGGCGTGCAGGGCATAGTCATCCTCAAGCCGGCTGCACCGTTCGGGTGGGAGATCACGGCGGACCAGTGGCTCTACCTGTTCACGCTGGCGATCCTGTTGCTGGTGTTCCTGGCTGGCTGGAATTTGTTGCGCGGGCGGGTCGGGCGCGCGCTGGTGGCGATCCGCGATCATCCGATCGCCGCCGAGGCCATGGGCATCAACATCGCGTTGTACAAGTCGCTGACCTTTGGTGTGAGCGCCCTGTTTACCGGCATCGCCGGGGCGCTGGGCACCATCGTTGTCCAGTTTGTCGCGCCCGACAGTTTCGCGGCCGGGCTGTCGATCAACTTTCTGGTGGGCATCGTGATCGGCGGCATTGCCTCGATCTCCGGCGCGTTCTACGGGGCGATCTTCATCCAGTTCGTGCCGAATTTTGCCGACCAGATTTCCAAGGCCGCGCCGTGGGCGATTTACGGCATATTCTTGCTGGCATTTGTTTACATCATGCCCACAGGAGTGGCAGGATTTGTCCGTCTTCTCTGGCGACGCATCCGAAGCATCGCCGGGAAGACTCATCAGGAAAAACCAGGGAGGTAAACATGAAACGCAATCTGCTTTGTGCGCTCGGTATCGTCTTCTCGTTCATCGCTGCGACTGCGGCGGCGGAAAAGAAATACGGCCCCGGCGTGACGGACACCGAAATCAAGATCGGCAGCACCAACCCCTACAGCGGACCGGCGTCGGTCTACGGGACCATAGGCCGTGCCGAGACCGCCTACTTCAAGATGATCAACGAGCAGGGCGGAATTCACGGCCGCATGATCAACTTCATCAGCCTGGACGACGGTTACAGCCCGCCGCGCACGGTAGAGCAAATTCGCAAACTGGTGGAGCAGGAGCAGGTGCTGTTCCTGGCCGGCACTCTGGGTACACCGCCCAATTCTGCAATCCACAAGTACGTCAACGCCAAGGGCGTGCCGCATATCTTCGTCAACACTGGCGCCACCAAATGGGGCGACCCGAAGAATTTTCCCTGGACCATGGGCTTTAATCTGAGCTACCAGGTCGAGGGGAAAATCTACGCGGACTACATTCTCCAAACCAAGGCTGACGCAAAAATCGCCATCCTGTTTCAGAACGACGATTACGGGAAAGATTACGTCAAGGGACTCAAGGACGGGTTGGGCGACAAGGCTGCGAAGATGATCATCGCCGAAGCCAGTTACGAGGTGACCGATCCCACCATCGATTCGCAAATCGTTACGCTCAAGGCCTCGGGCGCGAACACTTTCTACAACGTCACCACGCCAAAGTTCGCTGCGCAGGCGATCCGCAAGATCGCTGATATCGGCTGGAAGCCGCTGCACGTGCTCAATCAGGTGTCGGCGTCAGTGGGCGCGACGCTGACCCCTGCCGGACTGGACAAGTCGGTGGGATTGATCACCGCCAACTACCTCAAGGATCCGCTTGACCCGCAGTGGCAGGGCGAAGCGGATTTCAAGGCGTACGCAGCCTGGTTAAAGAAATATTACCCGGAGGGCGACATCAACGACAGCGGGATCGTTTCCGGATATTTGATCGCGCAGGGTGTGGTGCATGTATTGAAGGCTTGCGGAGATGACCTCAGCCGCGAGAACGTAATGAAGCAAATGGCCAGCGTCAAGGATCTGCAGGTGCCGATGATGCTGCCGGGCATCAAGTGGAATACCAGTGCCACCGACTTTTTCCTGATTGAATCGGCGCAGTTGCTTCGTTTCGACGGCAAGCAGTGGGTGCGTTTCGGGAAGGTGCTTGGAAAGTGAGGATGGGCGGGGACGAGTGACGGGAGAGAGGTGAACGGTTATCGGTGAACGGTAATCGGTGAACGGTAACGGGGGACGGCTAACCCCGGGCATCAGTAATTCTTACAAGGAATATTCATGGACTTCAAAGGCAAGGTGGCTGTTGTCACCGGTGGTGGTAATGGCATTGGACGTGCAGTCGCGTTGGCGTTTGCGCAGCATGGTGCCAAAGTCGTAGTCGTCGATCGTGATGGCAAGGCTGGTGAGGAGGTTGCCGGTTCTATCCGGCAGCGGGGTGGCGAAGCGCTCGCGGTGACGGCAGACGTGACCCGGACCGCCGAAGTGCAGGCCTATGTCAAGGCCACCCTGGACAAATACGGTCGTCTCGATTGTTTCTTCAACAATGCCGGCATCGAGGGGAAAGTCGCGCCTGTCGCGAGCTACGACGAGGCGGTTTTCGATCAGGTCATCAGCGTCAATGTCAAAGGCGTTTTCCTCGGCATGCGCCATGTTCTGCCGGTCATGTTGAAGCAGGGCGGTGGCGCTGTCGTCAACACGGCGTCGGTTGCGGGGCTACTGGCGTCGCCGGGGATGTCGGCCTATGTTGCCTCCAAACACGCGGTCATCGGTCTGACCAAGGCGGCCGCCGCGGAAGTGGCGTCCAGGCGTGTGCGTGTCAACGCAATATGTCCGGGCCCGGTGGATACGCGGATGATCCATTCTCTCGAATCCCAGGTGAATCCGGGTGACCCGGCCCTGGTGGCGGACCGCTATCGGGCATCGATTCCTTCGGGTCGCTACTCGACGACCGAAGAAGTTGCCAACATGGTGCTCTTCCTGTGCTCGGATCTGTCCTCCAATACCACCGGCGGGCAATTTGTCGTGGACGGTGGGCGAGCGTTGGGAGCGGGGGCCGTGACCGCAATGGCGACGGAAAAGGGCTGACCGCAAGCGCAGCCCTGCTCGGCCGGTCTCGGCATGATGTCTGGTCAAGATCGGTCCGGGTTTGCCGGGGTGCAAGCTATACTGTGCGCCACCCATAAAAACGGATGCGGAGCCAATCATGGAAGGAAAATTCCTGCAGGGAAAAGTCGCGGTGATCACCGGCGCAAGCCGTGGCCTGGGACGGGCAATGGCCATTGCCCTGGGCGAGGCGGGTGCGAAGCTGGCGCTCGTCGGGCGCAATCGGGAAAAGCTCGCCGAAACCCAGGCCGCGGTGAAGGCCAAGGGAGCGGAAAGTGAAATTTTCTACGCGGACGTGCGCGAGGAAGCCCAGGTGGCGAAACTCGAAAAAGACGTGATGGCGCGATTCCATTCGGCGCACATCGTGGTCAACAACGCCGGCACCGCCGTGCGCAAGAATCTTGCGGATTTGTCCATGGACGATTGGCGACTGGTGATGGACACCAATCTCACCGGCGCCTTCCTGGTGTCCCGGGCTTTTATTCCGCACCTCAAGGCGCAGAAGTGGGGGC
>JBJXFN010000228.1:0-13975 GCA_046155535.1 Burkholderiales bacterium
TGCACGAGGTAGCATCATCCTGCAAGGAGTCCGGCTCCCGACCGCTCGGCGTGCTGCGAACGGCATCGGGCCGCGATTTCTGCAAGGCTCTCCTGGAACAGGATACGGACCTCAAGCTTAACGCCGAGCTTTTGCTCCGTCTGCCCCAGTGCGCGCAGCGCCAACAGGGAGTGTCCGCCCATCTCGAAGAACCGGTCGCCGCGGCCAATGGGGCGAGCAGGACCAATCAGGTTGGCCCAGATCTCGGCGATAGTGGCCTCGATGGGGTCCGCGGGAGCCTCGTGTTGCTGGAGACGGCTCTCGGCGACAGCCGGTGTGGGCAGCCTGCTGCGGTCGATCTTGTCGTTGGGAGTCAAAGGAATCTCTTCCACCGGAAGGAAATGCTGCGGGATCATGTGTTCAGGCAGCCGGGCGCGCAGGTGCTTGCGTAAGCTCATCGAGGCTAAGACCCCCGCCTTTGCCGGCACGCAGCAGGCGACCATGCGCACGTCGTTGGCATTGACCGTCCACAGGCGCACGGCCGCCTGACGGACATCAGGGTGCTCGGCAAGAACCGACTCGATTTCCCCAAGCTCGATGCGAAACCCCCGGATCTTCAACTGATCATCCATACGGCCGATGAAATCGATCTGACCGTCGACACGCCAACGCGCAAAGTCCCCGGTGCGGTACATGGTGCCCCCCGGACTGTCGCGGAACGGATCGGGGAGAAAGCGCGTGGATTCGAGCTGCGGGCGGTTGAAGTAGCCGCGCGCCACCCCGACGCCTCCGATATACAGTTCGCCATACACGCCTATCGGGACCGGCCGCAACGCGGGGTCAAGAACATAAACGCGGACATTGGGCAAAGGCTGGCCGATGTTGGGCGGCAGCGCCCCATCGCGGTATTCAACGCAGGTGGTGGTGACGGTCGCCTCGGTCGGGCCATAGGCATTGAAGAACCGGCAGCGAGCCGCCCATAACTTGGCCAGCTCGGCCGGACAGGATTCCCCTCCCACGATGACTTGTTCCAGGCTGGGGCCAGCGGCAGGATCGAGCATAGCCAGCGCCGAGGGCGTGAGCGAAAGCACGGTGACCTTCTCCCGCTCAAGATAGCGCTCCAGTTCCGGTCCAGGCAAAATCGTGTTCCGACCCTCCACATAGAGCGTGGCCCCTGAGCAAAGCGCCATCGCAATCTCGGAGAGCGAAGTATCGAAACTCAGCGAAGCAAACTGCAACACACCGCTGTGCGGCCCGATGCCGTATAACCGCTTTTCGCTTACGGCGAGGTTGAGCAGCCCAAGATGGTTGAGCAGCGCCGCCTTGGGCTGGCCGGTCGATCCCGAGGTATAGATGGCGTAGGCAAGGTGGGAAAGATCCACCCCAGAACGCGGTGCATCCTGGGGCTCGGCGGCAATGGTCTCGGCATCCCGATCCAGGTAGAGTACGTCGCACCCGGTTGGCAGGGGCGGGAGCGATGCCTTCAGCGTCTCTTCGGTGACGAGCACCCTCGCATCGGAGTCCTGCAGCATGAAGGCGAGCCGCTCGGCCGGATACTCGGGATCAAGCGGCACGTAGGCTCCGCCCGCCTTGAGGATGCCGAGCAGGGCGACGATCATACCGGCAGTACGATTCACGCACAGCCCGACCATCACATCCGGTCCCACCCTGCGCTTGCGCAGAGCGTGGGCCAGTTGATTGGCCCGCCGATCAAGCTCCTGATAGCTCAGCATGCGGCCTTCAGACACCACCGCCACTGCATCGGGCGTGCGCACGGCCTGTTCTGCGATCAGGTCATGGAAGCACCTTCCTGACGGCAACGCTGCGACCGTGGCGTTCCACTCGGCGAGCCTGCGCAACTCGGCGTCCGGCAACGGCAAATGCGCGATGGGGATGTCCGGCTGGGCAAGCGAGGCTTCGACGATGTGGATAAAGCGATCGCGCAACAGCTGGGCCGTGCCTTCGGAGAGAATGTCGGTGTTAAAGCTAAGACCGCCCGTCAACCGGTCGTTCAGCTCGACGAACCAGAGACCGATGTCCTCGATCGCCCCCTGTTGCATGACGGGAATCCTTGAATGGTCGAGGTTTCCCCACCGGGTGACTCGTCCACGCGCATCCTGGAACGAGAACATCGTCTGGCAAATAGGGAAACGGCTCTCGTCGCGCGCAATTTTAAGCTCGCGCACCAAGTGCTCGAAAGGCACATCAGGATGCTTGAAGGCATCGACGATGCAATCGCGCACGTGCTTCAGCAGTTGCAGAAAAGTCACATCCTCGGCGACCCGGAAGCGAATCGGAAGTACGTTTACGAAAAATCCCATCATCGACTCCAGTTCGGCGACCTGACGGCCGCGGAACGGAGTGCCTACGACAATTTCTCGCTGGCCGGTAAACTGGTGCAGCAGCAGGACGTGAGCCGCAAGCAGCGCCATGAAGACCGTCGCGTCGGCCCGCTGGCCAAGCGCACGGATGCGCTCGACCGTCGGCCCCGGCAGGGAAATCCACGTTGTACGTCCATTCCCCGACATCCTGGGCGGACGCGGATAATCCGTAGGCACGGCGAGGGGCTCAATCTGGCCAGCAAGTCGATCCTTCCAATGCGCCAGTTCCGCCGCCAATTCCTCGCCCTGCATCCATTCGCGGTGCCACGCGGCGAAATCTCCGTATGCAATGGTCAGTTCCGGAAGTGGAGACGGCCGGCCTTGGCTGAAGGCGTCATACAGAGCAGCCATTTCCTTGTAGACCAGATCGAACGACCAGCCATCCCAGACAATGTGATGCGTCATGAAGAAGAACGCATACTCTTCGTCGTCCAGGCGGAACAGCCTGGCGCAGAACAGTGGCGGCTTGGTCAGATCGAACGGCGTCCCGATCAGCACAACGAGACGTTCGCGGAGGACCTGCTCGCGTTCCGCGCCGGGGATAGTGCGGAGATCTTCCACAGGTAACAAACCGCACTGCACCTCCGGCAGGATCACCTGGACCGGCGAGGAGTCAACGGTGGTAAAGACGGTTCGCAGCGACTCCTGTCTTCGAACCAGCTCGGAAAACGCGCGCGAGAATTCGGCCTCATCGAGCTTGCCGCGCAGGCGATGGGCGGCCGGGACGTTGTAGACGCCGCGGCCTGGATCCAGCTGTTCCAGAAACCAGATCCGCTCCTGCATCAACGAAAGCGGCGCCGTCCTGCGGTCCGGCCGGCGGGGAATGGTTAACCGGGGCGCGCGCCGGGTTTTCGACCGTTCCTCGATCCAGTTCGCCAACTGGGCCGCGGTCGGGGCCTCGAACAAGGCGCGCATGGGAATCTGGGACCCCACGGCCTTGCTGAGATTCGAAGACACCTGGGCGGCAAGCAGCGAGTGTCCACCCAAGGCGAAGAAACTGTCATGGATACCCACTGCGTTTCGGGACAGGACATCCTCCATTACTTTAACTACCGATCGCTCGAGTTCGGTCCGCGGCCCGACGTATGCGCTGGAAGATACGACGCGCGTATCCGGCGTGGGTAACGCGCCCCGATTCAGCTTGCCGTTGGGCAGGAGCGGGATGGAAGGCAAGGCCACGAAGTGCTGCGGAATCATGTAATCAGGCAGCATGGTCTTGAGATGGATCCTGAGCGCATCGTCCGCCGGGACGGCACCGGACCGCGCAACGAGGTAAGCAACCAAACGGACGTCGCCGGGGTGGTCTTCGCGCGTGATGACAACTGCCTGCACGATGTCCGGGTGCGAGCCGAGACCCGCTTCGATCTCGCCGAGTTCGATCCGGAAACCTCGGACCTTGACCTGGAAGTCGAGCCGCCCGAGATGCTCGATCACGCCGCGCGGCAGCAACCGACCGCGATCGCCAGTCCGGTACAGTCTTCCGAATTGGGGATGCTCGATGAAGCGCGCCGCGGTCAGATCCGGACGTCCATGGTAGCTGCGGGCGACGCCGGCCCCGCCAATCGCGATCTCACCCGGGATTGCAGGAGGCATCGCCTGACCGGTCTCGTCCAGCACGTAAATCACCGTATTGTCGATCGGGCTGCCAACGGTGATCTGATCGGCGCCGGCCGCTATCTGCTCGCAGGTCGACCAGATCGTGGTTTCGGTCGGGCCATACATGTTCCACAAGGCTTTGACTTTTCCGAGCAACTTGGTCGCGAGGTCTGCGGGCAAGGGTTCGCCTCCGCATAGCGCCACGAGCGCTGCGCTGCCCGCCCAACCGTCATTTAGCAACAACCGCCAGGTCGACGGCGTTGCTTGCATCACGTTGACGCGATGCGTTTGCAGGAGCTCCGCCAGAACCGCGGGATCCGCAGCCTGGTCGCGGGTCGCGATCACAACGCGACCGCCACGGGTCAAAGGCAAGAAGAGTTCGAGAACCGAGATGTCAAAGGACAGCGTCGTGACAGCGAGCAACGTGTCGTTACGACCGAACCCGGGCCGCTCACCCATACTGTCCAGAAGATTCGTCACGCCCCCATGCATTACCTCGACACCCTTGGGCTTGCCGGTCGAGCCGGAGGTGTAGATGAGGTAAGCAAGATCCGCGGCAACGACTTTCGGAAGCTGCACGCTCGTCGTATCGCCACCCGTTGTTTCAGTCTGGGGAAGCACGAGCGTTTCCATTCCCATGGCCGCCAACGCAGCCGGCAACTCCAGATCGGTCAGCAGCAGGCGCGCTCCGGAATCGCTCAGCATGAACGCGAGGCGCGCTTCGGGAAACGACGGATCCAACGGCAGGTAGGCGGCTCCCGCGCGATGCACGGCGGCCAATGCCACCATCAGCTCGCAGGAGCGGGTCATGTAGATGCCGACGATGGAACCCCGCGCCACGCCGCGCTGCAGGAGAACCTGCGCCAGATCATCGGATCGACGCGCCAGTTCCGCATAGGTCAGCGCATCCTTGCCCCCGACAACCGCGACGGCATCGGGATGCTTTGCGGCTTCGGACTGGAAGCGATCCAGCCACAGCCCGGGCGGACGGCTCCTGGCCGTATCGTTGAGACGTTCGTAAATTTCCGGGCGCCGTCCCGACAGGCTCAGTGCCGAAACCGGTTTCGAGGGATCAGCCACGCCATCAGTCAGCAGGCTCTCGAACGCACAGAGCCAGCTGCGGATGGTCTCCGCGGAAAACAGGCCCGTGTTATAGGTCGCCTCTATGGTGAAGTTATCCTGCTCCGGAAGAACGTTCAGGAAAATCTCGAAGTTCTCGGCGGTTCTGGGCACGGTCCGCAACGTCGCGGTAGCGGACCCCAACTTGATCGTACCGAATGGTTGATCGATGTTGAATATGACCGAAACCAGCGGCACGCGGGAGGGATCGCCGCTGAGCTTCAGGTTCTGGATGAGCGTGCCGAAAGTAAAGTCGAAATGTTCCCTGGCATCGAGGGTCGCAGTTTTCGCCTGGCGAATGAGATCGCCGAAGGATTCTCCTGCCCGGATCTGCAAGCGGATCGGCAGCAACTGCACGGCGTGCCCCACCAGCCCCGGCATTCCATCGCTGCTTTGGCGTGCAACCGGCAGGCCGATGGCCATGTCGGTCACATCGGTCAACCTGTGCAGAAGCGCCGCTGTTCCGGCCAGGGCCACGTTCACGACGCTCGCCTTGAGCTTGCCGGCACCCACGCTGATGGCTTTCACCAGGTCCCTGTCGAGCCGGTGATCGATGCGTTCGGCTGCGAAGCTGCGAAAAGGCGGGCGCGGCCGATCGGTCGGCAAATCCAGGATGGGAGGCTTGGACTCGAACCGCTCGACCCAGAAGTCCACGTCGGCATTCGAGACGGCACGAGCGCTCAGGCGTTCCGCAAAATCCGCGTACGAGGGCGCTGCTGGCAGGGCCTCCGCCTTGATTCCTGAGCATAGCTGGGACAACTCGTCGAGAATGACGTAGAAAGACCAGCCATCGCAGACGATGTGATGGGTCAGCAGTATGAGTTCGCCCAGATCCTTTTCCAGCGGAATCCAGAGGGCTCGGAAAAGGCTGCCCTCCTCAAGGTCCATCGGCGCGGATATCAGCTGCCGCCACAATCCAAGGATTGCCTCTTCCTGGGCCGGCCGGTCAGAGGAGCCGAGGTCGATGCGTTCCAGACGGAAATTGTTGCGGTCTGTGACGCAAAGCTCATCACCCAGCCGCGTGAATGTCATCCGGAGAGCATCATGCCGATCTACGATCGTACGCAATGCGGCTTCGATCGCTGCCGGCTCGATGTTCCCCGCAATCCTGAGCGAAACGGCTTCGTTGAAAGCCGTGTTTGCCTCGTCGCTCATTTGCGCCGAAGTGATGATCTCCCTTTGCGGCTCTGTGCTGGGGGCTACTCTTGCGATCTCGCCGTGACGAAAAGGATCGAACTCGACAGCTGTATTCTCCATTTCCTGATTCACGTCCTTATTCTCCATTTCTTGATTCACGTCCTTTTTCGGATTCAACCGCCCGCAACCCGCAGGAATTTTCCGGGTCGATTGGGATCCGGAACGAACCAGGCTGGCATTCCATCCTTGTCTTTGCCAAGTCTCGCGCCCTCGACCGGTGGTTTGCCCGATCGCGCTTTATTGAGCCTCTCCACCGCCACGGCATCCCCGGTCAGCAAACCGTTCTGGACCATCTCCGAGGCAGACTTGAAGAAGGCGTTCTTGAAAATGGCCAGATCCGCATCGGAGTGGCTGGTGGTCAGGAACCATGGCCGGAATTCCCAAGCATGGATGCCATGCAGCCTCAACAGGTAGAAAAGCAGGCTGCCGTACTGATCCTCGGGTGGCAACGAGATATAGAAATAGGAAGAGTATTCGTCGAGCGCAATCTTGACGTCGATATCCTTCAGGAAGGTCTTGATCTCGCGCGCCAGGTCCGCGGTACGCTCAGCCAACTTCAATTGCAGGGACGGGCCTTCTACTTTCATGCGTTCGAGAACCGCCTTGGTTGCGGCAAGGGCCAACGGGTGCCGAACAAAGGTGCCGGCAAAAAACGTGACGCCGACCTCCGGGATCGAATCGTTCCCGAACTCCCAGTAGCCGCCATCGAGGGCATCGAGGAATCTTGACTTGCCGCCGAGCAAACCGATCGGATAGCCGCCGGCGGCGACTTTGCCATAGACCGCCATGTCAGCCCTGATGTCGAGCATGGCCTGCATGCCACCGGGATGAACCCGGAAACCGGTGACCACCTCATCGAAGATCAACGCGGTACCTGTCTTTTCCGTTAGCGCCCGCAACTGCTTGATGAATTCCACTGGCTGCAATCCGGGTTTGCGACTTTGCACGGTTTCCACGAGGATCGCCGCGAGGTCGTCACCCATTCCGCGAATACGCTCGAGGGATTCGTCCGTGCCATAGGGCAGTACGATCATATTCGACGTATGCGTCTTGGGGATTCCGGGCGCTCCAGGGAAGCCGGTTCCATTCTTGCCAGGACGCACCACGACCTCATCGAAAATGCCGTGATAGCCGCCTTCGAACATGACAACCTTCTCGCGACCGGTCACTGTCCGCGCCAGGCGCAGTGCGGCCAGCACCGCTTCCGAGCCGGTGTTGGCGAACGCAACCCTCTCGTTGCCGGTCAGCTCGCAGAAGAGCTCGGCAACCTCCCCTGCCAGCGGGGACTGTGGCCCTGTCTCGATGCCTTCGCCGATCTGGCGTATGACAGCCTCGCTGATGAAGTCCGGCGAGTGTCCGAAGAAAATCGGACCGAAGCCATTGGTGAAATCGATGTACTCGCGACCGTCGAGGTCCCAGAGTTTCGAGCCCTTCGACCGATTGGTCACGATCGGATACACCATTTCCTTCCACAAGGGCGTAAACCCCGAAACCGTCCTCGGATCAGCCATATGCTTGCGATGGCGTTGGGCAAAAGCCTTCGAGGCGGCAGTGCCTGCTATGTAATCCGACATCAGTTTGTCGACATAGGCCTGTTGCGCGCGCGTGAGCTGCTTGGTAGCAGTCCGGTTGCGTTCGATGCGCGTGCCCGGCGTGTGCTTTCTCGGCTCCGCACTTTCTGGCTTGGTCTCGACGGCCTTTTCAGGCTGGACGATGATCGCGGCCGGGGCAACCGTTGGCGCCATCGGAGCCGCAGCTGCCGCAGCGGACGTGGCCGGCGCGCTGCCCAGCATCTGCAGCTGCATTTGCATGATCGCCAACTGCTTGTCGATGAGCCCTCTCACGTCGTCCGACGGCGCAAACTGCATCGGTGCAAAACTTGCCATCGGCGGTGTGGACAGTGCCGCAGCCGGCGCCAGAGCCTGAGGCGTCACGCTAGCAATGGTCGGAATCACAGCGACCGCCGGTGCCGCTTCGGCGGGAAGTTCCTTCACGAGATGCGCAGTAAGCTCGCCGATAGTTGTGATCTCCTCCATCAGCGCGCGAAAAGATACGGCGACCCCGAATGAAGATTTGATCGCCGTACTGATCTGCGTAAGCAGCAGCGAGTTGAAGCCAAGCTCGAGGAAATTGGCGTCCGTGGCGGCATCCTTCAACTCGTATCCTGACGTGTCCTCGAGCATCGTCACGACTCGACTTTCCAAAGCCGCCCTGCGGTTCGTATCGTTCATTGCTGTCACTTCCATATTCATTAGAATTTGGGAAACCGGGGTCACAGGCAACTGCGCAATGGGCGCCGCTGCAAGTGCGGGAATCGTCGCGATCTGGGGTGGATCGAGCCAGTATCGAACACGGGCAAAGCGGTAGGTAGGCAATGGAACCCGCGGCGGTTTCGCGCCCTTCCACTGTTTTTCCCAGTCCACGGTCGCGCCATTCGTCCAGCAATGTGCGATCGCCGCAAGAAGTTCCAGGTCGGCGCTTTCCTGCATGCCGCTGCCGGGCAAGGCCGCTGCGGCCGCCCACTTCTCCGTGCGCGAATGCTGGAGTGCCAGTGTCGTCAGCGTGCTGCCCGGGCCTATCTCGAGCAACGCAAACTCGCCCATCTCCGCCACCGCGTCGAGCGCAGGCGCGAAGCGCACCGTTTCGCGCAACTGGCGGGCCCAGTATTCGGGGCTGACGGCTTCGGCGTCAGACAACAGCCGTCCCGTCACCGTCGAAACGATCGGGATGGTTGGCGGGCGCAGTTTCACTGCGGCCAGCACGGACCGCATCGCGTCGGCAGCCGGCTCCATCATCGTGGAGTGAAACGCGTGCGAGGTTCTCAGGCGTTTGCTCTTCGCCCCCTTTGCATCGAGGGCAGCAACCAGGCGGTCGATCGCGTCATCAGGCCCCGACAGAACGGACAGTTCGGGTGCATTGACGGCAGCAAGGCAGATCTCCTGCGAGAGGTAGGCACTGGCCTCCGCTTCGCCACAATGGACGATCAGCATGCTGCCGCGTGCCATGCTCTGCATGAGTTCGCCGCGCTTGGCAACGATGCTGATCGCGTCCTCGTACGAGAAAACACCGGCCAGGGCCGCTGCGGCGAACTCGCCGACGCTGTGGCCGAGCAGGACATCGGGCGCCAGGCCCATTTCCAGGAGCGTACGCGCAAGGCTGTACTCGAGCAGGAACAGCGAGGGTTGCGCATTGCGGGTCTGGTCAATCGCGCTTTCGCCGCCGGACGCTTCGGAAAACAGCATTTCACGAACGTCGAATGCGTTGCGCTTCAACAGGTGAGCAGCGCCATCATCAAAATACTTCCGAAAGCTGGGGTTGTTTTCGTACAGCCACTGCCCCATGTGGGCGCGCTGCGAACCCTGGCCGGTGAACATGAAGGCGAGGCGACGCGAGACCGCTTTGCCGCGAACGCTGCGACGCTTTTCCAGCAGGGCTGCGGCGACATCGGACACCGATCGCACCGGCCACGCCGAGCGATGTTGCATGGATTCACGTCCCACCTGGAGTGTGAACGCTATGGAGTCGAGGGTTAGGGTACCGGGATTGGCAGCGAGTTGGCGCTGCAGAGCGGCCGTTTGCTGGTCGAGAGCCTCCGCGCTTTTTGCGGACAGGCACACGATCCGCGGGATTCCCGAATCCTGCGCCACTACTGTCGGCGGTGCCTGCTCGATGACGACATGCGCATTCGTGCCACCGACACCGAAGGAACTGATGCCCGCGCGCCGCGGATGGTTCGCTGCCGGCCAGTCCTGCAGAGCACTGTTCACGTAGAAGGGACTTTCGCCCAGACCCAGACGTGGGTTCGGCTTCTCGAAAAACAGGGTGGGAGGAATCTTGCCGTGGTAGACCGACAGTGCGGCCTTGATAAATCCGGCCACGCCGGCAGCATGGACCAGATGGCCAATCGAGCTCTTGACTGAACCCAGCGCGCATCGTTCCATTCCTGCCGCGCGCACCGAAAATACACGCTTCAGGGCCGCGACTTCGATCGGATCACCAAGCGGCGTCGCCGTCCCATGCGCCTCGATCAGTCCAACAGTCGCGGGATCGATGTCGGCGTACTCCAGCGCGGACTGAATGACCGCAGCCTGGCCGCCCACGCTGGGTGCCGTGAAGCTGACCTTGTCCGCGCCATCGTTG
Source organism: Burkholderiales bacterium (assembly GCA_046155535.1). Lineage (GTDB taxonomy): Bacteria > Pseudomonadota > Gammaproteobacteria > Burkholderiales > JACQAP01 > JACQAP01. The sequence goes on from JBJXFN010000228.1 coordinate 10,413, forward strand.
TTGACCGCAAAGCCGCGCACGACGGCATAGATCCGGTCTCCGTCCGCGATAGCGTCCTCAAGACGCCGTAATACCACCATGCCGGCGCCATCGTTGAATGTCGTACCGGAACTTGTCGCGTCGAAGCTGCGGCAGTGCCCATCTGCCGACAACATACTGCCTTCCTGGTATAGATGGCCGCTGTTTACCGGCACAGTCACGGAAACGCCACCTGCCAGCGCGATATCACAGTCGAAATTGAGCAGCGCCTGCGATGCCTGGGCAATAGCCACTAGCGATGTGGAGCACGCCGTACTAACACTGACGGCCGGCCCCTTGAGGTCCAGTTTGTAGGCAATCCGTGTTGCAAGGAAATCGTATTCATTTGCCAGCGCCGTATTGAATTCGCCGAACCGGGTAACTGCATCAGGGTTGGTCGCCAGGCAATGCGTCCGGTACCGATTCCAGTTCATGCCGAGATAGGCGCCGATCAGGCCGTTGAACCGGGATGGCGGATGACCGGCATTCTCGAGCGCGGACCAAGCCAGCTCCAGCATGATCCGCTGCTGTGGGTCCATCACCTGGGCCTCGAGCGGCGAGATGCCGAAAAATGCGGCATCGAACTTGTCGCACTCATCGATCACGCCCCGGGCGGGGACATAGGCCGGGTCGGAACGCAGTGCAGCGGGAATAGAAGGGTCGAGATCCTCAGGCCGGAAAAAACGGACGCCTTCCTTGCCGGTACACAGGTTCTCCCAGAACTGATCGACATCTCCCGCGCCAGGAAATCGGGCGGCCATGCCAACAACGGCAAGTGCGCCCGCCGACAGATCCTGAGAATCGGTCTTGCTCATGCGTTGCCTCCCCTGCCGCGGCGTGCATTTGCGCTTCTGCGCTGCTGGCCTCGGCCCACGACATTCGCAGCGGCGCACTTCATGGCATTCAATGCCTCGACCTGTCGCCGTATAGTCGGATATTCGAATACGAAGGTCGCCTCAAGATCGCGACCGCACTTTTTGGAAACCAGCTCCTGTAGCGCCACAGCTTCCAGTGACGTGCCCCCGGCATCAAAGAAATTCAGGTCTTCCGAGACCGGCGGGCGGTTGAGGATCTCTTGCCAGGATTGCTTCACCAGGCCGACATCTCCCGTTTCGCGCTCGAAGTTGAACGGCGTTGCCGGCTTGAAAGGATCCGGTAACGCATCCTTGTCCAGTTTGCCGTTGGCATTGGTCGGCAGGACATCCAGGTAAAACATATAGTGGGGCACCATGAAGGCGGGCAGCCTCGCACCCAGTTCCTGCCGTAGCGTGCTGCGCAGGGCGTCGTCCGGAGCGGTAGCCATGTAGGCCGCCAGGCGCTTCTGGCCCGCGGGTCCGGTTCGTACCAGCACTCTGCAATCCCTGATGCCCGGTAGTTGCATGATCGTACGCTCGATTTCACCAGGTTCGATACGATGGCCGTCGATTTTGACCTGGTCATCGAAGCGGCCAAGATAGTCGATCAATCCATCGGGCCGTTGCACGACTCTATCGCCCGTTCGGTAGCCGCGGACTGGCATTCCATCTGTTCCAGTAATCTGGACGAAACGTTCGGCAGTCAAGTCCGGCTTGTTCAGGTAACCCAATGCAAGCCCGTCCCCGATCGCGACAAGTTCGCCTTCCGCACCGGCAGAAACGGCCTTCAGCTGGTCATCCACGATCGCGACATGGGTCCCGGAAATCGGGATGCCGACGGGAACGCGGCGTTCGGTGTCGGAGAAACCAACGGGAATCCGGTAGCACGTCGTAAAGGTCGTGTTCTCGGTGGGGCCGTAACCGTTGATGAGTTGGGTTCCCGGCAGGTTGGCGATGGCCTTGGTGACGTGAGGAACGGACAGGGCCTCCCCTCCAACCAGAAGCTCGTCCAATCCCTCCAGACTTCTCGCATCCTGGTCGATCACACTGTTAAACAAGGACGCGGTGAGCCACATGCTGTTCACACCGGCGTCGCGGATGACCGTCTTGAGTCCCGCGGCGGTCGGAATCTGCTGATCTGGATAAAGGACGCAAAGGCCGCCGTTCAGCAGCGGTCCCCAAACCTCTAGTGTGGACGCGTCAAAGCTCAGCGGTGAAAGGTGGAGGAAGACCCGGCTGGCATCCAGCCGCATGAAATTGGGTTGGTCCACCAGCCGAACGATTGCGCGATGCGGCACGACCACGCCTTTCGGCACCCCCGTCGACCCGGAGGTAAACATGATATAGGCCGGCGTTGCCGGTGAGTTCCGAGACCGCTCACGGGTAACATTAAAGACTTTCGAATCAGCGGCCTGCAGTTTTTCTAACACCTCCACTTCCAGTGGGAAGCACTGCATTTCGGGGAACGGATTCGCGGATAGGATAAGTTTCAGTCCAGCTTCCCGGCACAGAATGCGTAGTCGTTCCTCCGGATACGCGGGATCGAGCGGGAGATAGTGCGCCCCAATCTCAAGGATCCCGATCATCGCGGCAACCGTATCCGGATGCCGCGTAGCAACGATCCCAACGGCTTCTCCACGCAGGACACCCAGAACGTTCAGATAGTCCGCTAACTGTGATGAGCGATTGGCTAGCTCTCGATATGACCATTGTCGCCAGGCGCTGCCCTCCCGATAGCCGATGGCGGGCCGAGGACCATTCTCACGGGCAACCGAGAAGAAGCGCTCGTTTACGATCCGACTATTACTCAAGGTATCAGGAAATCCAGTGTAGGCTGGTCGATGCCCTCGTCAGGAAAAATCCTGGTAGGCACCGCCACCCAATCAATTAAATGTGTCCGCCGAGCCCGAACACGCGTCCGAACTCCAATTTCGCCCGAGGGGTAATGCAAAGGACGTGCCGAACCATGCTGGTAGCATGACCGATACGAGTTCGTATGGTCGTTAACGGCCCCCCTCAAGTCCGCAGCAACGACAAGTGATTGAGATTAAGTTAACTATTGACCCAAATCTATTGCAATGCATGGCGAAAAGCGCCGCGTATTAAAGCACATCTCCAAGCATTGCGAATTTCGATGGTCCAACGTATTCGCATTTCCCCTTGCACAATGAACCTTTTTGGGTCAACACTTGCCTCAGTTGGAACAAAGTGTTTGTTTTAGTTCGGTATGTAGCGTAAAACAACAAGAAACCAGAACAATAAAAAACTAAAAAAGATCATATTGTTAGTGTGTTTTTAAGGGGGCATCGATCATGTCAAAAGGGGCTAGCCGCGGGCGAAATAAACGCCTCGTCGCATTAGGTACAAGGGAATCAAATCGTCGCCTGACCTTGCGCCGTATTGGGGCTCTGGCCGGTTTGACTGCCTTCGGAGGATCATCGGCGTTGCTGGGTGGATGTGGCGGAGGCGGCGGTGAAAGCGCAGCGCCCGACACGACCCGACCCACGGTGTCCTCCACCTCCCCGCTGAACAGCGCGACCGGCGTGACATTTAATTCCTCCGTATCGGCGACCTTCTCCGAGGCGATGAACAACGCCACCCTCACCACCGCGAGCTTTACCCTGGCCACCACCCAGGGCGCATCACCGGTCACCGGGATGGTGGACGTCAACGGCAATACCGTGACGTTTA
>JBJXFN010000166.1:0-3371 GCA_046155535.1 Burkholderiales bacterium
CCGCGAAACTGGTGACGATGGATGCGGGCGTGACTGCGCAGCCTCGGCTTGAGTTCCGCCACCCGGTACCAGGATTGGCTTAAGAGGGATTCAGCCACGGGAAAGAAAGGTGAACGGTGAACAGTGAAGGGGGAAGAAGCAAGCTTCGCCCCCCCTTCCTCATTGCTGTCACGGCCGCCATTTCCACCACATCAGCCGCATCGACTGCCAGATGTCGTGCGTGAAAATCCACCACCACCCACGGCGATCGATTTCGATTTTGGCCACCCCCTCCATGCCCGGACGCATGCGCGAATCTTTGTGGTCCAGAGCGGCTTCCACACGGAAAAAATTCCGGCCATCGGCCGCGATGGACACCGGCGTGATGCTCACCAGCGAGAAGGGGATCGGGTCCTGGGGAAACGCCGAGAGCAGGATATTGCCGCGCTGGCCTTCGCGAACATAAGAAATTTCGCGCTCGTCCACCTTGAGTACCAGACGAAAGGACGACAGCGGCGCCACCTCGAAGAGCAAAGCACCGCGCTCCACAGGCGTGCCAAGTTTTTGCGTCAAGTCACCGGAGACCACCACGCCATCGAAGGGGGCAGTCAGTCGCGTGCGGGCCAGTTGGTCCTCCACCCGGGACAGTTGCGCGCGGGTCTGATCGAGTTGCGCGTTGAGCACTTGTGTCTGGGCCGAATCATGTTCCGCCATCGCCTTGCGCAATTGCTTCTGGGATTCGTCCAGTTGCCCGAGCCACTTGAGCCGCTCCAGTCGCAATTCCCGGTCTTCGAGAATCGCCAGCACGTCGCCGGTTTTGACCAGATCTCCGGCACGCTTCGGCGCCTGGCTGACGTAACCGTTGAAAGGCGCCACCGTGGCCTGTTGCACCAGAGGTTCGATCGCCATTGGAGCGGACACGCGAAACGGCCCCTCTGCCAACGCGAGGAAAGCAAAGGCAGCGACGATTAGAAGTGCACCGAGTTTGAATCCTGGATAGCGCGGCCCGGTCAGGCGCATCAGCAATTCGCGAGAAGAAGAAACCGCCCGCACCGGCAGCAACTGATCCTCGCGCCGATGCACGTCCAGCATCGGGCCGACCAGGCCCGCCAAAGCTTCGCACAATTCGACCGCCTCCTGGTCGAACGGACGCTCCGCGGAACGCTCCAGCGTGATCGCGCCGACCATGCGCTGCTTGGCCGGCAAAGGCACTGTCAGAATCGCGCCGACATTCTGTTCGCGGGAAAGGTCCTCGTGCGCACGGATCACCGCTGGCGCCATGCCAGGCAGAACAGGGAATGCCACTGTCACGCCCTGGTCAATCGCCTCATCCATCGCCGCGGCGACGGCGCGCAGCAAATTTGTGCGGTCCTTGAATTCCGCGCTGTGGGACACCGCGTCTATCTTGACCTGGGAACCGCGCACGAATCCGATGCACACGCGTTCGCATTGCAGCCGGCTGGCAAGTTCCGTGGCCAGCGTCATGGCAGAAGCGGCGAATCGCTCCTGCCGGCCAGCGGCCGCGATGAGCTCCAGAACGCTTTGCAGCCGGACGCTGACCAACTGCTGCTGCGTCACGGCCTCGCGCGTGAACAACGCCTCCAGGCCGGCCGCTCCCCAGTGCAAACCACGTAGCGCAGCCTGCAATTCTGCCTCGCTTCGCGCGCTCACCTGCAGCACCACCACGCCACGCAGTTTGCCGACCGCTTCGATCGGATAGGCAATGTGGTGGCCCGCCACCTCCTTGCCGTCCTCGCCCACGGCGGGAAGAATCAATCCCCGGCGCTCGACCAGCGCACGCTGCGCCGCCTCGCTGAAGTGACGCATGTCCCGCCGCACGTCTGGCCACACCGCCACCGGCGCATAACTGCCCTCGGGTTCGAGCAGGACCAGTACTGCGGCGCCTTCCACCCCGGCAATCATCCGGCACTGGATGGCGAGCCAGCTCTGACAGAATTCGCGCGCCCCGCCGGCGCCGGCCAGCACGTTCCAGTGCGAGGACTCCTGCCCGGGGTCCTGGCCGCGCTGCGCATGGCCCGGGACATCCACACTGCGGGCAGGCGCGGCTTCCGTGCGGTTTTCCGAACGACTGTCAGTCATGGGAACTCTTGCGGCAAGAATTTCAGACTATCTTAGACTACCGCTCGCGCCGATGTTGGGCGGAGCAAAGACGCCAGTGTCCTTAGAGCGCGCCGCGTCTAACAAAAAGAAAATGGAGTGCAATCAAAGTATCCCTCACCCTCGGTCCCTCTCCCGGGGGGAGAGGGAAGAAAAAGCCCCTCGCCCTTCGGGACAAGGGCACACTTGAAGCGCAGCAGAGGGGTTGGGGTGAGGGAGGATTTTTTCATTCTGTTAGGTGCTCTTAGCGTCCTTTTGCAGTGCCGCTCTTTCCTTCGCTCGCCGGGAGCTTCACGCCCCAGCCCTGGTTGGGGTTGCGCTCGTTGGCACTGAGCGCCAGATTGTTCACGAAGTCGCCTTTCCATTCAGATTTGGAGCGTTGAGTCGTCTTCTGCTCCGGCGCGTTTCTTCCCCAGTCGATCACCGGCGCCTTGAGATGGAAGTCCCCGTGGCCGTTGTGTCCATGGTCCTTGCGGGGGCCATGATCGTATTTGTTCGCGTGGGACGAATGTCCGTGCGTATTTTTGTGTTGGCCGGATTGCGAGTGTTCGTCGGTAACCTTGTCCCCGCAATCGGCAAAGATCCAGTCCTTGCCGGCTGCGCCGGTGAGCCGGTCGACCGAATCGTCCGCCTGCACGGTGCAGGCATTCAGGCGCACCGTGCCGTTTAGCCCGCCGCCGTTCTTGAGATGGTCGACCCGGGTGCCGTAACAGTCATCCTGTGTCCACTCCCGCATGATCAGGCACAAAGCATGAGCATCGTTGTCGTGCACGGTGCTGCCCGCGATCAGGATGTCTTCGCCTGCGCCACCAATGAGCCGGTCTGCGCCCAGGCCACCGATCAGGATGTCGCGATCGTTGCCGCCGATCAGCATGTCGTCGCCCGCTTCGCCCAGGAGCAGGGCGGTGCCGCCGCCGGCCTTCAGCCGGTCGTTGCCCTCGCCCCCGCGCAGGACCACGTCGTGCCGCACACCGCCCGCGACTTCGATGTCGTCATTGCCCGCGAGGCCCAGCACGATGATGCGGCCGGTGGGGGCATAGACGCCTTGCGAAATCCCGTTGATCCACACTTCGACCGACTGCGCACGCCGGTCGTCATGATGGTAGTTCCGGTCGTCATGATCGTCCTGGTCGCGGCCCCGGGTCTTGCGATCGTCGTCGTCGCGCCCGTCATCGTCCCCGCAATGTCCGTGGCCACCCTCCCCTTTCGCCGGCAGGATGCGGATCTTGTCGTTGGCGTCCGTCCCGAAGATCACGAGCTGGGTCTTGGTCGGG
>JBJXFN010000013.1:0-2827 GCA_046155535.1 Burkholderiales bacterium
GGGGAACGGCAATCGGTGATCGGTTAACGGTAAAAGAGAAACCTGTTCACCGGCCGTCACTTCGCATTGCGCCGTTCACTGTTCACCGATCACCATTCTCCATTCTCCAGCCATGAGTGATTGGATCTTCGTCGCCGAAGTTTCGGAAATCCCTCCGCAGCACTACAAGAAAGTGGACCTCGACGGGACAATCGTGGCCGTCTTCAACATCGGCGGAACCTTTTACGCGATCGAGGATGTCTGCACGCATGACGGCGCGGAATTGACGAGTGATGGGGCCATCGCGGGAGATGAGGTTGTTTGCCCTCGCCACGGTGCGCGCTTTTGCGTCAAGACCGGCGAAGCTTTATCCGCCCCGGCCTACGAGCCCACTGCTACGTTTCCTTTAAAGAGCGAAAACGGGAAACTCTTTACCCGCGACGATCGTTGGGACTAAATGTGGATTACTTCTCTCACATTTCATCGCGATGTGCGTATCACACACCCTCGTATAGATAAATGTATGCATTTAATGTTAGGGAAACACTGAAGGCGCGTCGGGTGCGGCGCCCTGATGCTTTCTTCTTCACCCTCAAAACTCCTATTTGCCAGACCGAGGCCGGTCAGGCTTTATCCCCGGAGTTTCCACTTTTAGCTCTGTTCAGATTTGCGGGACCACTTATGTCTGGAATGATGGTGAAAAGGCCTCAATTCAAAAAATTCGCCCTCACCCGCCGCTATCGCGTCGGCGTCTGCGCCGCTTCAAGCGTGACCTAGTCCCGGAGGGAGAGCGAAATTCCATCCCTTCTCCTGAAGCCCGGGAGGGGGGTACGGCCCCCTTATCGGAGACTCTCAAAAATCTGCCTTGCGATTATTCGACGCGGCCGGAGGGAAACTCCGAAGATCAGGAGTAACCGCGGATCGCGCTACTTCTTCACCAGTTCCACGCGCCGATTTTTCGCACGGCCTTGTTCTGTCCGATTATCCGCGATCGGGTTCTCCTGACCGAAGCCTGACGCGCTCAGGCGTCCCTTGTCGATGCCGCCAGCGATGATTGCGGTCATGACGCTCCTCGCGCGGTTTTCCGACAGGGTTTTATTGGCGGCGGGTTTTCCTGCGTTGTCGGTGTGGCCCTCAATTGCAATGCGGATTGAGGGCGCGGATTTGAGCATGGACACAATTTCCCTGACCGTGGCCTGTCCGTCGGCTTTCAGTTCCGATTTGCCGGTGTCGAAGTTGATGTACAGCGCGATGAATCCGTTCTTGTTCAGTTCGTCGAGTAATTTGTTGGCGGTGACGGCTTGCTGCATGGCCGCTGTTTCGACAATCGACAATTCGTAGCTTTGGGCGGGGACGCCGAATATGTCGGGCCGCACGCGCACCCAGATTTCCTTGCCGCCGGTAGTTACTTTCAGCGTGGTTTCTCCGCTGTCGCTGCCTTTGGGCAGACGCTCATAGATCACCTCGCCGCCGATATTCCTGATTGCGTTCTGGTAATTCCGGATGAGTTGAAGAGCGCTGGGTTGCTTGCCGGCATCGTTATAGAAATAGCGGATGATCGTGGCGTCGCCCTCGATGGACTGGCGTTCCGCTTTTCCGCCTTTGGCGCCGACCACGACTTCAAGGGCGTTGTAGTTTTTCGAATACTCAGTGATATGCGAATCGGGATAACGCGACAAAAGCGGATGATCCCTGGCATCAGGCATGTCTTCGACTGCCGGGGCGGTGGTGGCGGCAAGCAGGGACGCACAGACACCAAACGCAATCAGGTATTTGCGCAATAAGCCGCGAAGAATGCAAGTGTCCGGCATGTGCGTTTGTGTGGCTGTCATGAGATCGGTCTCCGGTGAAATGATCGAAGTTGAGAAAATGCTACATCAATTCCTTCAAAATGGATCGCGTCTGCGCCATTCGCGCCGCCACGTCTGGCATGACGGCGCCGATGCGCAGCCGATCCGGCCCGCTCAGCTTGAAGTTCTTGCGGGACTGCACAAGGCGAATGATTTTTTCCGGGTTAACCGGTGGATTGGGGACGAATTGCAGGGTCAGTGCTTCCGGGCCTGCGTCGATGCGTGCGATTCCTAAAGGCTGCGACGCAATCCGCAGGCGATGCGTGTCGAGCAGGCACTTGACCGGTGCGGGCGGCAGTCCGAATCGATCGATCAGTTCTTCCTGCATGTTTTCCAATTCGTCGTCGGATTCGCAATTGGCCAGCCGTTTGTAGACCACCAGGCGCTCGTGAATATCGGGGCAGTAGTCCGCCGGCAGCAGGGCCGGGGCATGCAGGTTGATTTCGGTGCCCAGGTTGAAGTTGCCGGAAAGCTCCGGTTCTTTTCCTGACTTGAGGGATTTGACCGCGGCGTTGAGCATTTCGGCGTAGAGATTGAATCCCACTTCCTGCATTTCGCCACTCTGGGATTCGCCGAGCACTTCGCCTGCGCCACGGATCTCCAGATCGTGCATGGCGAGGAAATAACCGGAGCCGAGTTCTTCCATCGACTGGATGGCTTCCAGGCGTTTTTTCGCCAGGGCCGTGAGCGCATCTTCTTCCGGTGTAAGCAAGTAGGCATAGGCCTGGTGGTGGGAACGGCCAACACGACCGCGCAACTGGTGCAGTTGCGCGAGGCCGAACTTGTCGGCACGATGGATGAGAATGGTGTTGGCGGTCGGCACGTCGATCCCGGTTTCGATGATCGTCGTGCAGAGCAGGATATTGAAGCGAGCCTGATAGAAATCTCGCATGACCAGTTCCAGTTCGCGCTCGGGCATTTGTCCATGGGCAACGCGGATTCTGGCTTCCGGCACCAACTTTGCCAGCCGGGTCTCCATGTTGGCGATGGTGTCGATT
>JBJXFN010000015.1:0-7866 GCA_046155535.1 Burkholderiales bacterium
CTTCGTCAATGGAGCCTGGACGCAACTGGCGCGAGCAAAGCGGGAGGTGGTCCGGCCTACCGGTTCATTTACGTGGACCAGAAGAGTTTTGAACGTGATCCGCCCGGTACGTTTGCCGCGCTCGCGACCGGCTTTACCGAATATCAGGAGAACTGATCATGGCGCGGCAGCCGAAGGAATCCTACGACCTCACCGACGCCGAAAAGCGCGATCTGACCCAACTCATCCAGCAGGGCAAGGCACTGCCGGAGAAATACCGCTTCCTCCTGTTCGAGGACAAGCGCGAGGTGGAGCTGGTGTGGAATGGCAAGAACCGCGAGGTCTGCACCACGGTGCTGCCGTTCCAATCCCTGGAGCATGTGGACGAACCGCGTCAGGAAACCCCCGAAGGTCTGCAAATCGATTTGTTCGACACGCGCGGGCGGCAGATTAAGGGTTGGACCAACAAGCTTATCTGGGGCGACAACAAGCTGATTCTCTCTTCGCTCAAAAGCGGCGCGCTGCGCCGCCAGATCGAGGACGCGGGCGGGCTGAAGCTGATCTACATCGACCCGCCCTTCGACGTCGGCGCCGACTTCTCCATGGACATTGAGATCGGCGGCGAGACCTTCCACAAGGAGCCGAACCTGTTGGAACAGATTGCCTACCGGGACACATGGGGGCGCGGCGCGGATTCGTTCATTTCGATGATTTACGAGCGATTGATCTTGATGCGGGATTTGATGCATAGCGAGGGCAGCATCTATGTGCATTGCGACTGGCGGGTGACGGCAAGTATTCGCTGTTGCTTGGACGAAGTGTTCGGCCCGTCATCTTTTGGAAACGAACTCATTTGGAAGCGAACGACGGGGCACTCCGATGCAAAATCTTACGGTTCGGTGCATGACACGATATGGTATTTCGCAAATGAGGGGGCGAAACGAAACACTGTGCTGCAACCCTACGACGAAGATTACATCGAATCGTATTACCGATACACCGATACTGACGGTCGAAAGTTCATGTCTGGCGATTTGTCGGGCGCAGGAGGAGGCCCACCCCGTAACTTTGGAGAACATGGCGACATTTCTCCTCCTTCTGGCCGTCACTGGATGTTTGACCAAGCAGGCATAGACAAAGCTCTCAGGGAGAATCGCATTTTCTGGACGCGCAATGGTGTTCCTCGATTGAAAAGATTCTTGGATGAGGCGGAAGGAATGCCCGCATCAGACCTTTGGAGCGACGTCCAGCCTGTGCGTTCTTGGCATCGTGATGAGGCTACCGGCTACAACACCCAAAAACCCGAAGCCCTACTCGAACGCATCATCAAAGCCAGCAGCAATGAGGGCGACCTCGTCGCCGATTTCTTCTGCGGCTCCGGCACTACGGCGGCGGTTGCGGAGAAGCTGGGGCGCAAGTGGATCGCTACCGACCTCGGCAAGTTCGGCATCCACACCACGCGCAAACGCCTGATCCAGGTGCAGCGCGAGTTGAAGGAATCCGGCAAGCCGTTCCGCGCCTTCGAGGTGCTGAACCTTGGCCGCTACGAGCGCCAGGCCTATCTCAATGTTGGCGGGCGCTTGACCGGCAAGCAGAAGGAACAGGCGCTGGCGCAAAAGGAGCGCGAGTTCCGCGATCTCATCTTGCGGGCCTACAGGCGCAGCCGCTGGAAGGCGAGAGCTTCTTCCACGGCAAGAACGCTGGGCGCTTGGTCGTGGTCGGCCCGATCAACCTGCCTGTGGGCCGGCTCTTCGTGGAGGAAGTCATCACCGAATGCCGCAAGCGTGGCGCTTCGCGCGTGGATGTACTGGCCTTCGAGTTCGAGATGGGCCTGTTCCCCGCCGCGCTCGACGAGGCGAAGCAAAAGGGTATCGACCTCACGCCCAAGACGATTCCGCCGGAAGTGTTCGACAAACGCGCGGTGGAGAAAGGCCAGGTGCGTTTCCACGACATCAGCTTCGTCGAAGCCACGCCGCGCTATGCCAAGAAAGACAAATTGACCCTGCAAATCGAACTGACGGATTTTTCCGTGTACTACACCCAAGGCTTGCTCGATGCCGTAGCCGCCGAATTGAAAGAAGGCAAGAGCGACGTGGTGTGCGACCTACGCGGCGAGCGCGGCCAGCTCATCAAGGTGACCAAGGACAAGCAAGGCGTGGTCACTACCGACGTGCTCACCAAACACTGGACCGACTGGGTGGACTACTGGGCGGTGGACTTCGATTACATGAGCCGCAAAGAAATCATCAAGGTTGCCCGGAGCTTGGGTGTGGAAGGCAGTCTGCCGGGAGTCGAACCCGCGCACGGCGATCTGACCGAATTCGAGGAGCGCTGGACCGGCGGCTATGTCTTCGAAAACGAATGGCAGAGCTTCCGCACCCGGCAAGATCGCAAACTCGAACTGATTTCTGCGCCGCACGCGTATACAAAGCCGGGGCGCTATACGGTCGCGGTGAAAGTGATCGATATCTTTGGCAATGACACGATGACGCTGGTGCCGGTAAGTGTGGGATGAAATTTACATGAAGCGACAAAAACCGGGGGCAATTGCACAAAGGCGTGACCGATGAATTCCAGTTTCGTGGTCTACATCGACGAATCCGGTGACGAAGGTTTTGTCTTTAACGGGGACGGCAGTGGAAGCTCGCGCTGGTTTGTGCTGTCGGCTGCGGTGATTCGCAAGGTAAACGATTTGCAAATGGTGTCCTGTCTCAAGGATGTTCGTGCTGTGCTGGGCAAGCAGCCGAAAACGCCGCTGCACTTTGTGGACCTGAAGCATGAGCAGCGCATTCCCTATATCCGACGTGTGGGTGATCTGCCTATCCGTACCGTAAATATCTTGGTTTACAAACCGCTTATCGTCGAGCCGGAGAAATTCCAGAACACTAAATACCTGCTCTATCGTTACGCCACCCGCATGTTGCTGGAACGTGTTTCATGGCTTTGTCGCGATCATCGGCAAACGGAGGAAGGTGATGGGTTTGCGGAGATCATCTTTTCCAATCGCAGCAATATGTCCTACGACAATATCCGAGATTATCTGCGCGTGTTGCGCAAACAGGCGGCGGACAATCCACAGAAGGTGCAAATTGACCCCACCGTGATTGACCCCGGCCGGATTTCCTCTGTGGAGCATTCGAAACTGGCGGGGTTGCAGGTGGCGGACGCGGTGGCATCCGGGCTTCACTTCGCTGTAAAGGTAAATCGGTACGGAGAAACCGAGAACGCATATCTGCCTCACCTGAAGGAGACGCTCTATCGTCACCAGAAAACTGCCTTGGGCTACGGCATCAAGGTGTGGCCGGAGGATTTCACCACCCTGAAAGCAAAAGCCCCCGAGACAGTAAGTCTCGAGGGCTTGTGGTGATTAATGGCCCCAGGAACCGAGGATCCCACCCATCCGGGCTGCCACTTCTGAGAAGCGGCCTCTACAATTTCCCTGCGCTTGCCGAGGGGCAAGATCGCATAGCGTGAATCCATTGTCAACCCCTTGACAAAACTTTGGTCGCTTGTGACCCGCGTAGCCGATTGAACGGCGATAACTCGAAAGGGGAATCGACATCGACGTCATTTTCGGCAACAACACTATGACGCTGGTGCCAGTGAGTGTGGATTGAATTGAGCTACGCGTTGTTTCGACGGTTATATGGAGACTGATTTGTTGGCTTTAAGGAAATCTTCTCCTCGCTTGCTTTTTTGGCGACTGCTTCGGGCGTTCGGCCAATCTTGACCCCAATGACTCGTGTTGGCGTATTTTGATTCGCCAAGCGTTGAAGTTGCGAAACGTCATTTGGAGACCAGTTCTTGCCGTGATTGCTGGGTGTTTTTGCCATTGCTATGCTCCTTCTCATTAAGAAAAGTCTACCGATACGTCCTGAACTGCCCGACTACCACTCCGAAAATCTCTAGCTCGCCCCTGGGCCGAATGACCGGATAGGCTTTGTTCTGGGGCCGTAGCACGACACGGCCTTTCTCGCGGTCGAGTCGCTTCAACGTAAACTCGTTGTCCAGGATCGCGATGACGATGTCGCCAACGTTCGCGGATGAACGCTTCTCAACGACGACTACATCGCCGGGGTGAATGCCGGCATCGATCATCGAATCGCCTTTGACCGTGATGAGCACGGTCTTCGAGGGATGGGGGACGAGGTGCTCGTCAATGGAAATCCCCTCCGGGCTCGAATCCGCAGCCGCGCTTGGCAGCCCGGCCCGCACACTTTCCGCCAACGGTCGCTCGAAGAACCGCTTCCCAGGCTTCAAGCGCCGGTCCGGCGAACTCTCGAGGAATCCTTCCGCCTTGAACCGCAGAACCATCCCCGCTACCGAGGCCTTCGAGTTCAGCCCGACGAGGGTGCCGATTGCACTGTAGGACGGTAGCACCCGATGCTGGGCATAGTAGTCCTGCAGTCTCTCAAGGTATTGACCATCGTTCGCCATGCCAATACGATACCGAACGATCGTTCGGTAATCAAGGGGGGTGTCTTGGCCAAGCACGGTTTTTGTGTCGCATGTCCGGTGGGTGGGGACTTTAACGACAAGGACCAGACGTGCTCCATTTCGGATACTGGAGATGGGCTCCCATTGACCTGTGTCGGGCCGTGGGCTGAGCACAAACATGCTCGCGTAAGAAAGTATGTGGATATCAGTCGGGCTGTACGAAAGAAATTCGTCACTGGCAAGGGCGGCGCCACGTACATCGATCTTTTCTCCGGTCCCGGTCGAGCCCGTATACGAGGAACGAATCAGGTAATCGACGGTAGTTGTCTCGTTGCCGCAAAAGAGGCAATCAGCGGTGGAGCTGCCTTTTCGGAGGTGCATGTTGGGGATGCGAATGAGTCGTTCGTTGATGCCACAAGCGCTCGGCTGAAGCAGATCGGCATTTCCGCACACAAGTACACGGGTCCGGCCGAAATCACCGTTCAACAGCTTGCGGAGAAAATCGGCTCGTTCGGGCTGCATTTCGCCTTCCTGGATCCTTATGACTTGAAAAGCCTTCGTTTCCCCGTGGTTCAACGACTAGCGAAATTTAAGCACATGGACATGCTCATTCATGTCAGCGCACAGGATCTGCAGAGAAACCTTCGCAGGTACATCCAGAGCGAGCGCTCCCCCCTCGATTCTTTTGCACCGGCCTGGCGTGATGCGGTCGACCCTATGAGTTCCGATCTGGATGTAAGAACCAAGATATTCGGCTATTGGCTCGGTCTTATTCGGGCGGAGGACATGCAAACGTCGCAAGGGGTAGAAGAAGTGACGGGCATGAAGAGTCAGCATCTCTATTGGCTTGTGTTCGTTGCCCGACATGATCTTGCATTGAAATTTTGGGATGAAATTCGTAACGTGACGAAACAGAAGTCGTTCGGCTTCTAGGGAGGGCAGCGATGACTACCGTAAGCAGAATTGAATGGACCGAGATGACCTGGAATCCCACTGTAGGCTGCACGAAAGTATCGCCGGGCTGCAAGAATTGTTATGCCGAAACGATGGCGAAGCGCTTACAGGGGATCGGCGTGGCGGGTTACGAGAACGGTTTTCGACTATCGTTGATGCCGGGGCGGATTAACCAGCCACTCGAACGGAGCAAGCCGACGGTGTACTTCGTGAACTCGATGTCCGACCTATTTCACGAAAAGGTGCCGTTCGAGTACATCCAGCAAGTTTTTGATGTCATGGCTAGAGCGTCACAGCATACGTTTCAAGTGTTGACCAAGCGCGCTGAGCGTATGGCCGACTTTTGCCGGGGCGTGACTGTCCCGTCGAATGTCTGGCTGGGCGTTTCGGTCGAGAACCGGAAATATGGCCTTCCGAGAATCCCAGTGCTACGTAGCATTGACGCTCCGGTACGATTTCTGTCGATCGAGCCGCTCCTGGAAGATCTGGGTGACTTCGATTTGACCGGAATTCACTGGGTCATCGTGGGGGGGGAGTCGGGACGAAAAGCACGGCCGATGCGGCCGGAATGGGTGGCGCCGATCAAACGGCAATGCGTCGCGGCAGATGTTGCATTCTTCTTCAAGCAATGGGGCGCTTGGGGAGCCGATGGCGAGAAGCGCTCAAAGAGCGCAAATGGTCGCAAGTTTCATGGCCGGACCTGGGACGCCATGCCGCGACTCTCTCAAGGCGTAGCCCTCGAGATTGCCTGACTTCCTGTCGCGCTTTCGTTCACTGTCATGAACGGCGCTCACTCGCAAGACGCGACTCTCGGCCCAAATTTTCTCTGCGTCCTCCGCGTACTCTGCGCCTCTGCGTTGGGTGTGATCCTCACCCCTTAAGAGCCTGCTCCACCGCGCGCGCGGCCATGACGCCGATCAGGTGAGCGCGGTACTCGGCGCTCGCGTGCATATCCGAGTTCAGCCCGGCAGCGGGAATTTTTACGGCTTTGACCACCGCCGCGGTGAAGGACCGTGCCAGCGCCTTTTCCATTTCGACGGCCCGAAACACGCAGGGGCCGGCGCCCGTGACGGCAACCCTCACACCAGCGGGTGTTTCCGCAACAAACACGCCGACAATGGCGTAACGCGAGGCGGGATTCTTGAATTTCAGGTAGCCGGCCCGCTTGGGGGTCGGGAAGACAACAGAGGTGAGGATTTCGCCGGGCTGGAGGGCAGTTTCGAACATGCCTGTGAAAAACTGATCGGCCCCGATCTTGCGCTTGCTGGTGACGACGGTCGCGCCCAGGCCGACCAGCGCGGCCGGATAGTCCGCTGCGGGATCATTGTTGGCAACCGAGCCACCCAGCGTGCCCATGTTGCGGACCATCGGGTCGCCGATGCTGCCGGCCAGGACAGCCAAGGCCGGGATGACTTTTGCAATCTCTTTGGAGGAGGCCACCGCCGCATGGGTGGTCATCGCGCCGATGCTGACGTTGCCGCCCTCGACTTTGATGCCGCGCAGTTCCGCGATGCCGCCCAGGTCAATGACATCCGCCGGCGCCGACAGGCGCATCTTCATGGCGGCGATCAAGGTCTGCCCGCCGGCCAGCAGTCTGGCATCGCTGGATGCGGCAACCTTGGCGCTCGCATCCGCGACGCTAGAAGCCTTGTGGTAGTTAAATGCATTCATGTACTTTCCTTATCTAAATCTTGACGCAAAGACGCAAAGGCGCGAAGGAAACAAAATCGAAAGCGGGCAGGAGGCGCGACGTCCATTCTGCATCCCGCCTTCGAAGTCCGGAGTGAAAACGCGAAATGGTGTCAGTCATTTGTTCCTCCGCATTTCTTTGCGTCTCTGCGCCTTTGCGTCAAAATGGGCGTTCATACCTTGGCGGCAGCTTGCACCGCCTTGACGATGTTGTGATACCCGGTACAGCGGCACAGGTTGCCATCCAGTTCGGCGCGGATCTGGTCTTCACTCGGATGGGGGTGGCGCTTGAGCAGATCGATGGCACTCATGACCATGCCCGGTGTGCAATAGCCGCATTGCAGTCCGTGGTGGTCCCGGAAGGCGGCCTGCATCGGATGCATGCTGCCATCCGGGCGCGCAATGCCTTCGATGGTGACAATGTCGGCCCCGTCGGCCTGCACCGCCAGCATGTTGCAGCACTTGACCGCCATGCCGTTCATCTGGATGGTGCAGGCTCCGCACTGTGCGGTGTCGCAGCCGATATGCGTCCCGGTGAGTTGCAGATGGTCCCGGATAAAATCGACCAGCAGGGTTTGTGGCTCGACATCGGCATTTATTTTCTTGCCGTTAACGGTCAGGGACAATTTCGCGGGCATCGGGTTTTCCTCGTCTGAGCGGGCACTTGCCGTCAGGGGACGGCGGCAGAAGAATGCGCATCCTAGACAACCCCGGCCAATGCGGCAACCTGAACTTCAAATTTGTCCGGCGCCGGTCTGCGGGTAGAATCCCCTGCTTCGAAGCGGAAGAACACGCAAGGAAAGGAAA
>JBJXFN010000030.1:0-5733 GCA_046155535.1 Burkholderiales bacterium
TGGAAATTCCTCGGGCTTTCGATTGCGGAATGGGCACTGCTCTGGTTTGCGGCTTTTGTTGCCGCCGGCTTCATCGCGGCGCTGCTTCGGCGCCGCTGAACCGCCTACGGGGTGGCGTCGGACACCGCCGAGATTTCGCGCCAGAATTCCAGCGCGCTCTGGATGCGCCATTTGGTGTGGCGGCGTAAGGCCTTCGCGATCACCGGCCCGTATTTGGAGCCGTGTTCGTCTGCCAACACTTTGGGAATGCCGCCGAGGATTTCCTCCTTCGTGAAGTAAGGCACTTCCCGCAGCAGCAACGCCAACAGCAACAATCCGGTCTGGTAGATATCGACATGGTGCCCGACCACGCCGAACTCGACGGGATCGAAAGCTTCCGGCGGGCGCATCCAGTCTGCGAGCAGCGTTTCGAAAACGCGGATGTCGGATTCCAGCTTGGTCAGCCCCAGGTCTCCGACCTTGAACTGCCACACCGGCTCCTTGACCAGCATGCGTTTGCGGCGGCCCTCGGCGACGAAAATGTTGCCGGGGTGCAGATCCTTGTGCACGTAGCCGCTGGCATGAATGTAGTCCAGCGCCTGCAATACGTCACGGGCGACATAGGGAATCCAGCGGTCGGGGTCCAGGTGCGCGCGCGTAATCAGGTTCGAGAGCGGAAAATTGCAGCGCTCGATGATCAGGTAGAAAGTATCCTTGTGCTCGAAGGCATCGAACACGAAGGTGATGTTCGGGTGGCGCATCACGATGAGTTTGCGCAACTCGTCCTGCCAGACCTGGCGTAACTCCCGGTAGGACTGGTGGCGCGGCATCAGGATTTTTGCCACCAGCGGATTGCCCCAGTCGTCGGTGCACTCGTAGACCATGCCGAAGCCACCGCGCCCGATCGCCTCGCCGATGAAGTAACGGCGATCCTCGTTGATGATCACCTCGCCGTTCTCGGGCGGCTGAAAACGCCGCGGCTGTCGAACGACGATATTGCGGATGGCTTCGAGGCGGGTTGATTTCACCGAGATCATGATGTGCGCGCGACTTCAGCCCGGGTTGCGGAATATGCGGCGTTTGGGCGCGGCGTTCCGGGGCAACAGAGTGAACCAGTTGTTGTCGGACTGGGTAACGTTGCGCCCGAGTGGATGACGATATACGTCACCCACCTCGAAATCCTCGTAGAAGCGGCCTCGCCAACCTTGTTTTTCAGACATTCGGATTACTCAACATTTTTCCATACGAGGCAAAGGGTAGATACGCGCGCAAACATTGCCGTGGGCCAACACAAAAAACCGATTCCCGAAAGGAGATTGACCCGAAAAACGACTTCCTGGTGCAAAAGCAAGGTTCAGGCCGGGAGTTGGGCAAAGGTCTGGCGTCACGGCAGCGAGACGTAACAAGTTGATGGGCGAGAGATTTTTTGATGCGCATGCAATCGCCGTACGCAGGCCCCGGCCGGCGCCCCGCATCATCGCAACACCTCGAAAAACTCAGGGGTTCTTCGCGAAAGAAACGCCAATCATGGCGTCCCTTGTCACCAGCGCAGCGAGTTTTTCCTCGGACCAGCCCTGTGTGCCTGCAGGGCGCTTCGGCAGGACCAGATAACGCATGTCGGCGGTGGAGTCATGCACGCGCACTGCGGTGTCGTCGGACACCAAAGTGCCGAATTCCTTCAACACCTCGCGCGGTTCACTGATGGCACGCGACCGGTAGCCGCGGCTCTTGTACCAGTCGGGCGGCAAGCCGAGCAGCCAACGCGGATAACAGGAACACAGCGTGCAGACCACAACGTTATGCACCTGTTCGGTGTTCTCCACCACGACGAGTTTGTAAAGACCGCGTTCCATACCGATTGCCTCGCAGGCCTGATTGCCGTCGGCAAGCAGGAGGCGGCGAAATTCGGGATCGACCCAGGCTCGCGCCACCACCCGCGCGCCCTGCAAGGGCGTTCGATTGTCCATGTCTTCCACCTGACGGCGGATGTCGTCGGCGCTGAATATGCCTTTCTCGATCAGCAATCCTCGCACTGCGACTTCCATGGCCCGCCAGTAGGTCAGCGTGTCGTCCTGGTCCGGCCGAATCGGATGCCGGTGTGGCACGCCGTTGTCTATCTCATGGTCATGGTCATTATCGTGGTCGTGGTGATCCTGATGGGGTTTGTCGTGGCTACCGCTCATGCTGCCTCCAGCCAGTGCTGGTAAATTTCCACATCGACGGTATCCGCAAAACTGCCTCGGTACTGCGGCCACACATCGCGCTGAAAAAACCGCACCCGGTACAGCGGCTGCCGAGGCAGGCCGGATCTGGCATAGGCCAGTTCCTCGGGATTACGATAGACGCCGCAAAGCCGCTCGATCACCCCGCGTCGGCCCCGAATGTAAAACGGCGTACGCACATGCCCGAGCGGATACATTGCCCGTACGGCCACGGTATCTCCCGGCGCAAAACGCGGTGCGAGGTTTTCAGTGTCCGCCATGCGCCTGCACCTGGGCAATGCGCTGCCCCAGTTCTTCGATGGTGAGGATTCCGCGCTGGATCAACGTCTGCGTGATCGCGTAGATCCAGCGTTCGTAGTAGCTCATCTTGTCGTATGCGTCGGCACCCAGGCTTTCGATATTGCGCCGCAATTCATCGACATTGAGCATGCCTTTCTTCGATAACAACACCATCAGCGCATCCACGCGTTTTTCCCACAGCGCGTAGTCGTGCTCGGTGGCCTCGACCGTTGCGGCGGGAAGTCCGCCGATGTCATGGATACCGCGAAACTGGTTCATTTGTTATTTCGCTTTCTCGCGTGGTGCGCACTTCAGTAGGAGCGCGGCAATCCCAGAACATGCTCGGCAATGTAGGCAAGAATCAGGTTGGTGGAAATCGGGGCCACCTGGTAGAGCCGGGTTTCCCGGAACTTGCGTTCGATGTCGTATTCCGCCGCGAAGCCGAATCCGCCGTGGGTTTGCAGGCAGACATTGGCTGCCTCCCACGAAGCATCGGCGGCCAGCATTTTCGCCATGTTCGCCTCGGCGCCGCAGGGATTGCCGCTTTCGAACAAAGCCGCCGCCTTGTAGCGCATCAGGTCGGCCGCTTCGACGTTCACATGGGCCCGGGCAATCGGAAACTGCACGCCCTGGTTCTGGCCGATGGGCCGGTTGAACACGACTCGCTCGCCGGCATATTTTGTCGCGCGCTCGATGAACCAGTGCCCGTCCCCCACACACTCCGCGGCAATCAAAATGCGCTCGGCATTCATGCCATCGAGGATATACCGGAAGCCCTGGCCTTCCTCGCCGATCAGATTTTCCGCGGGCACTTCCAGATTGTCGAAAAAGACTTCGTTGGTTTCGTGATTAGGCATGTTGCGGATCGGCCGCAGGGTGAGGCCCTTGCCGGCGGTTTCGCGCAAATCCACCAGGAACACCGACAAGCCTTCGGATTTTTTCCGAACTTCTTCCAGGGGCGTGGTGCGCGCCAGCAACAGCAGAAGATCAGAATGCTGAATCCGCGAGGTCCAGACTTTCTGACCGTTGACCAGGTATCGCTCGCCTTTGCGCACGGCGGTTGTTTTCAGCCGTGTGGTGTCGGAGCCGGTGCTGGGTTCGGTCACCGCGAAGGATTGCAGCCGCAATCTGCCTGCTGCAATTTCGGGCAGATACTTTTTTTTCTGCGCGCCAGAGCCGTGCCGGAGCAGCGTTCCCATGATGTACATCTGCGCATGGCAGGCGCCCGAATTGCCGCCGGACCGATTGACCTCCTCAAGAATGATGGACGCCTCGGTGAGCCCTAGACCGGGGCCCCCATATTCTTCGGGAATGAGCGCGGAGAGCCAGCCGGCCTCGGTCAGCGCCGAGACGAAAGCCTCGGGATAGGCTCTTGCCTCGTCCTGTTTTTGCCAGTAGTCGCCGCTGAACCGCGAACACAAATCGCGTACCGCGCTGCGAATCTGTTGGCGGGATTGTTCTGCATCCATCAGAAGCGGATCGACCAGTACGGCATTACGGCGGGAAACAGGCCGGCGATCAAACCGGCCTGTCGCGGTATGGAAAGTTTACTTGGCGAAGAGTTTTTGCAGTTCACCCGACTGATACATTTCCCGCATGATGTCGGTGCCTCCGACGAACTCGCCGTTCACATACAGCTGCGGAATCGTCGGCCAGTTCGAATATTCCTTGATGCCCTGCCGGATTTCCTGATCCGAAAGCACGTCGACCGTTGCGACGTTTTCCACGCCGCAGGCATCCAGAATCTGCACCGCAGTGGCACTGAAACCGCACATCGGCGCATCCGGGGTGCCTTTCATGTAAAGCACAATCGGATTGCCGGTCACCTGCTGTTTGATTTTTTCCTGTGCACTCATGATTTATCACCCCTCGAGACAATCAAGGGAGTGCCCGTCCCGGCACCCATGCCGGCGGTTTCACTCCCAAGCGATAACGCGATGTTAACGAGTCGGCGTTTTCCCCGTCAATAGCCGGCCGCCGCATATTCTTGGCAAACCCGCCAGGTCCCGCATATCAAACACGTCGGTGAAACCCGCCTTGATCATCATCTGCCTGCACGCCGGGGACTGTTCATGGCCGTGCTCCAGAATCAGCCAACCGCCGTCGTGCAAATGGTCAAGGGCCTCGCCCACGATGCGGCGAATGTCGGCGAGCCCATCCGCGCCAGCCGAAAGTGCGAATTGCGGCTCAAATCGCAAGTCTCCCTGGCCAAGATGAGGATCTCCGGAGGCAATGTAGGGCGGGTTGGCGACGATCAGATCGAAGCGACGGTTCGGCAAACGCTGGAACCAGTCCGATTCCAGAAATTCGACGCCAGCACCCAGTTGCCGGGCATTTCCTTCCGCGACCGCCAGCGCCGAAACGGAAAGGTCGCAGGCGCACACTCGCGCCCGATCGCGCTCCAGGGACAGCGTCACGGCGATGCAGCCGCTGCCGGTGCCAAGATCCAGCACGTCGCAATCTGCCTCGGCTGGCAGCCGGGACAGCGCGGCATCGATCAGAAGTTCGGTTTCCGGCCGGGGGATGAGCACGTCCGGCGTAACCTGAAAAGCACGACCATAAAATTCTCGCTGGCCCACCAGATACGCGACCGGTTCCCCACGGGCGCGACGCACCAGTTGTGCCGCAAAGGCCGCCGCCGGAGCCGCGTCGACCTTGTCTTGACGATGCGCGATCAACCATGCTCGGGACACCCCCAGCACAAAACCGAGCAAAATCTGGCCTTCGCGCAACGCTTCCTCGCGCGCGCGATTCATGCCCAGTTCCCGGGCCGCGTCGGCGAGCAATTGTTCAACGGTATTCGTCACGCAGGGGACATGAGCACGTCATCCGCCATTGCCGCAAGTTGCTCGGCCTGGTGTTCGGCCATCAAGGCGTCGATCAATTCGTCCAGCGCACCGTCCATGATCTGATCGATCTTGTAGAGCGTCAGGTTGATACGGTGATCGGTGACGCGGCCCTGCGGAAAATTGTAGGTGCGGATCCGTTCCGAGCGGTCACCGCTGCCGATCAGGGATTTGCGGGTGGCCGCCTGTTTGGCCTGCTGCTCGCGAACCTGTTTGTCCTTGATACGTGCCGCCAGCACCGATAGGGCCTGCGCCTTGTTCTTGTGTTGCGAGCGATCATCCTGACATTCGACGACGATCCCGGTGGGCAAGTGCGTGACTCGCACTGCGGAATCGGTTTTGTTGATATGTTGTCCGCCGGCCCCGGAGGCGCGAAAGGTATCGATGCGCAGTTCGGACGGATTGAG
>JBJXFN010000031.1:0-2744 GCA_046155535.1 Burkholderiales bacterium
CACCGACACCTTGCGCAGCATGGCAATTTCATCGCGCGACATCACGCCGGGATTGACATGCGGTAGCAGGCGGGTTTCGCGCAGCACCAGCGCGCACATTTCCGCCAGATAGGACAACGTTGTCTGATGGCCCAGCCTTCCCAGCGCTTCGCGCGCGACCGCGTAACGCAATTCCGGTTTGTCGCCCAGCGTGAACAATGCCTCGTGGCAGCCCGCGCGTTCGCCAGCGCGCGCTATTTCCAGCACTTGATCTGCGGACAAGTACGCAGATTCGCCTTTGCGTGGCGTGGTCGCAAACGTGCAGTAATGACACACGTCCCGGCACAGATGCGTGAGCGGGATGAACACCTTTCGCGAATACGACAGTACATCTCCGTGCCCCATGTCGCGCAGTTGCGAGGCTCGGGCGACAAGATCATCCGTGCCGGTGTTCAGGGCAAGCGCCCTTGCTTCGCCATCGTCCAGGCGCTGCCCGGAACCGGGGTCCCAGGATAGTGCGGCATGCTTCATGTCGCGACAGGCGATGTCGGATGGATTGTTCATACCCCGGGTGCCCGTAAACCGAAGATCAGTTCGGGATCGCCGGGCGTCCAGGTGCCTTCGAATTGCGAGCGCCGCCCATTGCGGCGGTTGCGCTCGAGAAGTTGCTTGCCCAGAGCAAGTTGCCCCGGCTCCCATTGCGCCAACGCGGACGGCACGTCGGCATTGCGACGGATCGCATCCGCGAGCGACCAGGCATCGGCGGCCGCCTTGGCGGTACCGGCCGCGGCGTGTGGACGTGCGACAAACGCCGCATCGCCCACCAGGCAGACGCGTCCAAATGCCATGCGCGGCACCTCGATGTCATAGACCACCTGCAGAAATGGCTGTTCGGTGCTGCACACCACACGGGCCATCGGCTCGGGAAGCCGCGCGTTGGCCACGGCCCGCAGTTCGGCGACATGAGAGGCTCTGGCCACGCCGGGCGGCAGCGAAATTTCCCGCCGCTGCCCGCTGTCGTCGGTGAGCAGATCATCCAGATCGCTGCCTTCCAGATAATTGCGGTACCAGACAAAATTGATCAGCCGCTCGCCGGGTTTGACCGATCCATCCAGCCCGGGGATGGGATAGACCAGCATCTGGCTGTTCGCGTACAGATAGTAGGTGATGGCGTCGTCGAAGAATGCGCGGAGGGAGTCGTCCAGGGAAGTTTCCGCCACCATACCCCGCCACGCCACATATCCGGCATAAGAGCTGCGCACTTCCGGCAGCAGGCGCGCACGCGCGGCCGAGCCGACCCCGTCCGCGCAAACCAGCATGTCCACGCGTTGCGCGGATTTGCCGGCGAAGCTGGCCTGCACAGCATTGCCGCCATCCTCCCATCCGGTCATTTCATGGCCGAGGTGGTAGCGCGAATCGCCGAAACAAGACAGCAGTTGCCGATAGACGGTATTCCAGGAACTGAAGCGGTATCGGTGTTTTCCGTCGTAAATGAATTTGCCGCGGCGATCCAGGTAACGAATGTGCGAGGTGGCGATGCTGATCGTGTCCAGCGCAACGCCGGCGCGCTCCGCGAGGTAACGCGCACTCTCGGGCAGGAAGCCGATGCCGGCGCCGCGCTGCGCGAGCTCAACCGGCGAGCGCTCGTAAACATCGACCTCGACGCCCAGATCGCGCAGGCAAAGGGCCGCCGTCAGCCCGCCAAGAGAGCCGCCAATGACTGCTGTGCGCACAGGACTGCCCGGTCAGGGTTTGCCGAATGTTGCGATCTTGTCGACCGGGCACTCGAACAACACCCTGCGTTCGTTGCGCGAGGGATCGCGCAAGCCGTAGGGCGGCGGGTTCTTGGTGTATTTGGTCCAGATCTTGTCGAGCTGGGCGGTGACGCGCGGGCCCTCCTTCGGATCGTCTTCCGAGACTTCGCGCTTGACCGTGCACTTGATGCTCATCCAGTGATACATGTTGGCCGGATTCACCAGCAGCATCGACAGTTTCGGATTGGCGCGGATCCACTCGATCTTCTTGCGATGCGATGCAACGTTGACCAGCACCGTCGATCCCTCGTAGTCGAACCACATCGGCGTGAGATTCGGCCGGCCGTCGGAACCCATCACTGCCAGCACAACCGGAATCGGCTCGTCGATCAGGCGTTTGTAAATCGGATCGAGGTCGTTGAAAGAATTGATCTTGTCGCGCGAGCCCACGGAGAATTGATTGGCCTGCAGGCCGTTGGCGACATCCAGAAATTTGGCGACAGCTATTGCCATGATCCACCCCCTTTTAATTTTATAAGAATGCGCAAAAGACTCTATCACTGACCGGGACGCATTTGGAAGCGAGTTCCCGACAAAAGAAAATCAGATCAATATTGCAGTGCGAAAGCGCCAATCTGCCGACGAATTGCAATTCGTAGGGCTTCCGTAAGGTGACAAGGCGCATTGTTGCGAATGAAGGGGAGGCCTTGTTTTCCATGGCAAAACGATTCAATACGTTGGCAAAACTGACCCGTCCGCGCCCGCACGGGGCGGCGGCCCGCGGACACGTTAGCGCCGCAGGCGCCCGTTTGCGGGCAGCGGTCCTGTTCGCTGCACAGTCCAAGAGGCGATGATCACCCGGCGCACACAACTGGCCAAGTTGACCCGGCCACGAATGCATAATGCGGCGAACCGCGAGCGTTTGTTTGCCCGACTGGATGAAAGCCGTGAGACCAAATCCGCGATCTGCGTCGTCGGGCCACCCGGGGCGGGCAAGACCACCGTCGTGGC
>JBJXFN010000029.1:0-33517 GCA_046155535.1 Burkholderiales bacterium
CACTTCACGGTGCTCACCCACGATCTGGAAGCCACCCGCAATTTCTACATCGACATTCTCGGACTGAAGGAAGGTTATCGTCCGCCACTCGGGTTTCCCGGCGCCTGGCTTTACTGCGGCGAGCAGGCGGTTCTGCACGTCATCGCCGGACGACCGATGCCAAAGGAGGCCGCCGGCGTGATCGACCACATGGCGTTTTCCGGTTCGAATCTGGGTGCGACCACGACCCGGCTGAAAGAAAAAGGGATCCCCTACGAACTTCGAAAACAGGCCGACTCCGGCACCTGGCAATTGTTCTGCTACGACCCCAGCGGTGCGCGGGTCGAACTGGACTTCAAACCCACGGAAACTGCCTGAGCGGGAATGCGAAAACGGTTATTCCGGTTTTCGAGCAGGCGCCTTGTTTTCCGGTGAAAGTGCCGGTGAGGCCTGATCTTCGGGACGTGTTGCCACCGACGATTTGTCAGCCTGTCCGGTTTTGCTTCCAGATTGTTTTTGCGACTCGTAGTATTTGATCCAGTTATTGACATTGCCCTCCTGCACCTTGATAGCCGCGTCGCTGCTATCCGCCGCAAACGCGGACGCGTGCGAGGCGACAATCGATATCGCGGCGATCAAGGAAATTCTCCAGTCAGGCATTTTTCATGCACCTTCTCATCGTCCGGGTTTCGCGGATATTCGGTATGCGATCCAATAGTAAGCTGCGGCGCAACATGAAAACCAGTGTAGCAGAGCGATCCTTGTTCACTACAATTAAAGAATCACACTGCCGTTAAGGAAATTGTAGAAGTTCCAAACCCGCGGTCGCCAGTTCGCGGCCAATTTGGAGGTGAACGATGATGCGACTTTTCGCAATTTGTTTTCTGGCGTGTGGCGTGTTGCCCACGCACGCCGCGGCCCATGCCATTTCCCCTGCCGAATGCACCGAAGGCGGTGATTTCATCCGCAACGCTGCCCTGGCGCGCGATGCTGGCATCACACGCGAGTTTTTTGTCGACAAGCTGATAGAAGATTTCATCGTGATCCGCGCGTTTCCACCGGACCTGCGCTGGTTCGTGCAGGACGAATTCGACGAAATTTTCCTCAGTGAGCGAGTATACAAAGTCTTCGATGAACCCATGGAAGCGGAGGAACACGAAGCCGCCTTCGTCAAGGATTGCCTGCAAGTGACTTACACCGCGCAAGGCGAAGGAATCTGAGTGGTCGCCGGAACAAAGAGGGTGTCAGGTCGTTGACCGGCAAGAAAAAAAGGGCCTGTGTTTCCACAGGCCCTTGTTACAACACCTCAGTACGTAGATCAGGCCGTCAATTGCTGGCCCAGCGGCAGATCGCGGATGCGCTTGCCGGTGGCGGCAAACACCGCGTTTACAAACGCCGGCGCAAATGGCGGAACGCCCGGTTCGCCCACACCGCTCGACGGATCATCGATGGTTGCAGGAACGATATGCGTGCGCACGTCCATCGCGCCCTCGCCGATACGAAGCACCGGGTAGTCATGGAAGTTGTTCTGCTGCACACGTCCGCCCTTGAAGGTGACTTCGGTGAACTTCGCAATGCTCAAGCCCATTACCGCTGCCCCTTCAATCTGGGACCGGACTCGTTCCGGATTCACCACAAACCCGCAATCAATCGCGGTATCCACTCGCGGTACTGACACATTCCCCTTGTCGTCCACGGCCACTTCGACCACCGTGGCGACGTAAGACAGGAAACTGCGCTGCACCGCAATACCCAGACCATGGCCCTTGGGCAGCTTGCGCCCCCAGCCGGCCTTGGCTGCCACCAGTTCCACCACGCGGCGCGTGCGCGCCGTATCCACCGGATAGGTTTCCCAGGGATCGCCGTAGTTCCACAGTTCGCTCGCCACCGTCTTGCGCGGATCGACAATGCGCGGCGGGCCGATCATTTCCAGCAGGAAGTCCTTCGGATCACGTCCCAGCTCATGGGCCAGTTCCGCGACCATGGACTGCATGGCAAAGGCGTGCGGAATGTTGTTCACCGAGCGGAACCAGCCGATACGGGCGTGTGACACCGCCTCACCGGTTTCCAGCCGCAGGTTCGGCACATGGAACGGGGTATCGATCAGACCCAAGCCCAGTTCCAGATTGCTTTCGCGCTTCGGATCCGGCATGAAATTGGACATCAGCGACGGGGAGACGCTGCGATGACGCCAGGCCACGACCTTGTTGTTCTTGTCCAGACCGGCGGTGACATGCTGGTACGACACAGAGTGGTAGAAGCCGTGTTTGATGTCGTCTTCGCGGGTCCATACGACCTTGACCGGCGTGCCGCCCATTTCCCTCGAGAGGATGGCGGCCTCGAGTGCAAAGTCGCACTTCGATTTGCGACCGAATCCTCCGCCCAGCAGGGTCACGTTGACCGTGACGTCCTTCTGGTCCAGTCCCAGCGTTTGGGCAACATCGCCACGCGTACCGCCCGGGCTTTGGACACACGCCCAGACTTCCGCTTTGCCGTTGGCCACGCGCGCCAAAGCGGCAGGCGGTTCCATCGGGGTGTGAGCGCCGTGCGGAATGTAATACTCCCGCTCGATCACCTTGGCAGCATTCGCCAATGCGGCATCCACGTCTCCTTCGTTGCGTTCGATCTTCCCGGGCTTGCGCGCGGTATCAGCCATTTGCGCCTTGAACGCGACGGAATCGTAGTCCTTGTTCGGACCATCATCCCATTTCACGTTCAGCGCCTCACGGCCTTTGAGCGCCGCCCAGGTGCTGTTCGCCACTACGGCAACACCGCCGAGGGGGCCGAACTTGAAAGGCGGAGGGGTCTGGGCAATCTGAATCACCTTGACCACGCCGGGTACTTTCATTGCCGCTTCGGCATCAAATGAGACCACCTTGCCCAACACAACCGGCGGCCTGGCAACGACCGCGAACTTCATGCCTGGCAACGTGGCATCCTGGCCGTAACCCGCCTTGCCGGTCGTGATGTCGTGCAAGTCCGTGATCTGGACCTTGCCCTTGCCGATGTAACGGAATTGCGATGGATCCTTCAGCGTAAGCGTATTCGCCTTCGGGGTCGGCAACGCAGCGGCGGCCGCGGCGAGTTCGCCGAATCCGATCGATCTTCCGGTTCCGGCGTGGACAACCTTGTGGTTCATTGCACGGCAGTC
Organism: Burkholderiales bacterium; assembly: GCA_046155535.1. Classification (GTDB taxonomy): domain Bacteria; phylum Pseudomonadota; class Gammaproteobacteria; order Burkholderiales; family JACQAP01; genus JACQAP01. The sequence continues at coordinate 3,131 of JBJXFN010000029.1, forward strand.
CGAGTCCGACACCCCCCATTTCAGGGCAGCGGCACGCTCCAGCATCTGTCGGGCAGCCGCGCCGCAGGCGCGCATGGGTTGCGTGAAATGCCGGATGCTGCGAGAGCCGTCGGTATCCTGATTGCCATACTTCTGCTCATCGCCGGGGGCCTGGATGATCCTGACCTTCGCCCAATCGGCTTCCATTTCATCCGCCACGACCATCGGCAGGCTGGTGCGCGAACCGGTTCCCATTTCGGAACGATGGGTCACGATGGTAACAATGCCGCTCGGGTCGATGGACACGAACACATGCGGATCCCAGACCGCACCGCCAGGCATGCCGTCGGCGCCGGTCTTGTAGGCTGCATCGGCGGAACGCGGTACGAATTGGGCGGCCAGCACGAAACCACCGGTCGCCACCACGCCTTTGAGCAGGTTGCGACGGCTGACGTTTTCGAGGATGGGTTGATCCATGTATTTTTTGTTGTTCATGTCAGGCTCCCTTCGCCGCGGACTTCACGGCCGCAAAAATCCGCTGGTAACATCCGCAGCGGCAGATGTTTCCCGACATGCTTTCCAGAATATCCTGATCGGACGGATTCTTCTTCTCGGCAATCAGGGCCGCCGCCTGCATGATCTGGCCGGGCTGGCAGTAGCCGCACTGCGGAACATTCTCCGCGCGCCAGGCCTTTTGTACCGGATGATTGCCGTCCGTCGAGAGACCTTCGATGGTCGTCACTGCCCCGGATATGTCATTCATCGGGGTCACGCAGGAACGCACGGCCTTGCCTCCAATGTGCACGGTGCAGGCCCCGCACAGTCCCGTACCGCATCCAAACTTGGTGCCAGTGAGTCCGAGTTCGTCGCGCAGATACCACATCAGCGGCATCTGCGGATCGCCCTCGTAATTCTTGTCCTGTCGATTGACTGTAATTTTCATTCGTGAACTCCTCCGTTCAACACCTTGAGATTTATAGATTGTCCGCCTTCGTTTTTCCCCGGAAACGACCCCGAAACGGCCGGCCGGACGGCGACGGTGGACCTGAGACACCCGGCCCTGACGGAAACTCTACTCCTTTCCCCAGGCGGGCAAACAAATTTTTGATGCCCGGGTCGTGATTTTTGGGGAGGGCGAGACCCTCCGTGCCGTATGGCCCCAAATCGGCGGACGACCAGGGCCACAAAACAAAAGGGCCTGCAAGAATGCAGGCCCTTCTGAAAAACTGGCGCGCCCGGCAGGATTTGAACCCACGACCCCTTGGTTCGTAGCCAAGTACTCTATCCAACTGAGCTACGGGCGCGTTTTTGCGGAGCGCAGTATAACAAACACCCCGGAATCAGGCCACTAAACGTTCTGTCGCGGCTGACAGACGCAGGCGAGAATGTTATTCTCCCGCCCGCTTGTCGCTTCAGACAAATGGCTGGCATTGCGCCACGGGCGGCCACGGGTAATGCTGATAACAATCCGGGAGTGGCAGAACAAGTACGAAAGATCCATGCGGAGCGGTGACCAAGTGGCCATATGCGCCTCGGCGCATCAGAAAATGGCTGGCGTTGTGCCACCTGCGGCCACGGGTGATGCTGACAACAAGCCGGGAGTGGCGGAACAAGTACGAAAGATCAACGCGGAGAGGTGACCGAGTGGTCAAATGCGCCTTGGCGCATCGGAAAACGGCTGGCGTTGCGCCACCTGCGTTCACGGGTGATGCTGACAGCAAGCCGGGAACGACGGAACAAGTACGAAAGATCAATGCGGAGAGGTGACCGAGTGGCCGAAGGTGGCGCCCTGCTAAGGCGTTATACGGGCTTAAACCTGTATCGAGGGTTCGAATCCCTCCCTCTCCGCCAATAAAAAAGGACCCCTGGCGGGTCCTTTTTTATTGGCGAAGAAGGGAGATCCATTCGCCCCCCTTGGTTCGACCCGCCGATCAATGATTCGCCAAAAGGAAAGACGTGGCTCCGTTTGTCTGAACAGCAATCCCCGCTTCCTGAGCGGACTGAGGGTCGGTTTTAAGACCTGCAGTGATCGGATTTCACTGATGGCTTCATGTTAAGCGGCCTGTTTCCGTTGCGGCAACGGGGTGAAGTGCTTTTCTTGCGGCGCAGCGCGATCCAGCGGCGAATTCGGACGATCCGAGTTGCGCAAAAAATGGAATCACGAAAGAAACCGATCACTGCTCCCCCCCCGGCTCCGGGCTCGGGGAAGTGAAGGCCACCGCAAAGTCGGGCTCGCGCCGCAAGTCCAGCGTCAACGGAAAATCCCTTGACGGCACCTCGTCCCGGAGCGTCATGAGCCCAGGTGTATGGCCATGCGGGACGAAACGCGCCACGCGCCGGGCCTCGGCTTCGTTCGCATTCACCGGAAAGGTCTGGTAGTTGCGTCCGCCCGGGTGCGCGACGTGATACGCGCACCCGCCCACTGCTCGACCACTCGCTGCATCGACGATGTCGAACACTAACGGCGAGTGGACGCGAATCGTCGGATGCAGCGCGGAGGACGGGGCCCACGCCTTGTAGCGTACCCCCGCAACATACTCCCCGCGAGTGCCAGTGGGCACGAGCGGCACTGCCCTTCCGTTGCAGGCGATCCGGTAACGTTCCCCGCTCATGTTGGCGACGCGTACCTGCAGCCGCTCGACCGAGGAATCGACAAAGCGCGCCGTGCCGCTGCCCGCCGCCTCTTCTCCGAGCACGTGCCAGGGCTCGAGCGCCTGCCGAAGTTCGATCTGCATGCCGTTACTTTCCAGGGTGCCGTAGCGAGGAAAGCGGAATTCCAGGAACGGGGCGAACCAGCCCATCTGGAAGGCATACCCGACTTCCTGCAGGTCGGCGACCACCTCTTTCATGTCTTCGGCCACGAAGTGCGGAAGCATGAAGCGGTCGTGCAGACTGGTCCCCCAGCGCACCAACTTCGCGCGGTACGGCTGCTTCCAGAACCGCGCGATCAGCGCGCGCAGCAGCAGCATCTGCGCAAGGCTCATCTGCCAGTGCGGCGGCATCTCGAAAGCGCGGAATTCCAGCAGCCCAAGGCGGCCAGTCGGCCCGTCCGGGGAATACAGCTTGTCGATGGAAAACTCGGCCCGGTGAGTGTTGCCGGTGAGGTCCACCAGCAGGTTACGCAGCAACCTGTCCACCAGCCAGGGTTCCGGCACTTCCTTTCCGGGCACGGTCTTCACGTCCATCTGCTGGAAGGCCACTTCCAGCTCGTAGAGGTTGTCGTCTCGCGCCTCGTCCACGCGCGGAGCCTGGCTGGTCGGGCCGATGAACATGCCAGAAAACAGGTAGGACAGCGCAGGATGGTTCTGCCAGTAGGTCACCAGGCTGCGCAATAGGTCAGGCCTGCGCAACAGCGGACTGTCCCCAGGTGTCACGCCGCCGACGGTCACGTGATTTCCTCCACCGGTGCCGGTATGGCGGCCGTCGAGCATGAACTTCTCCGTGCCCAGTCGCGTAAGCCGCGATTGTTCGTAAAGTATCCGCGTGTTTTCGCGCAGCTCCGCCCAGTTCCGTGCCGGATGAACGTTCACCTCGATCACCCCCGGATCCGGGGTGACGGCCAACCGGCGAAGGCGGGCATCGAATCCCGGCAGATAACCTTCGAGCACGACAGGAGTCGCGGTCGCGGACGCCGTCGCCTCCACTGCAGCAAGAAGATCGATCCAGTCTTCGATCGCGGCCACCGGCGGCAGGAAAACATGCACCTTGCCCTTCCGCAGCTCGATGCACAGCGCCGTATGGATGATTTCGACCGCTGACTTTCCCACCTCCAGCTTCGCGTGTTTCGGTTTTACGGCCTTGATCGCCACTTCGCCCGCCGGCTCGTGCAGGGCGTCGCGACGTTCGAACGGGTCAGGCTTGGCATCCACCTCGCGATGCTGCGGCGCGATCCACGGCAACGAATCCAGTGGCAAGCGCAATCCCATCGGGGAATCGCCGGGCAGCAGATAGAGATGTTCGCGCCGCAGTGGCCAGGGGCTTGAAAGCCAGCGTGGAGATTTTGCGATTCGCGGCGACGGCGCGGCTTTCAGCGGCAGAACGTAGCCAGAAATAGCTCCTAAACCACTTGCGAGAATTGACGTCAGACGCCGGCGCTCGGAGGAATCGGCCAGGTCGAGCGCAAGCGGGTCGAGGTTCGACGGTAGTTTCTGTTCGGATTGTGCAAAATGCCAGATGTCTTCGTAGGCCGGGAGCAGAAAGTCCGCATGCAGCCCCAATCGGGCCGCAAGTTCACCGGCAAAGCGCTTCATGTCCGGCGGCGAATCCGCTGCCTCGCTCCCGGAGACCAGCAGCGACGGATCCTTCCACAGCGGCTTGCCGTCCGCGCGCCACAAGCAGGTGAGTGCCCAACGGGGCAAGGGTTCGCCCGGATACCACTTGCCCTGCCCCTCGTGCAGCACGCCGCCGGGCGCAAAGGAATCGCGCAGTCTTGCGAGCAGTTCCCCGGCCAGCTCCCGCTTGCGCTCACCGAGTGCCGCTGTGTTCCACTCTGCGCCTTCCATATCGTCGACCGAAACAAAGGTCGGCTCGCCACCCATAGTGAGGCGCACGTCCCATGCGGACATCTGGCCCTCGATTTTTTCGCCGAGCGCGTCGATCGAGCCCCATTGGGAATCGGCATAGGGCCGGGTCACGCGTGGGTCCTCATGGACCCTTGCAACCTGCATGTTCACATCGAACTGCACTTCGCACACGTTGGTGAAGCCGATCACCGGCGCCGCACTGGTCGGGTGCGCGGTGCAGGCAAGCGGGATGTGCCCTTCCCCGGCCAAAAGGCCGGACGTCGGGTCGAGCCCGATCCACCCCGCGCCAGGCACGTAGGCCTCGGTCCACGCATGCAGATCAGTGAAATCCGCCGCCGGACCGCTCGGACCGTCCAGGGCCTTCACGTCCGCGGTCAACTGGATGAGATAACCGGAGGCGAAGCGCGCGGCAAGCCCGAGATGGCGAAGGATCTGCACCAGCAGCCAGGCACTGTCCCGGCAGGACCCTCGCGCGAGTCGGAGCGTCTCCTCGCAGGTCTGGATGCCCGGCTCCATGCGCACGATATAGCCGATGTCCCGTTGCAGGCGCGCGTTGACCGCCACCAGCATGTCGACGATACCGATGTCTTTGTGCAGCGCCTCCCTCAGCAGCCGCGAAATCCAGTCCGTGGCCAGTGCGCCGAGCTCCTCCTTCTCCAGGAACGGCTTGAGTTCCGTCTCGAGCTGCGGTGCATAAGCGAACGGATAGTGCTCGGCATACTTCTCGACGAAGAAATCGAACGGATTGATGACCGTCATGTCGGCCACGAGGTCGACCGTGATCCCCAACTCGGCGGCCTTTTCCGGGAACACCGCGCGCGCAATCCAGTTGCCGAACGGATCCTGCTGCCAATTGACGAAATGCTTCGATGGGGTGATCCGCAGGGAATAGCCGGATATCGGCGTGCGGCAGTGCGGAGCCGGCCGCAGCCGGATTTCGTGCGGAGACAGCCCCACGGAACGGTCGAACCGGTAGCGGGTGCGGTGCGTGAGCGCGACGCGAATGGTCATTGATGCCGCCGGTCAGCGATTCGGACCTGCTCGCAGAGCGTTTCCCGCTTCCCGAGGTTTCTCTCGCCTGCAGCCCTCACGACATCCAGTCCGGGTCCGGAAGTTCGGCAAACACCCGCCGTAGACCACTTCCCCAGCTGTTGCGGATCATGGTGAAGTACGGGTCTCCGTCGGAAATGCGCTTGGGCGTGCCCGCACGCAGCGAATCCTTCGGATACCAGAGCAGGTCCAGCGGAAGTCCGACGGAGATGTTGCTGCGAATCGTCGAATCAAACGAGATGAGCGCACACTTGGCCGCTTCTCGATACAACGTGGAAGGCGTGAGCACGCGGTCGAGGATCGGTTTGCCGTATTTACTCTCGCCCACCTGGAAATAGATCGTGTCCGCGCTCGCCTCGATGAAGTTTCCCTGGGCGTAGATGTGAAACAGCCGCGGTTCCTCGCCCCGGATCTGGCCGCCAAGCAGCAACGTGGAGCCGTAGTCGATGTTGCTCTGGGCAAGAAAGGGGCCGTCACGGCGCTGTACCTCCCGCACTGCGTCTCCGACGTACTGGGCCACATCGTAGAGTGAGGTGGCAGTCCAGATCGTCTCCGTTCCCGGAGCGACGTCCTTCTGCCGGTCCAGGATGTGCATCACCCCCTGCGTCACGGCGAGGTTACCGGAGGAAAGGATGCAGAACACCCTCTCGTCGCGCTTTTCGAACACTCTCATCTTGCTGAATGTGGCGATATGGTCCACGCCGGCGTTTGTGCGGGAATCGGATACGAACAACATGCCGGAATCGAGCTTCAAGGCAACGCAGTAAGTCATGAGTCCATCCGGAATTGAAAAAGGACCGCCATGATAATCCGGCCGGCCGGAAGAAGCTCATGCATAGGCGATGTTGAAGAAACCGCGATTGACCTCGTTGCCCAGTTCGTTCAACCTGCCGAGGAAGTCGGTGAGGTACTCGTGCAGTCCAGTTCGGAAGATCACGTCCATGCGACCGAAGTGCAGTGCGGCGTGAAGCTCGCCCGCACGCCGCAGGGTCTCGCCCGAATACGGGGTGGAGATGGTCTGGAAGATTTCGTAGGACTCGTCCATGCAGGCATGGAGGGACCGCGGCATGTCGTGACGCAGCACCAGCAGCTCAGCAACCTTCGCCGGCGTGATCACGTCACGGAAAACCTTGCGGTAGGACTCGAATGCCGACACCGAACGCAGCACGGCCGCCCACTGGTAGTAATCCATGACGCCGCCCACATCCTGCACGGAGGGCAGGAGCACGTGGTACTTTACGTCGAGGATACGCGCCGTGTTATCCGCGCGTTCGAGGAAAGTCCCGAGGCGATTGAAATGGAAGGCCCCGTCCTTGAGCGCCGTGCCCACGGTGACGCCCCGGAACAAGTGGGAACGGGTCTTCACCCGATCGAAGAATTGCAGCGCGCCCTCTCCTTCCAGCCGATCCTCGGACATCTGCTGCAGTTCCAGCCAGGTGGCATTGATGACCTCCCACATTTCCGAAGTGATGCTGCCCCGCACGGCACGGGCATTTTCGCGGGCGGCCTTTGCGCACGACAGGATCGAGGATGGATTGCTCGGATCGAGCGCCATGTAGTACATGACTTCCCTGGCGTGCACCTCGCTGTAGCGTCCCGTGAACGGGTACAAGGTGCCGGTAATGTTGAGCGGCGCATGCCATTCCAGGTCCACTAGATACGCGGCCTGGGGCACCAGCGACATCCGGTAGGTGACGTCCAGGATGCGCGCCGTGTTCTCTGCGCGCTCCACGTAACGCGCCATCCAGTACAGGTTTGATGCGGTACGGCTCAGCATGCGCGTCGCGGGGGACAGGCGAACGGTAACGAGTGACGAGGCTCGCTCGCCGTGCCCTTCGTTTCCAGTCCCTTGCTCCTCACCCCTGATTCTCCACGATCCATGTGTCCTTCGTTCCCCCGCCCTGCGAAGAATTGACCACGAGCGATCCCTCGCGCAGGGCCACGCGCGTAAGCCCGCCGGGCACCATCACCACATCGCGGCCCGACAGGACGAACGGACGCAGGTCGATGTGCCGGGGGGCAAGGCCCTGCTCGACGAAGATCGGGCAGGTCGACAGCGACAGCGTCGGCTGGGCGATGAACTTGTCCGGCGCATCGAGGATGCGAAGCCGGTACGCCACTCGCTCCCGCTCGGTGGATGCCGGTCCGATCAGCATGCCGTAGCCGCCAGAGCCGTGCACTTCCTTCACCACCAGTTCCGGAAGATGATCAAGAACGTAGGCAAGATCCTCTGGATTTCGCAACTGCCAGGTTGGCACGTTGTTCAGCAGCGGTTCCTCTCCGAGGTAGAACCGGATCATTTCCGGCACGAACGGGTAGATCGATTTATCGTCGGCAACCCCGGTGCCGACCGCGTTGGCGAGCGTCACCTTGCCCTTGCGGTATGCGTTCACCAGGCCGGGGACCCCGAGCATGGAATCAGGTCGGAATGCCTCCGGATCGAGGAAGTCGTCGTCGATGCGCCGGTACACCACGTCCACCCGCTGCGGACCGCTGGTGGTGCGCATGTACACCGTGTCATCGCGAACGAAGAGGTCAGGCCCTTCGACCAGTTCGATGCCCATCTGCTGTGCAAGGAACGCGTGCTCAAAGTATGCGCTGTTGAACTGCCCGGGTGTCAGCAGCACGACGGTGGGATTCTCCACCCCGCCCGGCGCCACGCTGCGCAGGTTCTCCAGCAGCATGTCCGGGTAATGCTCCACCGGCGCAATCGACTGGCGCGCGAACAGCTCGGGCACCAGCCGCATCATCATCTTGCGGTTCTCGAGCATGTACGACACGCCCGAAGGCGTGCGCAGGTTGTCCTCCAGTACGTAGTATTCGCCGGCCCCGGTGCGGACCAGGTCGATGCCGGCGATGTGGGCATAAATTCCGCCGGGCACGTCGATGCCCACCATTTCCGGACGGTACTGGCGATTCTGCAGCACACGCTCCGAGGGCACCCTGCCCGCCTTGAGGATTTCTTGCCCGTGGTAGATGTCATGCAGGAACGCGTTCAGTGCCCGAGCCCGCTGCCGCAGTCCCGCGGAGATCTCGCGCCATTCGATTGCGGGAATGATGTGCGGCAGCATGTCGAACGGAATCAACCGCTCCGCTCCGGCATCCTCGCCGTAGACGGCGAACGTGATGCCCACGCGGTGGAACAGCAGGTCGGCCGCCTGACGCATCTGCAGGATGCGTTCCGGCGGCGTCGCGGCGATCCAGTCCGCGAGCGGCCGGTAATGACCGCGCACGGCGCCATCCGCCAGATACATTTCGTCGAAAAAGCGGTCGAATGCCATGTGTGCCTCGTGTGCCCGTTCCAGTGCAACGCGCGTGCCACCTGTCCGCAACCCGGCCGGTGCGCGCCAACGCAATGATTAAAAGGGACTACTTCAGTAATCCCGCAGCCGGAATGCCAGCCTGTCCGGCTGGCGCGCACCGAAGCGATGCGCTTAGAGCACTGCAAGCACCGTTGCGGTGTGCGGGCAAGATCGACCGGCTGCGCAAATGCAAAAGCCCCCGACCGGGGTTCATTGCGCAGGCCTGCCCCACGGGCCGGTTAGGCGGCGTCGAGGTCGAAGGCCTTGTGCAGCACCCGAACCGCGAGTTCCATGTATTTTTCGTCGATCACCACGGTAATCTTGATTTCCGAAGTGGAAATCATCTGGATGTTGATGCCTTCGGCAGCCAGAGCGCGAAACATCTTGGCGGCCACGCCGACGTGCGAACGCATCCCCACGCCTACCAGGCCCAGCTTGCAGATCCTGTCGTCTCCCATCACTTCACGAGCGCCGATTTTTGCGCAGATTTTTTTCAGGGCTTCCAGCGTCCTGGCAAGATCCCCGCGGCTTACCGTGAAGGAAAAGTCCGTCAATCCGTCCTTGCCAATGTTTTGCACGATGACGTCCACTTCGATGTTGGCCGCCGCGATCGGCTCCAGTATCTGAAAGGCCACACCGGGCTTGTCGGGCACTCCGAGAATGGTCACTTTTGCTTCGTCCCGGTTAAACGCGATGCCGGACACCATTGCCTGTTCCATCTCCGTGTCTTCCTCCAGTGTGATCAAGGTTCCCGATTGGGATTCTTCCTCGATCGAAAGTTCCGGCGGCGTCAGGCTGGACAACACCCGCAGCCGCACCGAATATTTTCCGGCGAACTCGACCGACCGGATTTGCAACACCTTTGAACCCAGGCTGGCCATCTCGAGCATTTCTTCAAAGGTGATTTTTTTCAGGCGCCGGGCCTCGGCCACGATCCTGGGGTCGGTGGTGTACACGCCATCGACGTCTGTGTAGATCTGACACTCCTGGGCCTTGAGCGCTGCAGCCATTGCCACACCGGAAGTGTCGGAGCCGCCGCGCCCAAGAGTAGTGATGTTCCCCTCCCCATCCACACCCTGGAACCCGGCCACCACCACCACCTTCCCTTCTGCGAGATCGCGGCGAATCGGCGCGTCGTCGATGCTGACGATACGGGCCTTGGTAAACGCGCTGTCTGTCAGCACCTTGACCTGGGGCCCGGTGTAGGACCGTGCCGGCACGCCAATTTCCCGAAGCGCCATGCATAACAGGCCAATGGTGACCTGCTCGCCCGTGGCCGCAACCACATCCAGCTCACGCGGGTCGGGCTGGGCCTGAATCTCCTTCGCCAGTGCGATCAGGCGGTTGGTCTCCCCGGACATCGCCGAGACGACGACAACAAGGTCGTGCCCAGCCGCGCGCCATTTGGCCACACGCCTGGCCACGTTCTTGATGCGTTCGGTCGAACCGACCGAGGTGCCCCCGTATTTCTGGACAATCAGTGCCATATTCCGGTCTTGCGCCTCGAAAAAGGCGTGGATTCTAGCGGATTTCCTTTCTGGCCGGCAGGTGGTTTTTGAAACGGAATCCACACCTTACCCGCCGCGCCGCATGATTCCGGACGGGGTGGGAACAAGGCACGAGGTATGCTTTCTCCGGGGCACGAATGTTGTCCTTGCCGAGGAGAATTTGCATGAGCATTGCAGCGATTGTCGGACTTGCCCTGACCGCGGTCCTGGTAGTCTGGGTGGTGATGATTTACAACCATCTTGTAAATCTCAAACATGCCGTTTCGAAAGCCTGGGCGAATATAGACGTATTGCTCAAGCAACGGCACGACGAACTGCCGAAACTGGTGGAAACCTGCAAGCAGTACCGGCAATTTGAGCAGGACACCCTGCAGCGGGTAACTGATGCGCGCGCCCGGGTGCAGGAGGCGCGGGTGCGGCAGGACATGCCGGCGCTGGGCAATGCGGAAACCGCGTTGCGCGCCGGACTCGGCGGAATCTTCGCGACCGTAGAGGCTTATCCGGAGCTGCGGGCCGTGGAAACCTTCCAGCATTTGCTGGCACGGATTACGGGTCTGGAGAACGACATCGCGGACCGTCGCGAGTTTTATAACGAATCGGTGAACGTGAACAATGTGGGAATCGAACAATTCCCCGACGCGCTCATCGCCGGCTTGTTCGGATTCAAGCCTTTTGCGCTGCTCAGATTCAGCAAGGGCGAAACCAAGGACGTGGACGTCAAACAACTGTTTGCATGAAGACGGGCCCTGCGTTGGCCGCGGTCGCGTCCGTTTCCAAAGTCCATTCGAATCTGCCCCCTGACCACGCCGCCTGAATGTTTCTCGATTTCCGGGAAAGTGTTGCGGACTGGACCTTTGCCTTCCTGTACCTCACGGCCCTGTTCGGCGGCGGCTGGCTGGACAATTCACAGGGATTCCTGACTGGCGCCGCCTTGTGCGCGCCGCCGGCCTTCGCCGCCTGGATACTGAGCCTTCGACGGCTGCAAGCCATGTCGGGGACGCCAACCTCGCGCATTGCCTCGGCGGCGCAGGGATACGTCGAATTAATGGGCCGTGGGCTCAGTCCGCCCAACTTCCGGGTGGTGTCAAGACTGACCGGTCTGCCCTGCGTGTGGTTTCGCTACCGGATAGAGGAGCGGACCTCGGACAACAAATGGAAACACGCCGAAAGCGGCCGCAGCACTGAAAGTTTCTTACTGGACGATGGTACTGGCGTCTGTCTGGTGGATCCTGAAGGCGCGGAGGTCCTTCCCCAACGCAAGGATGTCTGGACACAAGGAGATTACCGCTACACCGAATGGCTGATCCTGCCGGAAAAGAAGATTTATGTGATCGGCGCGCTTCGAACTCTGGGCGGGCACAACCTGCAGCTGGACGAAAAACAGGACATGGGCGAACTGCTGGCAAAGTGGAAACGCGATCAGCCGAAATTAATCGAACGATTTGACCTGGACCGCGACGGGCAACTCAGCGAACAGGAATGGCGTATGGCACGGGCGCAGGCCAGACGGGAGGTCAGAAAGCAGCATGTGGAATTACGCAGCCACCCTGGCACCCATGTGATGCAAAGGCCGGAGAATGGTCGGCTGTTCCTGATTTCGGATCGTGACCCAGTTAGCCTGCAACGCCGCTACCAAATCTGGACGCGGTTGCATCTCGTGGTATTTCTGGCGGCTGTCGGCATGGCCGCCAAATTGGCGACATCGTTTTAAGCGACGAGCCGCTACTGCCCGGCAGCCAGTAACGCCGCCGTTTCAGCGTGCCGGCCATCGCGCGCCATGTCCAGCGCACTCTTGCCGCGATTATCCCGTCGCGAGCGGTCGGCGCCGCGCGTGAGCAACAAATTCACGGTTTGCGTCTTGCCATAACCTGCGGCCCACATCAAGGCGGTCAGATCGTTTCGGTAGGCCTGGTCAATGCCGATTCCCGCATCCAGCAGCGCCTCGACAATCTCCACGTGCCCTTGTCCGGCGGCATAGACCATCGCGGTCTTGCCAAGCTGGTCGGCGGCTTTGGTGTCGGCGCCGCGCGCCAGCAGGAGTTTGGCCACGCCGGTACGCCCGTGATAGGCAGCGGCCATCAACGGCGTCACCTTGTCCAAGTTGGCCAGATCGGCGTCGGCACCCCGGTCCAGTAACAAGGCCGCCATTTCCGCATTGCCGGCACGGGCAAATACCATCAATGCAGTGTCACCGGCACGATTGCGGGCATTGGGTGCCGCGCCTTTTTCCAGTGCCCTCCGTACGGTAGGCAAATCATTGTTCTTCGCGCCAACCAACAACTGGGCATTCAAGCCCTGTTCCCCTTCCGTGGGTTGGGCCAGGCAGGTTGTGGATAACAACAGCGAGAAACACATCGGCAATAGCAATCGGTACATGATTCAAGGCCTTGAAATAGGAAATGGATTGCAAGAGGAAGTTCTTTCGCGGGGGGGCATTGTTCACTATAGTCGCCTCGTCCGCAATTGCGCCGGTGTCGAAATTTTCCCCGCCGGCCAGTGCGCAGACTGTTTCTCTACCATTCAGCATAACAACGGGAGATCCTTATGAAACTCAAAAAGCAACTGACTCTGCTTTCGGCTGCGATGTTTGCCGCCGGCAGCTTGGCTGCGGTTCAAGCGGCCGAGATCCAGGGTGGGGCAACGACCGCAGCCAAACCGATGTCGTCCAAGCTGGGCGCCGTGACGCAGTCACGCCTCAACAACGCCCAAAACGACAAGAACAACTGGCTGCATGTCAACGGCGGATATTCACAATTGCGCTACTACCAGGGCAACCAGATCAACAGCGGCAATGTCTCAAAGCTGCGTCCGGCGTTCGTTTTCCAGACCGCTCTGATCGAATCGATGCAAACTGCACCCTTGGTCGTGGACGGTGTCATGTTTCTGACCACGTCCTTCAACCACGTCTATGCAATCGACGCGGTAACCGGCGAGCAATTCTGGCATTTCAAGCACAACATGGGACCGATCACCGTGTATTGCTGCGGTCCGAACAATCGCGGCCTTGCCGCCTCCGACGGCATGCTCTACATGGGCACGCTGGATGCCAAACTCGTGGCGCTGGATGCAAAGACCGGCAAACAAGTCTGGGAAACCCAGATTGCCGATCCGGAAAAAGGTTACTCCGAAACCATGGCACCGACGGTTGTTGACGGCAAGGTGCTGATCGGCACCAACGGCGGGGAATACGGCATCCGCGGCTTCCTGAAGGCCTTCGACGCGAAATCCGGCAAACTTCTTTGGACCGCCTACTCGATTCCCGAGAAAGGCCATGAAGGCGTGTGGGCGACCCACGATGCCACCGGCCGCAACATGCATCGCGATATCGCGGCGGAAAAAAAGATGCTGCAGGAGCGCGGCAGCGACTTCTACCAGACCCTGGGCGGCGGCGTGTGGATGACGCCGGCGGTCGATCTGGAAACGCGCACTGTGTTCTTTGTGGCGGGCAATCCCTCGCCCGACCTCTACGGCGCGATCCGTCCGGGTGACAACCTGTACACCAACTCCATGGTGGCGGTCAATCTCGACACCGGCGCGTACAAGTGGCACTCGCAATACATCGCCCACGACGTTTGGGACCTTGATGCCGTCAGCCCGGTCATCCTGACCGAAGCCAAGGACAAGGCCGGCAAGAACCGCAAGGTCGCGATCCATGGCGGCAAGACCGGTCATGTGTACGTGCATGACCGTGCCACCGGCGAACTGCTTCGCTTCTCGGAAGCCATGATCCCGCAGGAAGACATGTGGGTGCTGCCGACGAAGGAAGGCAAACGCATGCTGCCCGGCGCGAACGGCGGCGTGGAATGGAGCCCGATGGCGGTGAATCCAAAGTTGCGCATGGCTTATGCAGCCAACCTGCACCAGCCCATGACCTACCACGTTGAAGAAGCCGAATATCCGGGCGGCGACAAGCTTTGGCTTGGTGGTGCATTCAAGACGATTCCTGGCGAGAAACAATGGGGGCGTCTGGCGGCGGTTAACCTCGACACCGGCAAGATGGCCTGGAAAGCCGATACCGAGCAGCCGCTGATGGGTGGCGTACTCGCCACCGCCGGCAATGTGGTGTTCACCGGCGAAGGCAATGGCTACTTCAACGCCTATGACGCGGCAAGCGGCAAGAAGCTCTGGTCCTTCCAATGCGGCGCCGGTGTCAATTCGCCGCCCGTGTCCTACGAAATCGGCGGCAAGCAATACATCGCAGTTGCCGCTGGCGGAAATAACCAGCTCGACTTCAAGCGCGGCAACAGCATTTTCGTGTTTGCCTTGCCGTAAACCGGCGACTTGACACTGCGTTAAGTGTTTCAAGAGGGGCTGCCTTCGGGTGGCCCCTTCTTTATCCAGAACCATAACGGACGACGATGAATTTCAGACTTGGACTCTCAATTCTTGTGTTGGCCCTCCCGATACCGACGCTTGCCCAGGACGCTGCGGCGGGCAAGGATAAAGCGCAGATTTGCGCGGCCTGCCATGGGGCTGACGGCAACTCCACGGTTCCGCAATACCCGATTCTCGCCGGGCAGACCGCACGCTACCTGTACCTCCAGTTGAAGGACTTCAACAGCGGACGCCGCAAAGACCCGGTGATGTCCCCGATGGCGGCCAATCTGTCCAGGAAAGACATGTTCGACCTGGCGGCCTACTTTGCGTCGCAGAAAACCACCACGCAGAACACGCGCGGCAATGCCTCCCGCGCACCCGAAGGCAAACAGGTTGCGGATGCGGCGCTCTGCACCATGTGCCATCTCGGCGGATTTTCGGGACAGAACGAGATACCCCGTGCCGCAGGCCAGCATTACGAATATGTCCTCAAGCAATTGCTGGATTTCAAGAACAAGCGGCGTACCAACGATGCCGGCAATATGACTGCGGTGCTGCGCACGATCCCCGATGAGCAACTGGAAGCCGTTGCCGCTTACATCGCTTCGCTGAACTGATCGACGCTGAAGAAGCGCAGGATATTTGTATACAGGGGTTGATCCGGGCGCGTTGCCTCCGTGGTTCAATAGCGGCTTCGGCAACGCCTCCCCTTTTGAGACAATGCGCGAGCGAACGCTTTCCTGCCTCGGCCCCCATGGTTTTCATCGGTTGCATTACTACGAGTGGGGTGATCCCGCCAATGACCGTGTATTGATCTGCGTACACGGCCTGACGCGCAATGGACGCGACTTTGACGCGCTGGGCGCGGCGCTGGCTGCCGAATACCGTGTGTTATGCCCCGATGTGGTCGGCCGCGGGCGCAGCGGCTGGCTCGCGTCCAAGGAGGACTACGGCTACCCGCTGTATTGTGCGGACATGGCCGCGCTGATCGCGCGCAGTGGCGCCACGCAGGTGGACTGGGTGGGCACCTCGATGGGCGGCTTGATCGGGATGCTGTTGGCCGCGCAGCCGCACTCGCTGATCCGCAGGCTGGTGATCAACGACGTGGGACCCTTCATCCCGAAAACCTCGCTCGACCGCATCGCCACCTATGTCGGCAAAGACCCACGTTACGAAAACTTCGAGGAATTTGAGCAATACATCCGTGCGGTGTCCCAGCCTTTTGGCCCACTCACGGATGCGCAATGGCGCCATCTTGCACAAACCAGCGCCCGCCAGTATTCAGATGGTCGCTGGGGCCCGGTCTACGATCCCGCCATCGGCTTGGCCTTTCGGAACATTCAGGCCGACGTTGAGCTATGGCCCATTTGGGATCAGGTCCGTTGTCCAACGTTGCTGTTGCGCGGCCGGGAGTCCGATTTGTTGTTACCGGAAACAGCTCAGGAAATGACCCGGCGCGGACCGCGCGCGCAATTAATCGAATTTCCGGGCATCGGCCACGCACCCATGCTGATGGCACAGGATCAGATAAAAGTTGTAAGAGAATTTTTGATGGGCGCACCAGGGCGATGACTGTCGAACACATCAGCCTGTCCGGACCCGACTCTCACGGGCATTGGTTTTTCCTCGCCCCTCGTTCCTTGTCCCTCGGTCCACAATCTTTATGATCGCCATCGACTGGGGCACCAGTTCCCTGCGCGCGTATCTGCTGGATCAAGCCGGCCGGGTCCAGTCGGCGCGCAGCGCGGCACAAGGCATCCTCGCCGTGGAAGGCAACCGGTTTTCGGATGCCTTGGAATCCCTGACCGGTGACTGGATTGCATCCGGCGCTGCGCCCATTGTCATGAGCGGGATGATCGGCAGCCGGCAGGGCTGGCTGGAAGTTCCCTACGTGCAATGTCCGGCGGGATTTACCGAAATCCGCGCGGGCCTGCGTCCGGTTCGCTGGAAGGAACACGTCGCCTGGATCGTGCCCGGCGTGAACTGCCGCGACGATTCTGCCGTGCCCGATGTGATGCGTGGCGAGGAAACCCAGGTACTGGGCGCCATGGAACAGTTGGGCCAGGGTCGCCATCTGCTTTGCCTGCCCGGCACGCACAGCAAATGGGTGAACGTGGACGATGGGCGCATCGTCCGATTTGCGACGTACATGACCGGAGAGACTTTCGCGGTGTTCAAATCCCACAGCATTTTAGGTCGCATGATGAAAGAGGACGTGCCAGACGCTGCCGCTTTCGATGCCGGTGTACACCGTTCGGCAGACCCCGGCGGCGTCCTGCATCATCTGTTCGGGGTTCGCACTCGCGGACTGTTCGAGGAAATCTCTGGCAACGCGGCGGCGTCTTATCTATCCGGCATCCTGATCGGTCATGAAATTCGCGCCGCCAGAGCATCCGCCGGTATCGTGCACTTGCTCGGTTCGGCGCAACTCGCCGAAACCTATACACGCGCCCTTGCTACCCTGGGCATTGCATCTTCGACACTCCCCTCCGATGCGGCGGCGGCGGCATTGTTCAAACTGGCGCAACAAGTTCGACCATGAATACCCCATTTCAAGACTGGCTCCATCGCTCGCCCCTGATCGCCATTCTGCGCGGCATCCGTCCGGAGGAGGTTCTGGATGTCGGCGGCATTCTGGTCGAATCCGGTTTCTGTCTCATCGAAGTGCCGCTGAATTCTCCGGAACCCTTCGAAAGCATCGCCCGGCTCGTCCAGGCGTTTGGGGATCGCGTGCTGGTCGGTGCCGGCACTGTTCTGAACCCGGATCAGGTGGAAAAAATCGCCGTCGCGGGCGGACGGTTAGTGGTGATGCCACACGCGGACGCGCGTGTGGTGCAGGCCGCCAGGGAACGCAGGATGTTTGTCGTGCCGGGTTTTTCCACGCCCACCGAAGCGTTCCGGATGATCGAGGCTGGCGCAGATGCGCTCAAACTATTTCCGGCAGAAGCCCATCCACCGGGCGTTTTGCGCGCCTTGCGCGCAGTGTTGCCCAAGGACATGCCGGTATTGCCGGTCGGCGGCATCACATCGCAGAACATGGCGCAATACTGGGAGGCCGGCGCGAATGGCTTCGGACTCGGGTCCGCGCTGTACAAGGCCGGCAAGGCCACCTCGCTGGTGGGCGAGTCGGCGAGGGAATTTCACGCGGCCCTGGAAAAACTTCCGCAACGATAAACCTTAAGCCACGCGGGGCTGCACGGCGGATCGTCGATTGCCTGCCTGCGCGAAGTGCGCAAAGAAGGTCAATCACATTTTCTCGATAAACCTTGTTGACCCTCGAGCGAAATCTACAATTTTGTATGGTTCTTCTCTTCGCGCCTTTGCGTCTTTGCGTCGAAGCTCTTGTATTTGGTTGGAGGCTGCCTATAAACCTCCGATGCACAAATATTTCACCTCGAGATATTCTTCGATTCCGTACTTCGACCCCTCGCGCCCGATGCCACTTTGCTTGACGCCGCCGAAAGGCGCGACTTCGTTGGAGATCAGGCCGGTGTTGACGCCGACCATGCCGGATTCGATGGCTTCGCCCACGCGCCAGACGCGACCAATGTCGCGTGCGTAAAAATACGCCGCCAAGCCGAATTCGGTGTCGTTGGCCATGGCAATGGCTTCGGCTTCGGTCTTGAAGCGAAACAGCGGTGCCACCGGCCCGAAGGTTTCTTCCTTCGTCACTTTCATGGTGGTGTTCACATCGGTCAGAACGGTGGGTTCGAAAAACAGACCGCCGAGTTTGTGTCGTTTGCCGCCCACCAGAACCTTGGCGCCTTTTGCCAACGCATCCGCAATATGTTCCTCGACTTTCTTCGCGGCGTTCTCGTCGATCAACGGCCCGGTGGTGACACCGGCCTGCGTACCCGGCCCCACGTTCAGTGCCCTGACCTTGTCCGCAAGTTTCGCCGCAAACCGGTCGTACACGTTGTCCTGCACCAGAATGCGGTTGGCGCAGACGCAGGTCTGTCCGTTGTTGCGATACTTGGAAATCATCGCACCTTCCACCGCAGCATCCAGATCGGCGTCGTCGAAGACCAGAAACGGCGCATTGCCGCCCAGCTCCAGCGACACTTTTTTGATGGTGGCAGCGCTCTGCGCCATGAGCACTGCACCGACTTCGGTGGACCCGGTAAAGCTGATTTTTCGCACCGTGGTATTGGAAGTCAGCTCGCCGCCGATTTCCTTGGCGCTGCCGGTGACGATATTGATCACGCCTTTGGGCACGCCAGCCCGCTCCGCAAGTTCCGCGAGTGCAAGGGCCGAAAAAGGCGTCTGCGTGGCGGGCTTGATCACCACCGTGCAACCTGCCGCCAACGCCGGCGCGGCTTTGCGCGTAATCATCGCCGCAGGAAAATTCCAGGGTGTGATGAGCCCGCACACGCCGATGGGTTGTTTGATGACCACCAGTCGCTTGTCGGCCTGGTGTTGCGGAATCACATCGCCGTAAATGCGCTTGGCTTCCTCGGCGAACCATTCGATGAATGACGCCGCGTAGGCGATCTCTCCCTTGGCTTCCGCCAGTGGCTTGCCCTGCTCCGTGGTCATCAGCAGGCCAAGATCGTCCTGGTTCGCCATCATCAGTTCGAACCATTTACGCAGGATCGCTGATCGTTCCTTGGCGGTCTTGGCTCGCCACGCCGGCAACGCCGTGGCGGCCGCTTCGATGGCGCGCCGGGTTTCCCCTGCGCCCATTTTCGGAATGTTTCCGATCACCGCACCATTGGCCGGATTGGTGACATCCACCGTGGATTTTGAATCCGAGGCCACCCATGCACCATCGATGTAGGCCTGTTGCCGAAAGAGCTTGCCATCCTTGAGCTGAAGATTAAACCCTGCGTCGCGTGGTGCATTCATCGTTATTTCCTCCGATTCTTTGCCGTGATTTACAGATGATAGGTTTCGACCCCTTTAGTTCATGTCGGAACGAGGCATTGCGGCTCGGGGCCGCGCGACACCGGGTTGTCGCCACTGATGGACGCTGCCGGTCAGGCCACCCGACTGCGCTTGACCGCGCCCTGGGCCTCGCCATAGATCGTTCCGTTATTCCAGCTTTCCACGAATTCCTCGATGGAAAGGGTCCGCCCGTTGGCCATGTTTTCGTCGAAGTACTCGAAAAGAATTCCGTGGTGGGCGGTCATTGAAAGCAGCACCACTCCGCCCTGTTCGCCACCATGTTCGTCATGCGGGTACGCGTCGGCGGGAGACAGCGCATGGTCGCCCTTCTTGCGATGTACGGACTTGGTCGTCCCGTCCGGCAGCATTTCCTTCAAAAACTGTTCTCCCTCGAGCACGAAGGTCGCGGTCGAAGCGACATGACGGTGGCGCCGGCAGTGACCCCATTTTCCAAATCGGAGCAACATGTCCAGTCGTCCGCTCGGCAGGTCGTAGCCGAGCAGGCTGTATTCGAAGTCCACATTGGACGCGGTGCCATCCAAACCGTTCACGCGGCGCCACTCGACGCGCTCCAGGTCAAAGCTCTTGGAAATGATCGGCATAGGAGAACCTCAGGTGAAAGTAGTTTTTCAAACAAATCGCCTTAGAACGTCCCCGGATACAGTCCGCCGTCGATCAGAAAATTCTGCCCGGTGATGTAACCTGCCTGCACGCTACAAATATACGCGCACAGCTGACCGAACTCCTCGGCATTGCCGAAGCGGCCGGCAGGAATCGCTTGTTCCAGGGAGTTCCGGATTTCCTCCGCAGTCTTGCCCATGTTCCTGGCTCTGAATTCGACGTTGCTCTTCAGGCGGTCGGTCCAGAATCTTCCTGGCAGAATGTTGTTCATCGTGACATTCTGGGCCGCGGTCTGGCGCGCAAGGCCCGCGATAAAACCGGTGAGCCCGGTGCGTGCACCATTCGACAGCCCCAATTCCGCGACCGGCGCCTTCACCGCGCTCGATGTGATGTTGACGATACGCCCGAAATTACGTTCGATCATCTTGTCCACAGTGGCCTTGATCAATTCGATCGGCGTGAGCATGTTGCCGTCCACCGCCTTGATCCAGTCGTCGCGGGTGAACTGGCGGAAATCGCCGGGCGGCGGCCCGCCTGCATTGTTGACCAGAATATCCGGCGCGGGACATGCGGCCAGCGCTTCCTTGCGGCCAGCTTCGGTGGTGATGTCAGCAGCCACCGTGATCACCTTGACGCCCGTGGCCAGGCGTATCTCCGCCGCTGTGACTTCCAACGCTTCTTTTCCGCGCGCCACAAGGGTGACGTTCACGCCTTCGTGCGCCAGTGCAACCGCACAGCCCTTGCCCAGTCCTTTGCTGCCGGCGCAGACCAAGGCAGATTTTCCTTTGATGCCAAAATCCATTTTTCGTCTTTCTTCCGTTACGGAAATCAACGCCGCCTTGCGGCTGGCTCCTGAGCCAATGATCGGCGCTTTGCAAACCTGTCGCGCCGATCCATCAGCCTCCGGAGTCAGGCTATAATCTGCCGCGATTCTTACCGCGATGACATGATACGTCTTGCCCTGATCTTCGTTGCGATTGCATGCTTACTTTCCGGCTGCGCCGCAGGACCCAACCCCCGGGACCCTTACGAAAAATTCAATCGAGGGATGTACACCTTCAATGAAGGCGTCGACAAAGTCATTCTCAAACCCGTTGCAAAAGTCTACGACAAAGTGCTGCCGGACGTGGTGCAGACTGGCGTCACCAATTTTTTCAGCAACCTCCGCGTAGTCGTCACCACGATCAATGATGCCGCCCAGTTCAAGTTCTCCAAGGTGCCAGTGGACGTGATGCGTTTTGCCACCAATCTGGTGTTCGGATTCGGAGGCATTCTGGACGTGGCAACGGAATTAAAAATCGAAAACCGCCAGGAAGACTTCGGACAAACGCTGGGCCACTGGGGCGTTGGCAGCGGACCTTACCTGGTATTGCCGATCCTCGGCCCGAGTTCCGTGCGAGATGGCATCGCCCTTCCGGTGGACATCTATACTTATCCCACAACGCTGGTGGATGACAATCCGCAGCTGGTCTATTCCTTGTTTGCCTTGCTCTTGATCGACTCCCGCGCCAATCTGTTGGGTGCCGATCAGTTTTTCGAGCAGGCGGGTATTGACAAATACGCGTTCATTCGCGACGCATCCCTCCAGCGCAGGGAATTCCTGGTTCGTGATGGCGCAGCACCGGCAAACGACGGGCCTCCCGCCACTCGGCAAAAATCCCTGCGCGAGTTGGAAGAAGAAGATTTCGGCGACGAGCCCGTGCCGAAGTAGACTCGCACAGACACCCGCTACCCAGTGGCAACCGGCGCGATGCGCCAGCAACGATGCATCCGGCGATTGCGGAAGTCCGGCGGAATGGTTTGTGCGGTGATTTCGTTGAGCACCAACCCATGCAGCGCCGCCTCGTCCAGGCGAAAACTCCGAAGGTTTGTTGAAAAGATCAGTTCGCCTCCGGCCTCCAGCAGGGCCACACATTGCAGGATCAGTCTTACGTGATCGCGCTGGATATCGAGCACGTCGTCCATGCGCCGGGAATTCGAAAAACTCGGTGGGTCGAGCACGATCAGCCCGAATCGCCCGCCGCGATCGACTTCCTGGGGAAGAAAGGCGGTTGCGTCGGCGTGTACCAGAAGATGCCGCGACAAATCCATCTTGTTGAGGAGAAAATTACGTCGCGCCCACGCCAGGTAGGTTTTTGACAGATCGACACTCACAGAGGAACTCGCCCCGCCGGCGGCCGCATACACGGAAAAACTCCCTGTGTAGCCGAACAAGTTCAGAAATCGTTTCCCGCTTGCCATGTCGCGGACACGCGCCCGTGTCTGCCGATGATCGAGGAACAGACCGGTATCGAGGTAATCACCGAGATTCACCAGAAACTGGCAACCGCTCTCGTTCACCACGAATTCGGTGCCCTGTCCTCCCACGAAGCCGTACTGCGCGTCCGGGCGCTGGCCATGTCGCTCCTTCAGCGTCACCCGATCGACGGCAATGTTCAAGGCCCGGGTGGCGGCGGCTTTCATCGCCGCGGCCCACTCGCCCTGCTCCCGCGCGCTCAGATTCGGACGGCTGTATTCATGCAGCAGTGCCCGATCTTTATACAGGTCGAGCGCCAAAGGCAGCTCCGGAATGTCACGATCATAGACACGGAAACACTCGATACCTTCGCGGCGGGCCCACTTGCGCAAGTGCCGGTAGTTCTTGCTCACCCGATTGGCGAACATCTCCGCTTGTAGCGCTAATTCCATGCGCGTGATTGTCCCGCAATCATGACCGCTGCCGCATGCCACCGTGCAAAAGGTGCGCGCAATGTTTCAAGGAATTCCCATCCGATCCGTGGTGGCGATGTTTTACAAGTGTCCTGACCATGATGCCTGGAGGCGAGGAATTGCAATGGATTGCCGTTCCACGGGAATGACAAGCCTGTGTACAGCAACACTTTTTTAGAACGACTCTTGGAAAATGGCGACCGACTCGAAAAATTTTCTGGCCGGATTGTCATTTCACTGGATGTTGTCTGCAAAAAGTCTAAAATGAAAACCGACTCGCTTCTTGACGGAGGCAGTATGAAATCCTTTGGAAGAATGATCGCGGCCAGTGTTTTCATTTCCTCGCTGGCGACCGTGCCCTCTCTCTTTGCCCAGCATAGCGATCCCTGGTACAGCGCCCAAAGCAGCGGATTCTGGGGGGTCAGGGAATCGATAGGATTTCAGGGCATCCTGCCCCCGGGATTCGGCCTGGCGGCCCACTCGGACAGTCTCTCTGCCTTCCGCCAACTGGGCGGATACCGGATTTCGGATTCGCTGTCCATCGAAGGCATGCAAACCAATTTTGGCTTGAAAGGTTCCGCCTGTGGCGGCGATATTTCTTCCGACGGCATTGGTTGTCTGGGTTCCGCATGGAGCCTTGCCGGTGTGGCAACCCTTCCGCTGGAGTCGGGATTTGCCCTTTACGGGCGTTTTGGACTGCATTTCTGGAGACCCGGCCTGCTGTAAGAGCAGGCCGGTCCAAACGGGACGTCGGATCGACGCGCGGTCTATGGAATGGGGATGCGATATGGCCTGACCCGTTCCATCACGCTGCACGCGGAATCCGAATTTCACAACGAATTTTATGGTGTCGGTTCTGTCGGATTGCGGCTGTCGCCAGGATTGTTCGACTCCAGCGTCCACTCGATCGGACTTTCCGTCAACTTCTGATTTTCTAAATGCCAGTTCTACCGTACACCGGAGGAAGAGGATTTATTCCTGACTGGAAGTGGTGAAATAAATACCTGAAAAAATCAGCGCGGCGCCGAGGTAATGGTACCCGTGCAGGCTTTCCCCCAGAAATGCCACCGCAAGCAGCGCGCCAAACACCGGTATCAGGTGCGAAAACAACCCAGCCTTGTTTGGCCCGACTTGCGCCACACCCCGATTCCAGAACAGGTAGGCCACGACGGAGGGCAGTGTCGCGTAATAACCCAGTGTCGCCAGCGTAGCCAGCTTCAGTTCGAATCCGCCTCGCGTCCACAACTCCCACAGATAAAACGGCAACAACCACAGTAGCCCAAATACCAGGATCGCGGCCAGAAATCCAACCGGCGACAAGCGCATCGGATACCGGCGAAGGATGACAGTGTAGGAGGCCCACAAGAACATGGCCGCAAACAACCACAAGTCGCCGACGTTGAATTTCAACGAGGACAGCACGGCGGTTTCCCCCCGGGAAATGATGACTAGCGTGCCGACCAGCGAAGCGACGACCCCTACTCCTTGACGAATGCTCAGCCGTTCGTCCAGAAACAGGCCGGAAAGCAGAATGATCAGGATCGAGGATATCGAGTTGAACAACACGCCGTTGGTGGCGGCCGTGTGCTGCAGGCCCACATAAATCATGGTATTGAAGGCTGTCGCGCCCAGACCGCCAAGCAAGGACAAGCGAATCCAGTTCTCCCGCAGAGTTTGCCGCTTCTCCCGGAGTTCGGTCCACGTAAATGGCAGCAATATGGCGAGCGCCAATGCCCAACGCCAGAATCCCATCGCCACCGGCGCAATGTCGTTGCGCATGGCGCGACCGATCACCCAGTTGCCGGCCCAGAACAACGCAGCAAGAGTAAGCAAAAGGTATGGCGACGGATGTCGCAGCCAGTTCGGCAAAATCGGGACGAACCGATGGCCCTCGGCCGATAGCCGGTCCGAATCTGTGGACCGGGGACGGGGCTGGCGCATGGTCAGTTCAGGCTCGAGACCTGCAAGCGCAACTTGGCGATTCGGGCGCGGATATCCTGCGCATCGGCGGCCTGTGGCGCCGACCGGAGGTAGTTCTCGAAGTCGGACATCGCCGGACGAAAACATTCCAGTTCCTGGTAAATCATTCCCCGGTCGCGCAATTCCAGAGGCTCCCGGGGCGCAGCAGCCAGGATCCAATGCATGATCGGCAAGGCACTATTCAATCTGCCGGATTGGAGATAGATCGCCTTCAGATTGCGCAACAACCGAATCATGATTGCCTTGTTGTCAGCGGCGGCAAGCGCGCTCTCCAGCGCTTGCGCGTCCACGTCGCCGCCACCGTACGCCGCTCGCAGCCGATTACGAAGATCCTGCAAGTCCAGGGTGACACCGCGAGCGTACGGATCGAGTACGACAAAACCGCCCGGCAGCGCGCACTTGACCAGAAAATGTCCGGGAAAACTCACCCCCTGCAGGGAAACGTCCGCCCCGCGCCCACACTCCATGTACAAGAGGGAAAGCGTGATCGGAATACCGGTGCGACGCTCCAGCACATCGTTCAGACAACTGTTGCGCGGATCGTAGTAATCCGTTGCGTTCGGGGAAAAACCCAATTCACCAAAAAAGTACCGGTTCAGCTCTCTGATCCGGCTCGCAATATCCGATTGAAGGTCGATGCGCGCTCGCAGCCCGGCGGCCATCTCCGCGATTTTCCGGCGGTAATGGCCCACGTCGATTTGCGGGTAGAGGTGACTGGCGGCGAGCAGCGCCGCCTCGGCGAGATCGATGTGTTGCGCCGGACCGGCCATCAAGTCCTGCAATCTGTCGCCCTGCCTGGTCGACGGACCAACCTCCAGCGTCGTAGGGCGCAGCACGTCCAATTTTCGCTATGCGTCCTGCTTTTCTTTTGTTGGCGGAAGAAAAAGCGCGGCGACCTGGTGCCTGCCGGACTTGCGTGCTGCCGAGGCCGGAGCCGGCCTTGGCGTCGGTGCCGACACGCTTGCTCCCGGAGAGGGAACATAAGGCGTGGAGAACAAAGGGTCAGATGGCGTGGTTTGCCGTGGTGCAGGACGGGCGCGGACACCGGACTCGGATCGCGGCCCGCTATCCGTCCGCGCCGCCTCCGCGGCCGGGCGTGCTCCACGGTGTGCGTTGCCTGCGCGCCCTTCCCTCGACTGCGATTCACCGCGCGGCGTGGGTGTACGTTTGAACGACTCCGCCTCCGCGACCGGCAGTTTCAGATGCAACAGTTTTTCGATGGCTTCCAGCTTCTCGCGCTCGTCATCCGACATCAGCGCAATGGCCTCGCCGGTCTGGCCGGCACGCCCGGTGCGCCCGATGCGATGGACATAATCCTCGGGCGAGCCAGGCAGATCGAAGTTGATGACGAAGGGCAGTTGTTCAATATCCAGACCACGTGCGGCAACGTCGGTGGCCACCAGAATCCGCGTGCGACCTTCCTTGAATTCCGCCAGCGCCTGGGTGCGCTCGCCCTGGGTCCGGTCGCTGTGGATGGCGGCGGCAGACACGCCATCCTTGTCCAGTTTGTAGGCCAGCCGGTTGGCGCCGATTTTGGTGTTGCAAAACACCAGCACCTGGCGCATGTCGCGGGAGCGAATCAGGTGGGTCAACAGATCGCGTTTGGCCGTCGCTTCCACGTGGTAGACAAGGTGGGTCACCGTTTCGACTGCGGAATTCCGCCGGGCCACTTCGACATTTACCGGATTGTTGAGCAACTGTTTGGCGAGTCCGCGAATGTCATCGGAGTACGTGGCGGAGAACATGACGCTCTGGCGCTTGGCGGGCAGCACGGACATGATGCGCTTGATGTCGGGCAAAAAGCCCATGTCCAGCATCCGGTCCGCCTCGTCCAGCACCAGGAATTGCACCTGACCGAGGTTGACGGTCTTCTGCTGCAAATGATCGAGAAGCCGTCCGGGTGTGGCGACCAGGATTTCCACGCCGGCACGCAATTCCTTGATCTGGGGATCGATATGGACGCCGCCATAGACCACGGCAGATTTCAGCGGAACATGTTTTCCATAGGACTTGACGCTTTCCTGCACCTGGGCCGCCAACTCACGCGTGGGCGTCAGAATCAGAGCTCGCACCGGGTGGCGGGCGGGAGAAACGCTGGTATTTGCAAATTCCTTCAGACGCTGCAGCATGGGCAAGGTAAAACTTGCGGTCTTTCCGGTGCCCGTTTGTGCAGCCGACATCACATCCTGTCCGGCAAGAATAGGCGGAATCGCCTTGGCCTGAACCGGCGTGGGTTCGGTATAACCCTGGTCGGCAATCGCCCGCAAGATTTCGTCGGCGAGCCCCAGTTCTGTAAACAGCATTAATCTCTACTCCTGCATCACCCTTGGGAAGGTTTTCGGATTGGCGGGCCCCGGCCCGATTAGGCGCGGGAAACTTCGAAATGCCCGGGCATGGTACAGGATAAGCCGCGATACCGAAAGACTTTTTCGGAATTCAGCCCGGGCAGCGCCGGATTCAGGGCGCGCCGATATTTTCCAGTTCCTCCCACCTTTCCAGACACGCGGAAAGTTCCTGCTCGATCTGCGCCATTCGCTCCCGCACGCTGGCCAATTTTGCGACCTCTCGATACAACCCGGGATCTGCGAGTCGCTCGACAAGCGTTGCCTGTTCGCGCTCCAGAGATTCGATGCGCGCCGGCATGGCCTCCAATTCCCGGCTTTCCTTGAAACTGCGCTTGAGGGACCGCGCGGCCTTCGCAGGGGGCGGCATCGTTTGCGGCTGGACAATCGGCGGTGTTGGTGTGCCCGTCTGCTTCACCGCCCGTTCCATGCTCAAACGCTTCCAGTCAGAGTATCCACCGGGATTGCGCGTCCAGCGCCCATCCCCTGCGGGGCTGAGGGTGTCGGTCACGACATTGTCAAGAAATGCCCGATCGTGGCTGACCAGCAATACGGTGCCGGGATACTCCTGCAACAAAGTCTCCAGCAGTTCCAGCGTTTCGATGTCCAGATCGTTGGTCGGCTCATCCAGAACCAGCAAGTTGGCTGTCTGGCTGAACAGGCGGGCAAGCAGCAAGCGGTTGCGCTCGCCTCCGGACAGCGCCTTGACCGGGGCACGCGCGCGCTCTGGCGGGAAAAGAAAGTCGCCCAGATAACTCATCACGTGCTTGCGAACCCCGTCCACCTCCACGTAGTCGGAGCCCGGGGCGATGGTTTGCGCGACCGTGGCGGCTTCGTCGAGTTGCGAACGGAACTGGTCGAAATAGGCCACGGCCAGTTTCGACCCTCGCCTCACCCGCCCTGCATCCGGCACCAATTCCCCCAGAATCAGTTTGATCAGGGTGGATTTACCGGCGCCATTCGGCCCGATCAGGCTGATCTTGTCGCCTCGCATGATTCGGCACGAGAAGTCCCGGATGACTTGCAGATT
The DNA here is from genome assembly GCA_046155535.1 of Burkholderiales bacterium. GTDB lineage: Bacteria > Pseudomonadota > Gammaproteobacteria > Burkholderiales > JACQAP01 > JACQAP01. The sequence continues at coordinate 31,376 of JBJXFN010000029.1, forward strand.
CCCGAATGCCTTGTTCACCAGTTCCAGTTCGGCGACCAGCTGCCCGGAACGCTCGCCTTCGCTCACGGAGAGGGTCACCTGTCCCAGGCGTTCGCGCCGGGCCGCGCGTTCCAGTCGCAATTGTTCGAGCCGCCGCACCCGGCCTTCGTTGCGCGTGCGCCTGGCTTCGATCCCTTTGCGAATCCAGACTTCCTCCTGCGCCAGCAATTTGTCGAATCTCGCATTCGCCATGGCTTCGTTCGCCAGTTGCTCCGCCTTGCGAGTTTCGTAAGTCGCGAAACTGCCTGGATAAGACGTCAGCCGTCCACGATCGAGTTCCACGATCCGCGTGACCACACGATCCAGACACGCCCGGTCATGGGTAACCACCAGCACAGCCCCGGAAAAATTGATCAGGGTTTCTTCGAGCCAGAGGATGGCGTCCAGATCCAGATGATTGGTCGGCTCATCGAGGATCAGCAGCTGCGGATCGGACACCAGTGCCCGCGCCAGCGCGACACGCTTGCGCATGCCGCCGGAGAGCGTTTCGACCCGCCTCTCGGCCGGCATGTTCAGGCGCGAGAGCACCGTTTGCACCTGCTGCTCCACTCGCCAGCCATCGTTTTCCTCCAAGGCCTGTTGCGCGTGCTGCAAGCGATCCAGTGCCGACACGTCGTCCGGCACCGACTCCAGCAGGCGAATCGCCTCGTGATAGGCGGACAAAGCCGCAGTCCGTTCTCCGAGTCCGGCAATGGTGGCTTCGAAAACAGTCTGGGTCGGATCCAGCGCCGGCTCCTGCGCGACAAATCCGATTCCCAATCCCGTGTCGCGCCAGACCCCTCCCTCATCCGGAGGAAAGACGCCATGCACCAATTTCAACAGACTGGATTTTCCGCTTCCGTTGCGGCCGATCAATCCGATGCGTTCACCGGACTCGATCACCAGGTTCGCGTGATCCAGAAGCGGCACATGACCATAGGCAAGTCCGACCGAATCAAAAGTGACAAGTGGCATCAGGTTTCCTGAAATTTCCGACCTATGGACATTGCGCGAAACGGATTTGAAAACCGGACTACGCTAGAATTCTGCCCGCAGCGCCCCGGTAGCTCAGTGGATAGAGCAACCCCCTCCTAAGGGGTAGGTCGCACGTTCGATTCGTGTTCGGGGCGCCATGGTATTCAGTGGCTTACCGAGATGCAATGTTTCATTGCATGCCCCGCTATCACACTTCTGAACGGTCGCCGATATCGCATTCGTCATTCCCCAGTACTTCGACCGAAGCAACAGGCAGGCGTGCCCGCCTATTTCACTTGCCGCCGCCGAATGGCTGTGTATAACTCAATCGAAGAGTTCCGCTGCCAAAACCGCCATTCAAATCGAAAGACTCGTGTTTGCCTCCCGCGATGGTGGTCAATTTGGTCGGATCGGTACCGTTGTCTGCGGATGCCTTTTCTTCCTGCGCAATGACTTCCGGGCCAGCCAACATTGTCGTGCAGGAGATGAGTAGAAATAGTATTGGCTATTTCATTGGGCTATTTTTTATCTGGTGCTTCTGTCTTTGCGCGAACCGCGGCGAGAAAGTACGGTTTCGTGCGTACAAAGACGAAGGAAGTGAATGAGATTGTTTCAAACCGCAAGCAGGCGGGTCTGCAGTTCCACCATCGCCTCCTGATCGACGTTCAGAAGTCCATGCTGAAACGCCATCGCAACTCTCAGTTCTCTCTTGGCGGTCCGGGCTATAGGCTTTCTGTCCCAGGCACCGCCTGCCATCCGAAGGCAGGCGCCTCAGGCTCCCGTCTGACGCGAGGTGTCGAACACCACCTGATCCCACCACCATAGGCGCTCGAAGAAGTCGCGCGCGCGTTCGCGATCGGCGAGCGCGGGAGCGATCTCGGCGATGTTGCGCTGACCATCCACCGCATCAAGCAGGCGCATTTGCGCCGCATCGATCGGCAGAACGAGGTCCCTGTCGGAGTGCTGGCGATTGATCAGCACAGCAGCGGCGCCGGGCGGCATGCGGGTCGGGTCCTGCACGCACACGGTATCGGGCAGGCGGATAGGCACATGGCCGCGCCAGGCCTCACCGGCAAAGTCTGGCTGGGGCGAGCCGCCAGGCCGATCGCTGCGGTAGGCGACCACGCTGTGCATCACCATCGTGCCGCG
>JBJXFN010000036.1:0-26555 GCA_046155535.1 Burkholderiales bacterium
ATACTGGGTTATCTGGACGAACTGATCCTCATGCCGGTTGCCATCACGATCGCCTTTCGGCTCATCCCGGATGAAGTCATTCAGACTTCGCGCGGAAAAGCCGACGCGTGGATTGCCGAGCGCAAACCCAGGCCGCGCAACTGGGTCGGTGCCGCCATCATCGTTTCGTTATGGCTGTGCGCGCTTTACGTTTTGTGGCGCTGGCTCGCGCCGTAAATCCTTCGAACCACAGGGTTGCCCCTCCGCGGAAGTACTGGAGCCCGCGGGAGAACAGAAAATTGTTGTCTGCATTCGGGATATGGCAGACAAAACATGCCTTGGCATCCTTGACCACCCGCGCGCCGGGGTCTCCGCCCTTGAACGCTTCGAATCCCCAACCACCGGTTTCGGGGTAGAGAGCCTCATCGCGAATCATCACGGCAATGACCTTGCGGTCACCCTGCTGCAACCGGCTGTTGTCACTTTCGACATACTTGAGACGATCCACCACAAAAGTCGCGCCTTTTTCGAATTTCCCGCTGCGCAGCCCTTCCACAGCCAGGGGATTCGCATACACATGCTGTATGCCGATATTGCCCTCTGGCGCATGACCGACGAGGTTCACCGTGGAATGGTGGTGAAACCAGGTGCGATAGCCATCGGGAAAAGCGATCTGAGTGCCGTCCTGGGCGATCGCGGCGCCAACGCCGAGCACAAAAATTCCTGCAAGAACTTTCCAGATAATTGCGTTCATGGATACCTCCCGCGACAAGTTTGGTTGAGTAACCGCGGAAAACAGTCTGCCGCGCCCGGGTTGCCCGCCGATAGGGTGAAATCCGCATATTCCAGTCATGAAATTACGTAATGGCGGTGTTTTGCCAAGCTATGCAGCCAACCCGCTCTGAACAACGGATTCGAGAAATTCCCGAGCCTCTTTTTCGTCCCGCGTCCTGCGCATCGGCGGCAGGCTGCGCCAGATCCGTTTGCCGTAGTGTTTCGAGATCAATCGCGAGTCGCAAATCATCAGTACGCCGCGGTCCGCCTCGTCCCGGATCAGCCGACCGGCGCCTTGTTTGAGCGTGATGACTGCCTGAGGCAGCTGATAATCCATGAAGGCATTACCGCCGTCCGACTTGATTTTTTCGATGCGCGCGGCAAGCACCGGATCGTCGGGCGGCGAAAACGGCAGCCGGTCGATGATCACAAGTTGCAAGGCCTCTCCGCGCACATCCACCCCCTCCCAGAATGATGCGCTGCCCAGCAACACCGCATTGCCCAGTTTGCGGAATCTCTCCAGCAATTCCGAGCGCGATCCTTCGCCTTGCATGAGCAGTGGCAGGTCCAGTCCAGCCTGTTTCAGGCCCGTCTCCATCCACTCGCGCGCCTCCCGCATGGCGCGCAGGCTGGTGAACAGAAAAAACGTGCGCCCTTGCGCCGCCTCGATCAACGGCAGGGCCGCGCCCACGGCAGCCCGGGTAAATGCTGGATCGTTGGGTTCGGGCAAGTGTTCCGGAACGTACAGCAATGCCTGATTCGGATAATCGAACGGGCTCTCCCAGCAGGCCGTGGCCGACTCCTCCAGGCCCATTTCCCGCTGATAGTGCGCGAAGTCTCCCTGCACAGAAAGCGTGGCCGAAGTAAAAATCCAGGCCCTCGGATTGCCGCTCAACTGGCGACGAAAAGTATCGGCAATGGACAGCGGCGTGGCATTCAGATGCAGGCTCGCGCCGAACACCTCGATCCAACGCACCCATTCCCGGTCACCATTGTTCTGCCAGTGGGCAATACGGTCGGAAAGGTCCAGACTCCGGGTCCAGCAATTGTTCAAGCCTTCGGAGCGATCGGCCTGGGTCTCCAGAATCGCAGCCAATTCGGCAAGCTTCGCGCGCAAAGTGTCAAACGCGGAGGCGAAACCCCGGTTCGCATCCATGGCGCGAAAGGGTTGGCGCCCGCCCTCATCGGCGATTTGTAAACGCAGATCGCGGGCCGCCTTATCCAGCGCGGCTGTGTGTTCAGCAAGGGTGGGATGGTCCCTGGCCGATACTGCTGCTTCCATGCGGCTGTCGCGTGCCAGCTCGACAAGCTGACTGGTGGACACGCTGCGACCGAAAAACAGGCTGGCCGTTTCCGGGAGCTGATGCGCCTCGTCGAAGATGACGGTATTGCAGGCAGGCAGGAGTTCGGCCACACCTTCATCGCGCAACACCAGATCCGCAAAAAACAGATGATGGTTCACCACCACCACATCCGCCTCCATAGCCCGCTTGCGTGCTTCCAGGACGAAACATTTCTGATGATGCGGGCAGTCCCCACCCAGGCAATTTTCCCGGGTCGACGTCACCTGCGGCCAGACCGTGGCATCCTCGGGAACCTCAGCGAGTTGACCTCGATCGCCGGTAGTGCTGGTTCGCGCATAACTTTCGATGCGAGCGAGGTAAACCACGTCGTCCCGGCTGTGGAATCGCCCCTCGTTTTTTGCACGTTCCAGATGGTAGTGGCACACATAGTTCGCGCGGCCCTTGAGCAGAGCCACGGTCACCGGGGCCCGCAGTGCCTCACGCACCATCGGGATGTCCCGGCTGAAAAGCTGGTCCTGCAGCGTCTTGGTGCCGGTGGAAACGATGACCTTGCCGCCTTTTTGCAGCGCCGGCACCAGATAGGCGAAGGTTTTTCCGGTGCCGGTCCCTGCCTCGGTGATCAAAACGCGATTCTCGACAATTGCCTCTTCGACCGCACTGGCCATTTCCACTTGCTGTGGCCGGACGCGATACCCCGGAATGGCACTCGCCAGCGGCCCCGATTCGGAGAAAAACGTTGATAATTCGGTTTTCAAGGTGGGCCGAATGTTAACGCCCGATCCGGCTGTGTGGAATCGTTTTTCGCACTCTCGCGCGCCGCTGCCGCACAAATTCATCTGTGCTGGTGAGCGGCTCGACAATTTCCTTCTGGATACTGTAGTGTTTCCGTCGTGCGACTCGACAGCTTGCCTGCGCACAGAACTGAAGACTGGCCTGAACGGCCCTCCCATGCAAAATTGCGCACTGTGCGCTCCCGCACCCACGCTGATGGGCACCCGACGAAATGTTTAAACGATTACTCGATCGTCTGAATCCCGGAGCTCACGCCGCAACGGCGATCTCCGATTCACAGGCCGCCACGCTGTCCATCGCGGATCGGCTCATTGCCGAGGGCAATCAGGCCGAAGACCGTGGCGACCTCGTACTCGCCTGCCAGAAATACCGCGAAGCCGTCGCGGCAGCGCCAAAACATGCAAAAGCACACATGAATCTCGGGATTGGGCTGGAAGCGGCCGGAGATGTACAAGGCGCTCGCGATGCCTACGAATCAGCGCGCGCCATCGGCCCGGACAATGCCTATGTCAATTACAACCTCGGCAAACTCCTGTTGACCCAGAAGGACCTCGCCGGCGCCGAACCGCTGCTGCGAAAATCTCTTGCCACCAGGCAGGACTTTCCCGAAGCGCAGGTGGTGCTGGCAAATATTCTGTCCTCACGCGGCGCGCTGGAAGAAGCCGCAAAATGCCTGGAAGAAGCCTTGCGCCTGCAGCCAAGCTATCTCGGTGCTCTGGTGAATTACGCCAGCCTGCTCGCCCAGCTGGGCCGCGTCCGGGAGCTGGAATCCGCGCTCAGACGCATCGTCGCGCTGGACCCGGACGATCTGCAGTCAGCCGTCCACCTCGGCGGACTGCTCCTCGAACGTGGAGAATTCCAGGATGGGTTGCTAATCCTGAGCCGGGCTGCTGAAACGCATCCGCAGTCCATTGAAGTCCATTCGATGCTGTTCAACCTGCACAGTGCCGCGGGGCACCTGGCCCCGGCCATTGCGGCGGCGGAAAAGGTCCTGGCAATTCGCCCCGACTGGGTCGATGCACAGTACGACTACGGTCTGGCCCTGAAGCAGGCCATGCGCCTGGAGGAGGCCGAAGCCGCCCTGCAACGTGCCCTGTCTCTGGCACCGGGGCATGCCCGCGCGTCCCGGGTCTTGGGCGGCGTGCTGCTTAGCCAGGCGCGCGTGGCGGAAGCCATCGCTGCGTTTCAGGCCGGGCGCGGCAGTCCCGAAGAACGCCTCGATCTGGACTCCGCAGAGTTGTTTGCGCTGAATTGCTCCAGCGCCATCTCCACGAGAGATCTATTCGCGCGGCACGTGGAATTCGGCGCGAAGCTGGAAGCCGCCTTTCCGGCGCGCTTTGATCATCCGAACATCCCGAACCCGGACCGCCGCCTTCGGATCGGCTACGTTTCCGGAGAGCTGCATTTTCACGTGGTGAGCCAGTTTCTTCTTCCCTTGCTGGAAAAACACGATCGCCGGCAGGTGGAAATTTTCTGTTATTCGACCGGCAACCAGTACGACGAATATTCCGGAAAAATCCGCGCACAGTCGGACCACTGGCAACGACTGCACAACGTTGCGCCACGCGCCGTCGCGGACCGGATTCACCAGGACGGCATCGACATCCTCGTCGATCTTGCCGGACACTCCGGGCTGCCCAACCTGCCGGTTTTTGCGCAGCAGCCCTCGCCCGTTCAGGCAACCTGGCTCGGCTACCTGCATTCCACCGGATTGACCAGGATCCAGTACCGCATCACCGACCTGCAGAGCGATCCGGACGGCGTTGCCGATGCACTGCATACGGAGAAACTCCTTCGGCTGCCAGCCAGCCAATGGTGCTATCGGCCGCTCCAGGATTCGGAATTTCAGCCGGCCCTGCCGGCCATGCGCAACGGGTGCATCACCTTCGGCTCATTCAACCACGCGATCAAACTCTCCGCAACGGTGCGCGAGCAATGGGCGCAGTTGCTGCTTCGCCTGCCGGAAGCACGGCTGGTGGTCCTGGGCATCGGCAATAAACGCGCCGGCACGGATTTCCTGCGCGACATGGAAACGGCCGGCATCGCGCGGGATCGCATCCGCGTGCAACCCTACTTGCCGCTGCCGGATTATTATCGTGAGGTCGGCGATGTGGATATCGCACTGGATACCAGCCCGTACAGCGGTGGCACGACCACCTGCGACGCTCTGTGGATGGGGGTGCCGGTGATCACTGCCCCGGGCACGCGTTCCTCGTCGCGCAGCGCCGCCAGCCTTCTCGATACACTCGGCCTGAAAGACTGGATTGCGGAGTCGCCGGAAGATTACGTGGAGCGCGCCGTATCATTCGCCGGCCAGCCTGACACGCTGGCCGCGTTGAGACGATCCTTGCGGAACCGGATGAAACATTCCAGCCTCATGGACGCGGAAGGATTTGCGCGCCGAATCGAAGCGACCTACCGCGAGATGTGGCAAACATACTGCAAACAAAGGGGACACTAGAAATGCTGAACTGGTTCAATACATCGGAAGTCGATGCGCTCGCGGACTGGATCGTCGCCGAGGTCGGCAAACGTTATCCAGCCACCGGGATTGCCAAGTCACAGAAAAAAACCACCGAGCGTTTCATCAAGGTACACGACAGCATTTTCACCAGGGTCCAGGCCTTCACCCGCGAGCAGTCCTTGAACATCTACAAAAAGGCGCGCCTTGGTAACCGGGTTCGCTGGGCGCTCATGGAAGCGGGATATCCCACTGCGTTTGCCGATTCTCTTGCACAGGAACTGGTGACAACGGTCGCTGTGTTGAAGGCCGAAGAGAAAAAATATTCGCGCCCCGGCTGATTTTCGCGAAAAGTGTTGAAGGATTTTTCCTTTTCCGCGCTGGTCGCGGGTTTCGTGACCGTCCTGGTCGGGTTCACCAGTTCTGCGGTTCTGGTTTTTCAGGCAGCCAGCACCCTGCAGGCAACGCCCGGGGAAATGGCCTCCTGGATGTGGGCACTGGGAATCGGGATGGGGGTGACGTGCATCGGGCTCTCGCTGCGCTACCGGACGCCGGTAGTGACTGCCTGGTCCACCCCCGGCGCCGCGATGCTCATCACCAGCGCCGCGGGCATTCCCATGGCCGAAGCCATTGGCGCTTTTCTGATCAGCGGGGTCTTGATCGCGATCGCCGGATTCAGCGGCTGGTTCGAACGTGTCATGCACAGGATCCCGCTGTCGATTGCCTCGGGAATGCTGGCGGGGGTTCTGCTTCGCTTCGGGCTCGATATCTTCGTCGCCATGCAGGCGCAGTTCGCGCTGGTCTTCCCGATGTTTTGCGTCTATCTGGCCATGCGCCGGATCATTCCCCGCTACGCCGTCATGGCGGCCCTCGGCGCTGGCATTGCGCTTGCAGCCTTCCTCGGGCAATTGCATGTCGATTCACTGCACTTTGATCTGGCGACGCCGGTCTTCACTCGTCCGGAGTTTTCCACAGCGGCTCTGGTTGGCGTCGCCCTGCCGCTGTTTGTCGTCACGATGGCCTCGCAAAACGTGCCCGGCGTTGCAGTCATGCGCGCCTCGGGATACGCAACGCCGGCTTCCCCGCTGATCGGCTGGACAGGAGCGACGACAGTGATCCTGGCTCCCTTCGGCGCCTATGCGCTGAACCTCGCGGCGATTACTGCCGCCATCTGCATGGGCCGCGAGGCCCACGATGATCCCGCCAAACGATACATGGCCTCGGTGAGCGCAGGTCTCTTCTACATTTTGATCGGCCTGTTTGGCGCCGCGGTCGCGGCGGTATTCGCGGCCCTGCCCAGAGAACTGGTGCTCGCGATTGCCGGACTGGCCTTGTTCGGCACCATTGGCAACGGGCTCGCCGCCGCCACCGCGAAAGAAAACGAACGGGAAGCGGCACTGATTACTTTTCTTGTCACCGCATCCGGGGTGAGTCTCGTTGGCATCGGGTCCGCCTTCTGGGGGCTCGTTGCAGGCACGCTCGCCATGCTGGTTCTGGGGTTGGGCACCAGGAGCGCGCCGGCCTCAAGGAGTCCCAAATCATGAGTGAGCAACGGGACTGAATACCCGGGTATGGTGGAAACCCATGGCCGCAATGACCGCTTTTCTATCGGCGATTCCCGCTCTCGAACGCAAGAGAACGCACTTTGAGGACCCCGCATGCTCAATCCCGCACCGCTGAAACCCAAAAAACGCATCGCCCTGATTGCCCACGACAACAAGAAGCCGGATCTGCTGGAATGGGCGCAATTCAACCGCGAGTTGCTTTCGCAGCATGAATTGCTGGCAACCGGGTCCACCGGAACGCTGGTCAGCGAGGCGTTGGGCCTGCCTGTGGAGAAGTTGCAAAGCGGCCCGCTCGGTGGAGACCAGCAGATTGGTGCCCGGATTGCGGAAGGCATGGTCGATTTCGTGATCTTCTTCTGGGACCCCTTGCAGCCGCAACCCCACGACCCGGACGTCAAAGCATTGCTGCGCATTGCCGTGGTCTGGAATGTGCCCATGGCCTGCAATCGCGCCTCCGCGGACTTCATGATTTCCTCGCCCTTGATGTCCTCCTCATACGAACGACGGCTGCCGAATTTTTCGGGTTACCTCGGCCGCTTGCAGAATGTGTCTCCCAATTCGAACTGACCTTAACGTCACATGAAAATTGATTCCATCGATCATCTGGTCCTGACAGTAAAAAGCATCGAAGCCACCTGCGCGTTTTACACCCGGGCCCTCGGCATGCAGGAAGTGAATTTCACGGGTGGTCGCAAGGCATTGTCCTTCGGATCGCAGAAATTCAATCTGCACGAAGTCGGCAGGGAATTCGATCCCAAGGCGCAACGTCCGACCTCCGGTTCCGCGGACCTCTGCCTGCTGACATCGGTAGCAATGGATCAGGTCATCCAGCATCTGCGCGCATGCAGCGTCACCATTCTGGAAGGGCCGGTTCGGCGCACCGGCGCAACCGGTGCCCTGCTGTCCGTGTATTTCCGCGATCCCGACCTTAACCTGATCGAAGTTTCAAATTCCGTTCCGGAATGAGACCTTTCCCCGACTCGGCATTGGGGTACCATTCGAATGCTTTGCCTAAAATCAAGTGTCTTCCCCGCGAAGGCGGGGAACCAGTTGCCTTCAAAACAATCTGGATTCCCGTCTTCACGGGAATGACATTTTGGGACTTAATCAGGGTTTCCCTATCGCCGTTGTGTGCCCTCTCCATTTCCGGTAATCCCCCTTGCTGCCACGACTCAATTTTCTTCTCGGCCTGGGTATCCTGATTCTCCTTGCCTTTTATTTACTGGGGCGTTATCTCGTCATTGCCCCATTGATCTCCCTGTTACCTTCCGTGGCCAAACCGATTGCCGGATTGCTGGTGCTGGCCGCGGTGGGGCTCACGGTCCAGTTCCTGGCCATGGCGATGGGCAAACTTTCCGGCGTGGCATCCTACGGGAATGCGCAGGCACCCGGTCGTCTGACCCTTATCAGCCAGGTGAGCTTGTTGTGCGGACATGTCGGGATGTTTTATGCTGCGATCCGGCTTTTCCACGATGAGCGTCCCGTCTCCGTTGCGCAAATCCTGATTGCGGCGACGCTGTATGGAACCGGCGTGGTGCTGGCCATCCACGAGTGGCGGCAACGCCCCGGACAGACAACCGCCTGAGCCAAACGCAGGCGCACGACGAACAAACCTCCAAGTCCAGACACGATGATGAAACCGGAGAAAAACTTCAGTACGTCACAATTCACGCGCCGCGTCACGATTGCCGAAGCGCTCGACGCCGTATCCAAACTCACAACGCCCTTGCCCTCGGCGCCCGTGTTCGAACATGGCAGCCTGCAGGTCAAAATGTATCGCCCTGCCGCGCAAGATTCGCAGAAGCCCCATACCCGCGACGAGCTTTATGTCATCGCAAGGGGGTCGGGATGGTTCGTCAACAGCACGGATCGCCATCCCTTTCAGACCGGGGACGTGTTGTTCGTACCGGCTTACGTCGCCCATCGTTTCGAGGAATTCACGGACGACTTCTGCGTGTGGGTGATGTTCTATGGGCCAGAGGGCGGCGAAAAGGAATAGCCTGCAGTTGTAAGAAGCCAGGCACCGCAGCGCTCCCTTTCACGCATTCACCCCTTCACGCATTCCCTTAGCCATTGGCACAGGACAGTTCGAAGGCCGATTTCTGGGATAGCCGCTATCGCGACCAGGTCACACCATGGGACGCGGGCAAAGTGCCCGCGTTGCTGCAACGCTATGCAGACAACATTACTCCCGGCGCTCGTATTCTGATTCCAGGATGCGGCTCTGCTCATGAAGCCGCCTATCTGGCACGCCGGGGCTTCGATGTGCTCGCCATCGATTTCAGTGAAGCGGCCATCGAGGTCGCGCGAAAAAATCTTGCAGGGCTCGAAAACCATCTGCGGGTCGCCGATTTCTTCGATTTCGATGTTGGCCAGCCTTACGATGTGATTTACGAACGGGCGTTCCTGTGCGCCCTGCCACCACGAATCTGGCCGCAGTACGGGCCGCGCACGGCACAACTGCTCCGGTCGGGCGGCGAGTTGGCCGGCTTTTTCTTCCTCAGGCAAACGGAACGCGGCCCGCCCTTCGGTGTCACAGCGGATGCGCTGCATGCGTTACTCGATCCACACTTTGCGCTGATCGAAGATCAGGCCGTCACCGATTCGATTCCGGTTTTCCAGGGCGGCGAGCGCTGGCAGGTCTGGCGGAGACACTGAATACTTAGCCTGGGTCCTGTCAGACGCGCCGCGGTTCTTTCCACGTGTTCGCTGTTGGGATAAGGTATGAAAAGGAGGCAAGTTCACCATGATCGATCGACGTGAATTCCTGCGCCTCGGCGCCGTGGCGGCGCTCGGGATCGGCGCGGCGAGCAAGGCGGGGGCGCAGCCAACCCCCGGCATCCAGCGATACGTTCGCCTCGGCCGCACCGGGTTGCAGGTTTCGGATATTTCCTTTGGCTCGGCGAGCATGTCCGATCCGGCGCTGGTGCGCCATGCGCTGGCGCGCGGCATCAATTACTTCGACACCGCCGAGAGCTACAAATGGGGCAGTTCGGAAGAAGCCATTGGCGAGGCGCTCAAGGGCCGACGTAACGACGTGCTGATCGCCAGCAAGACCAAGGCCGGCAGCAGCGACACCAAAGCTGAAATGATGAGCGCGCTGGAGAAAAGCCTGAAGCGTCTCCGGACCGACCGGGTGGACGTGTATTTCAATCACGCGGTCGACGACGTGGCCCGAGTGAAGAATCCGAATTGGCGCGAGTTCACGGAATTGGCCAAACGGCAGGGCAAGATTCGCTTTAGCGGAGTGTCCGGCCACGGCAGCAGCCTGGTGAGTTGTCTCGACCATGTCATTGATCATGACCTCGCAGATGTCATTCTGGTGGCCTACAACTTCGCCCAGGACCCCAGCTTCTACGACAAGATGCGCCACGCTTTCCATTGGGCGGCCATCCAGCCCGATCTGCCGCGCGTGCTCGACAAGGCCAGAAAGAAAGACATCGGCGTGATCGCGATGAAAACACTCATGGGCGCGCGGCTTAACGATATGCGCGCCTACGAGCGGCCGGGCGCGACGTTTTCGCAGGCGGCGTTTCGCTGGGTGCTATCCTCGCCGCGAGTCGATGCGCTGGTGGTATCGATGAACACCGTCGCCCAGATCGACGAATACGTGGCTGCCTCCGGGACCGCGCGCGTCAGCAGTGTCGACCAGCAACTGCTCGAGCGTTATGCGTTGCGCCAATCCGGACGTTACTGCCAGTCAGCCTGCAACGACTGCGCCGGGAGTTGCCCGTCGAATGTCGCCATTGCCGAAGTGCTGCGCACGCGGATGTACGATGTCGATTACGGCGACCCGCTGCTCGCCCGGACCGAATACGCCGCGCTCGGCAAACCGGCGCAGATTTGTTTGACCTGCACCACACAATCCTGCCTGAAGGCGTGCAGCAGTGGCATTCCGATCGCTGAATTCACCCGCGATGCAGCGGCCAGACTGGGCTGAGCACCATGCCGCGTTTTTTCGCCCATTTCCTGTTCCTGCTTGCCGCCTGGACACTCGTCATCAAGTACCTTTTTCCGGCGGCGATGGCCTTCAACGAGGGCCTGCCAATTCTTACTTACGTCATGTGGGATTTCTGGTGGGTGGCGCATATCTGGCTCGGCTGGGCGCTGATCACCCTTCCGCGCTACACCGTACCGCTGGCCGTCACGGTTTCGGTCGTCGAGATCGTCATTGTAGTCACCAAGTTCGTGATGTTCCTGTCGGCACCCCAATGGGATATCTGGCGCACGAACTGGTTCATCAACAAATGCTTTGTGCTCGCCTGCTTTATTCTTTTGCTCGGTTACCTGATCTGGAGCCGGGGTGAACTCAAAGGCCAGGCGGCGCGTTAACGGACATTCTCGATAAGAGCGGCGTAAAGAAACGCTCTGAATAAATCCCGGCCCACAAAATGAGGGAAAAGGAGAGGGTACCCGTTTCTAGGATAGCGCTCTCTGCGTCCCCTTTTTCCACTGTCGCACGGCGTTTCCCGCCCGACCGCACCGTTACGAGGTGAGCCTTATGGCATTCAAAAGTGTGGCTCCCTGCGCTCGATAGGAAGCGCATTTCTGATGTCCATTTCTTTTTCCAACCTTATTTCGATTTTTCTTACCGCGCTCCTGACATCAACGAGAACCAGGAATGGCCCAAATATCACGGCCAAGACCAAAAAGGTAATGATTGGGAAAATCAGAGCCCCGCCGATTTTCCAAGCGAACTCATTGGTGAGTACTGCCCCGGCGTCGTTCATGATGGGCACCATGAAGCGGTATCCCATGACAACTGAAAGTGAGAGCAACAACCACAGCGCAAACTCAAGCAGCCATACGTATGACGCGACAATCAGTTTGGTGAGCACGTTCCCCTCCATGCCTTTGAAATTAACCGGATGTTTCAAGTGGCCCGAAAAATCCAATGATGCGCTCGATGTGTGAACCGTCAGTCGAGATGAACGCGATGTCAATGCCCTCGGGAAGCGCGATTCCGTCTGCCTGCACGACATGCCACGCAAACCTGGCAACAGAATGATGGACGTCAATGGCGCTGGTTCGCACGACAGACGCTCCCGGGCGACGGGCTCGGACGGCCGCGATGTGTTTCAAGAGTTCCTGGGCGTTTGAGGCATGTACGGACGGGTCCGTGTACGTGGCGTCGGCCGCCCATACGGAAGCGAGGATATTTGCCCGAACCAACGGGTCGCCCTCATTCCAAACCCGGCAGTAGCGATCTATCAGTGCTGTGACGTCCATCAATTTCCTCTTACTGATGTCAACACGAATTAATCCGCGACGGCCAAAGCCCGCGATAACCCGACAGGCCAACAGCAAAAAAAGCGCGGCGGTTGGCCTGTAGGATGTTTGCAAACGTCAGACGCGTGTCATGTTCATGCCTTACTCTCGATTGACCCTTGCCGTCACGCGTTCGGCTCATTGAGCGCCCAATAGCAACCACGCAACATAGAAGCACACCAGTACGGCCCCTGCCAGCCACATACGGGCCGCGTTTGGATCGTCATGGAACGCAGAAACAACATGCTTGAGAAGCGATTCCAGCAAAACAAACAGTGGGACTAGAGCGAGCCCCAACCATGCGAACTGTTCGGGGGGAAGCAGCGAGACAGCAAGACCGCCGGCAGCAGCGCCAAGCGCGCCGGCAATGATGATGGCTATGGCCCTGCGAAAGAAAATTGACTGGGCTGTAGGTGACACGCTGTTACCTGTTAGTTGTTGGCGTAGCATGCCCAACGCTCCGGTTCAGCGGCAGGCCGCGCAGCGGACGGCCCGCTGCAACCAGTGGTTCGGCGGCCCAGCCCGCTAACGCGCTGGGCAGCGGCGCGCTCATGCAATCGATTCCCTTTGGCCCAATTGTGAGCAATACAGGGCATCGGGCAGTTTTGTGGCGATACGCCGAGCGCTGCGAGAACTGAATGATGCCCCAGTCTTCGGACTCATGCTGCTACTTGCCCAGTAACAAGCGGTGGGTTCATCATTTCGTAGTGCCCCGAATTGCCGCTCTTCACGAAGATATCCTTGAACACCCTGAGCGCGTTCTTGACCATGGCATCGCTTGGGGTGATATGTGCGTCATCAAGTGCAGAATGGGAACCAGCGCTGACCCACGAGAATAGCGAGTTGCACATCACTTTGTCGGGGCCATCAAACTTGTCGCATAGTCTCTTGTAGTCGACTGAACCAAGAATCGTGAAGTAGTGCTCCAGGATGCGTCGCAACGTGTTCTCGATCTGCGGACTGATAAGCACGCCCGTTCGCAACGCCTTCTCGGCCTCACGAACTTCCGACCAAAGAAGCTGGTACGACGTTTTGATTGGGTTGCATTGATGCCTATCGCACTGCGAGTGCGGCACACCCTTGCGGACGATCCAGAAGGACTCTTCCTTTAGGCACTTGTCGGGATTGCGTTTGCTGTTGTACGTGACCTCTTTGTGGAAATACACATTGTGCGTAAGCACGAACACCTGCTTGATGTGATCTCCGCCGTTACGGCAATTCTCACAGACCTCGCGAATGAGACTGCTAACGATGAACAGCACATCGCTGTCAAGACTCGACACCGGGTCATCGAACACCACAATCCGATCCTTAGTGATTCCGGTCTCCGAGAAACTGCCTTTGATGAAGTGGTAGAAGTAGAGGAACACAACGAAGGTCTTTTCGCCTTCGCTAAGAGTCTTCTTGGCATCAGAGCCATCGGCTCGAACGAGCTTGTAGTGCTTTCCATCGCCAGCGTCAGAAATTGAAAAGCTGTGAAATCCAAATCGCTTGAGGGTCTGATTGATGGCATTGATGGTGGGTTGGATGCTCGTCGTCTGCTTCTCAAGGTCGGCGATCTCCTTGGCCTTGTCAGCGAGTCGCTTCTCCGCATCCTTAATGCTTTTCTCGATGCCAGCGATTGCCTTGTCGAGATTTTCTCTGTTCTCTCGGTACTGCTTCAGGTCCACATCGAGTTCGTTGAGTACGTATCGCCACACTTCCGCAGTCAGCGTCTGCATTTCAGACGCAAGGTTATCAACTATCTTGTTGTGCTTGACGACCTCGGCATTAGCCTCGTTGATCATCGCTTCGATCGCCGCGACCAGCGTCGTGAGCGAGTCTAACGAGACAGGTTGGCTCGGCTCTTTCTTCTTGTTCTCTAGGCGCAGCGTGTTCGCGGCGATAGTCTGATCTAGAGCCGCCTTTTCTGTATTGAGCTTTTCCACGTCCATGAACTTCCCTGGCGCAGCGATAATGCCGACCACGGCTGACTGGATGGCACCAGCATCCTTGGCGTATTGCGCAATGAGGTCGTTGATCACCTTCGTGTTGCTCTCAAACTCCTCGTCAAAATAGTCATTCAGGCTTTGCGCGAACAGTTCCGTGGTAGATTGCTGGCAGAATGGACACTGTTGGTCGTTCTGCTCGTAGTACGGCAAACCCAGACGCACCCAGTCGCTATTTCCCAACTTCGTGATCATCGCAGCGATATCAACATCCTCTTTGCCGATTACTTTCTTCTTGAGGATGGCGTTCGACTCGAGGGCAACCAAGCTTGATGAAAGCGCTGGTAGCGACAGTTGCTTAGTTGGCGTGTCTCCGAAAATGGTCTCAGCGTGCTTCTCCAAATCAGCCAACAGCTTCAACGCAGCTTGATTGCTCTGTGTTTCTTGTAGGATCTTCGCTTTACACTTCTCCTTGTTGCTCAAAAACCCTTCCAACGCCTTATCCAGCTTTTTTTCCTTCTT
The DNA here is from genome assembly GCA_046155535.1 of Burkholderiales bacterium. Classification (GTDB taxonomy): domain Bacteria; phylum Pseudomonadota; class Gammaproteobacteria; order Burkholderiales; family JACQAP01; genus JACQAP01. The sequence goes on from JBJXFN010000036.1 coordinate 14,594, forward strand.
GATCTTCTCGACGGGCACCCACAATTTGTCGCGGACGTCGCTTTCGAGGTGCACTAGTTCCCCTTTCTTCCCACCTGCGCCGTCGTTTCCTCCTAGCGTTTGCCTTAGGTTGTTGAGTTTCTCCTGTTCCTTTTCTTGGTCCTCCTTCGCCGCTTTGATCTTGTCTTCCGTGTTCTTCTCTTTCTCGCCAAGGGTGAACACGCCGCGCATCTGGTCGAAATTCTTCTCTACAAAGTCCCGGTTCAGGACGACTGATTCAAGGGGCTGTCCGTTCTGCCATGTGCATCGACTGGTCGTGCTGAAGGTTGCATCCGCGATGACGCGGCTAATCGTTGTCTTCCCCGTGCCGTTCGATCCAAAAATGTAGTTGAACTGCCGAAGATCATCGAGCGTTGTGGCAGTTGTTGGGTGAAACGTAGCGACGTTGAGAATGGAAATGCTCTGAATCATTGGCCTTCCTTGGAGTCATGACGAAGCATGTTCAAGCCAACATAGGATAGGTATGTGTGCCCTGTCCATCCACTAACCGCACTTCGTAATGCCGTCTTCGCCATGGCCTAGCCATTCTCCGTCAGGGCTGCCGAACGTTCGCAATGACGCGTACTGATAGGCGCGCGTAGCGGCGCCGAGCAAGTGTCGCTGTCGATTGCGGTGTTAGGCGTCACTTTCATTCAAGAGAAAACGTCGTTATCCATTGTGTTGCGCGTGACTCGCGTTTTGACTGCGATTGTCACGTCTACCAGCGATTGTTCCTGCACTGGCTCAAGGAGCTGCTCCGTTCGAACGGCCACCGAAACAATTAGATTGTCGTCCTCTAGCAAGCAGAACAGAGGCGTTTCATCGGCAGTCGGAGTTGCGGCTGGCGGCAACGCGTTCGGCTGCGGCGGCATCGCCAATGCATCGAAAAGGCTCTTCAACCGATTGTCAATGTCGCCGCCTTGAGTTATCAAGCCACCAGGTAGCTCTGGACGCAAAATAGTGAGACTTAGCTCGACCACTGCATTGACCTCTTCCGTAACCAGTGGTGCGAAGGTGAACGGAGGCATCGACCGCAAGAAATGGTATTCGTGCGGATCTTTCACCGGCTGAATCCATTTCGGCGTTTCCGCGAGAGGCTTCTGTGCCCAAAGCCTCTTGAGCTGCTGATGAAAGTGGCGCCTTAAGTCATGCTTGTGCGCCGGACCAGCATTCGCCTTTAACGGCCCGCGATAATGGAGCATGAGTCGCATGTGACGCCTAACGAATAGCGTTTATCCGCCGCCTTGCAAACGTTGAATCCTGCCGCGGCGGTGAAGGCGGTGGATAAACCTCGTTGGACTGAACCGCTACTCGTGGTGGTCGTTATGGGGATTGTAATCCTGCACGGGCGCGATGCAACCCGTTGGCACGAGGATGGATGCGCTCGCGCAACCCCGGGAAGGGATACGCGGTGTCCGGGACCGATGAACCGGTGCGCCACACTGCGCGATGCGCACTCCGATTGGACCATTTCGAGGGCAAGGCGCGAGCGCGTGCCCGAGGCACGTGATCTCGCGCAATACCGCCCAGCCATCGCAAGAACGATCGATGTGTCATGGCGGTGCGCGCACATGCAGCGAGGATACTCACGTCGGCGTAACTGGCGCGAAATGTGTCAGCAATGGCCCGGCAAGAAATCGCGATTCGCGCGTGGGATGCGCCTCCCTTAGAACGGGCATTCGAGGCCGGAAAATAGTGCTCCAAGGCGACGATTCACCCTACAATCGCGCTCAATTCACGTCGTTTCAAGGTGTTACGCGGGTCCGACCCGGGCCCACTGCGTGGATCAATGTGTTGCGGATATTCGACTCTGAGGTTCCGTTTCCAAGAAATCTGGGGCGATTCAAACATTGCCATGGTCCAATTCCTACGCGAGCGCGAAGCGGAGCTTTATGTTGGGCATCCCAATCGCGAAAATCACAGACGATCCCCATATTCTTTGATGGCAATAGCTAGCGCGGAGTCCAGCCACCGCGAAAAGGCCGCCTCGATGTCACCCATGGATGTCTTGTACGTGAAAACAAGTGGCTCCAAGGAACAAACAAAAAAGTTCTCAGACACCGACTGCCTGTCATCGGAATCCTCAAACGACTCCAACGTGGCGAAAGCCGTTGCTTCCATGATGCCAGACAATTCGCGTCCGACGTGATGGAAGGAAGTTACGAATACCAATCTCTCACGCTGAGCGCGAATTGAAGCCTTCACGAAGTAGTGATCCTCCGTGAAGTTCGCGAACTTGCCGACCTCTTTGGCAGACGCCACAACTTCGTACTTGTACCAGTGCGCATTGCTGCGATCTTGACCACCATCTATGACCCGAACTTCTGGCTGGGCGACCGCGGACACAGCTACAGCCAAGTGATCGAATCCCACCTGAAGCGCTGCATGCGCTCTTGATCGGAGTTCGCGTGCAATGGTGTTAACCCGGCGAAGCTCTGCGTCCCGCTCAACTCGACGTTTACCGAACTTGTCTGCAAGTCCCGCGATTACGGCAGATGTAAGGTTGCGTTGTTCAGTAAGTTCCTTGTCTACATCTACGCTCAGCGCTTGAAGGATTGCAGAGCGCTCGAGTCGTGCGAATAGAGACGCCAAAGGCGCAAGATCGTTTGAATCCGCATTCTCCAGTGAGGTGATGTATTCAACTCGAAGATCACGATCAATAACCAGAGGCAGCAATTGAGCACGGAGTAAGACCAAGGTGGTAAGCGCTCTTGCTAACCGCCCATTCCCATCTTGGTACGGGTGTATTTGGGTGAACCGGTGATGGAACCAAGCACATACGATGATTGGATCGTCTAGATCATAGCTAGAAAGCCATGCGATTAGGTTGTCGATCTCGGATTCGACATGAACTGGGGGGCAGTACTCATGAACAGCGCCATCTTCGCGACGGGGGTTATTGGGATGTTCTTTGAATTTTCCCTTGAGCAGTGGAATCTCTCGACGATTACCAAATTGGTCGATTGCTGTAGTTGTATCTTGATGTCGAGTTAGGATCGAATGAAGTTCGTGGATCACTGACTTAGTAAGTGGCCGATTTTTTGCGACACAATCCATAACGAGTTGAATTGCGGCTTCTTGATCGCGAAGGATATCAATTAACCGCGATGGTTCGATATCTGTGCTAGATCTAGATACAATGTCCTCGCGAAAGCCTGCGGCGACAAGGGCTTCGGTTGTCCCTCGATCAATGTCGTAGAGTCGTTCGAGGATTCCGGTTTCTACGCTCAATCGCCGCACGAGGCGCTGATTGAATTCTCGAAGGCTGCCTTCGCTCGACACCTTGAGGCGAGCCTTAGATGTCTGCCACGATTCGTAAAGGGGCCGCATCGCCGCGAGATCGATGGCACGGTCCTTGTCGGTTAGCGGCTCGATCGGGCTCCATGAGAGATCAGGCATAGCAAACTCCAAGACTTCGTAACTGGTCAGTGTGACACGAACGGAACCCCGATGACCAATGTGCTTGGTCAGCCGCGCGCGGCTTCATGCACCTCGGCTGCACTAAGTGGCTAGCTCTGTATGGTCGCTTCACGATACGTCCGTTGTATCGGTCATCAAACGTGTCCTTCCGCAATAAATAGGTAACGTGGAATCGACTTCCAAATTGGCGGATATCCACGAACAATCCTCTCAACGTGTTCAGAGTTTTTTTGCAATTCAAATATATCCGGACCATTTTTCATGAAGACAATTATCTCCAAGTCGCCCTATTTACCGCCGTATCACGAAGTAGGCTACATAAATCGCAAACGATGTTAATGGAATCAAGGGTTTCGTCAACTTCTTCTTACGTCCCCGGTCTCCCGGATAGGCTGCGTCAGCGCGCTTCGTTAACCGATCAGTCTCGCCCTCCGGCACTTTCACTTCCGAGCACCGCCATTTGCCGTTCATGCCACGGGGCCAAAAGCAGTTGCGACGCGATTGCGCCGCACAACGCCAGGAACATGTCCCACTGCGTGTCCCAAACGTCTCCCTGTGTGGCGAGGAAGGCGTCGGCCACAGTCCCCGTACCGACAGCAACCCACCACTCGACGAATTCGTAGAACGCCGATACGGCGAGGCAGATGCAGGTGACGATGAAGAACAACCATCCCCTGCCCTTGACGACGCCATTTCGCAACAGGATTTCACGCGCGATCATCGCGGGCACGAAGCCCTGCACAACGTGCCCGAGCCGGTCGTAGTAATTCCGGGCGAGGCCGAATTCGTCGCGCAACCAATTGAACACCGGCATTTCCGAGTAGGTCCAGTGTCCGCCCAGGATCAGCACCAGCGCATGAATCCAGATCAGGCAATAGACCAGCATGGTGAGTTTTACTCGAGGATAGATAGCTACCAGCACGACCGCGCCGATGATTGCCGGCAGAACTTCGAGGAACCAGACGAAATAATTGAATGGCCGGATCCCGGACCAGATGAGGAGCGCGAGGAAACTCGCGAACAACCCGGCGTGCCAGACAGAAGGTTTCATGGGTGGGTCAACATGTGACGGGTGACGGGTAACAAGCGAATGGGGAATGAGTCAATGAGTGAAGGGCACAATTTTTCTACTTATTCCCTCACCCTCGTTCCCTCTCCCGGAGGGAGAGGGATGCAAAGCATCCTGCACCGGAGAATCACTCCTAGTCACTACCTGATCTCCTCCACTTTCAAATAAATCTTCCGGTCATCGGTCACGGCGCTGGTGCGGCGGGAGATGGCGGCATTGTCGGACTGCACATGGCTCTGTCCGACACCGCCGAATTCGATCCACTCCCCGAGTCTTCCGGACACGACTGTTTCCACTCGCTGGATATTAAAACTCTCGATGTTGGGGTCGGAAACGCTGTCGCGACGGGAAACAATCTCGAGGGTGACGCGATCCCCGCCAATACGCGGGCGAACGCGGAAGCCCGTGTCCGCGTCGCGGTACTCAACGGACTCGGAAATCTGCGTGCCCTGCGGCGTCTGAATGACGCTGCGGCTGCGCACGGGAACAGACTGTCCGACACGAATGACTGCCTCGCTGCCTTCGAGAACTTGTACGGTCTGGACATTTCGATCGGTGGCGGCCGACTGCGAATTCAACACCCGGGCTCCCACTCGATCGTCGCCGCGCCGCAGGACGACTGTTGCGCCCTGGTCATTAGGTCTGCCGGGCACCGTGACGCGACCCTTGTCGGTGCCGATGCTGCCGGCAATTTCGGCCTGGGATGTGTTGCCGGAGCCGGCGGAGTCCTGCCGTACCGAAATCACCAGCCGCCGGGGCATGGAATCGACGGTCTCCAGCACCTTGCGCAGTTCGGCCAGATTCTGCGGGGTGGTCCGGATCACGAGGTTGTATTGCATGCCGCTCAATGTGCCGCCCGGTGCCAGCAGCGGTTTGAGAATCGGGATCACCTGTTCGGCACTCCGGTACTTGAGCGTGATGACTTCCAGCGTCTGCTGTGCCTGCGCGATCCCCTGAATACAGAAGAGGCACAAGGGAAGAAGGCATTTAGCCAGATTTTTCATCTATTGATCTTTTCGAAATTCATGACAACATCTTTCCCTCACCCTCAATCCCTCTCCCGAGGGGAGAGGGAGGAAAAATGCCCCTCTCCCTCCGGGACAAGGGCACACTTGAAGCGCAGCAGAAGGGTGGGGATGAGGGAAACGACCTTGACTTGGAATTCTGTCATGTATTGTGGAATGCTCATTAGTCACTCGTCACTTGTCACTGGCGCTGCCCCAGCCGCCATTCCCGCGGCAGCTCTCTGCCAGCGGGATCCTGCCGGTAAAACTGGCTTAACTGCGCGTACACCTCCGGATAGACTTCCCTGACCAGCTCCGGCACCTCGAAGAACGCCTCGCTCAGCACGGCAAAAAATTCACCCGGGGACTCGGTTGCATAGGGATCGATTTCGGTATGCTTTCCGGCTTCAACACGTTGACCCAAGTCCGCAAACGCAGCCGAGAAGGCGCGGGACCACGCTTCCCGATTCATGCCGGCGTGCAGGGGCGGGAAGCCATTGGCCTCTCCATTGAGCATATCGAGTTTGTGGGCGAATTCATGAATCACCACGTTCATCCCGTCGAGATCGCCCGCGTGTTCGACATCCGCCCATGACAGGATAACGGGCCCTTTCAGCCAAGCTTGACCGGCATAGGGCGATTCGTCCATATGCACAACGCCCCCATCCCCGCGAAACTCCTGCCGTGGCAGAAAGGCTTCCGGATAGACGATGATTTCCACCCAGCCGGCGTAGTGATCCAGGCCACTGACACCGGGCCCAAGCTGGAGCACCAGGATGCAGGCCTGTATCGCAATGCCCAGTTTCATTTCCAGGGTGAGGTCCAGCCCGCCGGCCGCGGATATCTGCTTTTCGTGCACAAACACGATGCACAGATCGCGCAGACGGGATCGCTCCGAATTGTCGAGCCGCTGGACAAACGCAAACCGTTGACAGGTGCGTTCCCAGGTAGCCTCGTCCAGCTTCGTTTTTGCCAGCAGCCGGCGCCGGCGCCAGGATGTCAGGCCAAACATGCAATGCCGGCTGGTCTCTTAGAGAACCTAACAGAATGAAAATCCTCCCTCACCCCAACCCCTCTGCTGCGCTTCAAGTGTGCCCTTGTCCCGAAGGGCGAGGGGCTTTTTCTTCCCTCTCCTCCCCGGGAGAGGGACCGAGGGTGAGGGATACTTTGATTGCACTCCATTTTCATTTTGTTAGACGCTCTTAGGTTCCCGACCGCGGATGCGTAATCCCCTCGCATTTAAGCAACGGGACAGAATTTTGCCTCTCCTTCTGGGACAAGGGAGATTTCGCGAACCGGTGTTGAGGCCAACCATCACCGGCTTGAGCCGCAATTTGAAGCCCTCGCCTTTCGGCGAGAGGAACGTCCCGTTCAGGTGCCGGATTCATCGTCCTGCGGACCATCGAGCAGCGCTTGTTCAAGCTGGCGCAACTTCTCGGGCTGATCCAGTTCGACCCGCTCGATCTGCGAGAAGCGCCGCGTGATCTTGTCGCTACTGATCTGCACCTGCTGGGCGTCTTCATGCGCCTGCCGGATGTGGTCGGCCAGCTTTTTCATGCGCGAATCAAAGCGCGAAAAGTCCTTGCCCAGCTTGCCCAGCTCGTCCTGGATGATGTGCACCTGCTCGCGCGTGGCTACATCCTTCATGACCGCACGTGCAGTATTGAGTACCGCCATCAGCGTGGTCGGTGAGACGATCCAAACGCGCCGCTGCATCGCATAATCCACCACTTCCGCGTGGTATGCGTGAATCTCGGCAAACACGGCTTCCGCCGGCACGAACATCACCGCGCCGTCGGAAGTTTCGCCGGCAATGATGTATTTGGCCGCGATGTCTTCCACGTGTCTTTTTACATCGGCACGAAACTGGCGCCGCGCCGCCGCGCGCTCGACTTCCCCGCTTCCCGCCTCGAACATGCGGTGGTAATTTTCGAGCGGGAACTTTGCATCGACCGCCACCATGCCGGTGGGCGGTGGCAACTTGAGCACGCAGTCTGCGCGCGCGGCATTGGATTGGAAGGTGTACTGGAACTCGAAGGCCGACTCGGGAAGGATGTTGCGCACCAGATTCTCGAGCTGGACTTCGCCAAAGGCGCCGCGCGAGCGTTTGTCTCCCAGCAGCTCCTGCAGGCTGACCACGTTCATGGTCAGTCCGTCGATTTTTTTCTGCGCTTCGTCGATAGTCGCCAGGCGCGCCATCACGCTGACGAACGTTTCGTTGGTTTTCTTGAACCCTTCCTCCAGCCGCTCGCTGACTTTGCCGCTGATCTGCTCAAGCCGCGTGTCGGTGGTCTTCGACAGCAATTCCATGGAAGCCGACAATTGCGCCGAGGCATTGCGCATCGTGGTCTGGATGAGTTCCTGCTCGGCGCGATTCTGCTCCGCCAGGGTCTGCAAAATGCGGGTCAGAACCTCGCTGCGAAGCTGATCGTGTTTGCCCTGCATCCCGGCACTTAACTCGCCGAGTTGCCGGGTCATGGTTTCCCGGGTGGCGGAAAGTTCCTCGACCTGCTTGACCTGCAAGGCGCTGACGGTTCTGCGCGTGTCCGTCAGTTCCTGGGTCACGGTATTGCGCAGACGCTCAAATACCTCGGACTGCGTATGGGTCAGGCGATCTCCGAGATTGTTCAGGCCGGCATTGAGGTCTTTCAACATGGCCAGGTGCTTTTCTTCCAGCAGCCGCGACAGCGTCTCGGGAAGGGCGTTCTGGTTCCGGCGCAGCGCCAGCGCCACGAACACCAGCACGATGGCGACGACGAATGTCGCGACGGAAATGATCAATGCAATGAATGCCTCGGACATGGCGAGGAGTATACAACCAGGTACCCTGTCATCCGGCCGCGCGGGTCGGACACACTCGCCGCATTTCTACTACTTGCGCTCGGAGGCCATTTTTTCTCTGGCGAGCACTTCCTGGACGCGATTTTCGATTTCCGGTCCGAGGGATGCGCCCCACTGCTGGCTGACCGCCATGCTCTCGTTGATCACCTTCGGCATCAGGGTGATCGATTTCTTGCCAACCGGCGTCGCGTAGAAAGCGATCAATGCCTTTATTTCGGCGTGGGTGAATGTTCTGGCGTAGACCGGGATCAATTTTTCCGCCAATCCGCCCGGTGCATGCATTTTTTCGGTGAACAATTGCACCAGTTCCCGGTTCAACTCTTCCTGCACGCGGTCCGGAGTGTCCGGGCGCACACCCTTGAGCGTCTGGAAGACATTCTGGCTGGTTGCCGAGGCAAACCGGATTGCGATCATCGCGCTGCCCGTGTCGTCCATCAGCTTGCGGATATCTCGCTGCTTGGCTTCCGTGAGTTCGTCCGCGAAGACCGTGATCGGGACCAGCAAAAGGAAAAGCGCGGCGTAGCGACGAATATCCATATGCATACTCCCCTGGACCGAATTTGACCGGCCAACTGCCGGCCCGGCAGGTCAGGCCGCCTCGGAGTTCGCGCCCCGCGAGGCGCGCTTGCGTTCGTGTTCCTTGAGGTAACGCTTGCGAATGCGGATGAACTTCGGGGTGATTTCCACCAGCTCGTCATCGGCGATGAATTCCACCGCTTTTTCCAGCGTGAGTTCAATCGGCGGCACCAGGCGCACGGCTTCGTCCGTCCCGGAAGCGCGCACGTTGGTCAGTTGTTTGCCCTTGATCGGGTTGACCACCAGATCGTTGTCGCGGCTGTGAATGCCAATCACCATGCCTTCGTACAGGGCATCGCCAGGGGACACAAACATGCGCCCGCGCTCCTGCAGCTTCCACAGGGCATAGGCCACCGCCGCGCCGTCGTCCTGGGAAATCAGCACGCCGTTGCGACGTTCTTCCATGTCGCCTTTCACCGGGCCGTAGTCGTCGAAAATATGGCTGGCCAGTCCGGTGCCGCGGGTAATGTTGAGGAATTCCCCCTGGAAGCCAATCAGGCCGCGCGCGGGAATCCGGTATTCGAGCCGGGTGCGGCCCTTGCCATCGGCCTGCATATCCTGCAAATCGGCGCGACGCCGGCCAAGCTCCTCCATCACCCCGCCCTGATGCCCGTCTTCCACATCCACGGTCAGCAATTCGTAAGGCTCCTGTTTTTCCCCATTGACGGTTCTCATCACCACCCGCGGGCGGCCGACCGCCATTTCATAACCTTCGCGGCGCATGTTTTCCAGCAGGATGGTCAGGTGCAGTTCGCCGCGGCCGGAGACCACGAAGGTATCGGAGTCAGAAGTGAATTCGACTTTCAGCGCGACATTGGATTGCAGTTCGCGCTCCAGCCGCTCGCGGATCTGCCGGCTGGTCACATATTTTCCATCGCGGCCCGCCAGCGGTGACGTATTGACCAGGAAATTCATGGTCAGCGTCGGTTCATCCACTTTCAGCAGGGGAAAACCTTCGGGCGTGGCGGGATCGCACAGCGTCACGCCAATGCCGACTTCCTCGATGCCATTGATCAATACGATGTCGCCGGCTTCGGCCTCGTCCACCACGGTGCGCTCCAGCCCCTTGAACACCAGCACCTGATTGACCTTGGCCAGTTTCGGTTCGCCATCCGGGCCGTGCATGACCGCCACTTGCTGGCCGGAACGAATGCGTCCGCGCGCGACGCGGCCGATGCCGATGCGGCCGACAAAACTGGAGTAATCCAGCGAGCACACCTGCATTTGCAACGGGCCATTCGGATCGGCGTCGCGAACCGGCACGTGTTTCAGGATGGCATCGAACAGAGGGCGCATGTCCTGCCCCGTTTTATCCTTCTCCAGCGACGCCCAGCCTTGCAGGGCCGAGGCATAGACCACGGGAAAGTCGAGTTGCTCTTCGGTGGCGCCGAGTTTGTCGAACAAATCAAAAGTGTGGTTCACCGCCCAGTCGGAACGGGCGCCGGGCCGGTCCACCTTATTGACCACCACGATCGGTTTCAGGCCCAGGGCCAGCGCCTTGCGCGTCACGAAGCGGGTCTGCGGCATCGGCCCCTCGACCGCATCCACCAGCAACAGGACGCTGTCCACCATCGACAACACCCGCTCGACTTCGCCGCCGAAATCCGCGTGCCCCGGGGTGTCCACGATGTTGATATGGGTGCCTTCGTATTGGACCGCACAATTCTTGGCCAGAATGGTGATGCCGCGCTCGCGTTCCAGATCGTTCGAATCCATGACCCGCTCGGTCATCTGCTGATGCGCGGCAAAAGTCCCCGACTGCCGCAGAAGCTTGTCGACCAGGGTGGTCTTGCCATGATCGACGTGGGCGATGATGGCGATGTTGCGAACGTTGCGTTTCATATGACAGGGGCCAAAAAAAAGGTCGCGCAGTGTAACACAGGGATCATTGCAAATCCTTGAATTTTCTTCCCGAATCCATCAAATCAGAGGTTTGGACAGGGCCACTATGCCGCAGCGCGGAAAACTTCCGTCGGCGGGGTCTTCAAAACCTTGGCCGTGCCCAGCAATCCGGCGAACCGCACCCCCAGAGCTCCGGCCCCGATGCCTGCCAACCCTACCCAGGGATTCCAGGTAAACGGTACTTCCAGTACCCGCGTGGCAAGCACATAGCCAAGGGCGGTGGCACCGGCCGCCGCCAGCAGCCCCGCGAGCGCACCGAGCAGAACAAACTCCGCAGAATGGATGGCCCGCAACTGGCGGCGCGACGCGCCCAGCGCACGCATTACGGCAGCGTCGATCATGCGTTCGTCCTGGGTAGACGCGATGCCTGCCCACAGCACCAGCAGGCCGGCGGCGAGGCTGAACACAAAAACAAACTCAATCGCACTGGCAACCTGGTCAATCATGGACTTGACCTGTGCAAGAATCGCAGCCACGTCAATCACCACCAGATTGGGAAATTTTTCGACAAGCGCTTCCATCGTGGCCGAGCGCGAGTCCGGCAGATGCAGGCTGGTCACGAAGGTCGCCGGGTGCGATTCCAGAACGCCAGGTGCGGCGACCACAAAAAAATTCACTTTGAAGGTATCCCATTGCACCCGGCGCAGCGAGGCAATTGTCACGGTCAATTTCCTGCCGGCGATCTGATAAGTCAGGCGATCGCCAAGCTTCAAGCCCAGCGTCGTGGCAATCCCCTCTTCCACAGACACCAGCGGCTCTCCTGCCTGCGAGGCATCGAACCAGCGGCCTTCGACGATGACATTGTCGGGCTGCATGGACGCGGACCAGGACAGATTGAATTCCCTGTCCACCAGACGGCGCGCGCGATCGTCGGCAAAATCCCGGGAAGACACCGGCTTGTCATTGATCTGCGTCAGACGGCCACGGACCATCGGAAACAAGACCGGGGCCGCCAGATCCTGCGCGGAGAAAAATCCTTGCAGTTCGGCAATCTGGTCTGGCTGGATATTCACCAGGAAGCGGTTGGGGGCCTCGGGCGGAAGACTTTTTTTCCAGCTTTGCAACAGATCGGCACGCACCAGGGTCAACAACAGAAGTGCCATCAACCCCAGGCCGATTGCCATCACCTGAA
>JBJXFN010000046.1:0-2867 GCA_046155535.1 Burkholderiales bacterium
CTTCGGGGGTCGTCATCCGAATTTTTTTAGAAACAACTCCCATCGGTGATTGGCAAACGAAAGTTCTCGCACAGCTACCAGTGATTGGGTTTTGTCCCTTGGTGTTCCTCTGTGATCTCTGTGTCCTCTGTGGCAAAAGGATTTTCAGATTTTCACCCAGCTCTTGCGGGGCGCTTTCATCTCGGCGGCGGGCTCTTCGCCACTCATTGCGGCAAATCGCGCGCGCTGGTAGGAGGCATTGCCGAACAAAATGTCGATTGCGGTCAGGCGCTTGACATAGTGTCCGACGATTAGCTCGTCGGTCATCCCCATGCCGCCGTGTAACTGAATCGCCTGTTGGCCGACATAACGGCCGGCCCGGCCGATCAGTTCCTTGGCCGCGGCGATGTTGCGTCGGCGCTGCGCAATATTAGGCGAATCGGCATTCGAGGCCGCCAGCATGGCCATGGAGCGTGCCTGCTCAACCTGGATCAGCATGTCCACTGCCCGGTGCTGCAAGGCCTGGAAACGACCGATCGGTTGGCCAAATTGCTGGCGAGTCTTGAGGTATTCGACCGTGGCGGCATGCAAGGCAGCCATGATGCCGACCGCTTCCGCGCACAATGCCGCCATCGCGCGATCCGCCACCGCCTCGATCACCGGCATGCCCTGATCCAGTGTTCCGATCACAGACTCGGGACCCAGCTGGATGTCATCCAGTTGCAGGTCCAGCGCCCGGGTGCCATCGAACAACGGATATTCCTGGCCGCCGAGTTTTTCCTCGCCGGCCTCGACAATGAACAGAGTCACCCCCTGCGCGTCACCCGCCTCTCCGCTGGTACGCGCCGAAACGATGAATTTCTCGGCCACCGCGCCATGCAGTACCAGTGCTTTCTCTCCCTGGAGGACAAAATTGTTTCCTTCGCGCACTGCCCGGGTCTGCACATGCCCGAGGTTGAAACGCGCGCCGGGCTCGGCATGCGCAAAGGCCAGCAACGTCGAGCCATCGATAATTTTCGGCAGCAGAATTTTTTTCTGCCACTCGGCCGCCGCCAGATCGATACAGCCACCTGCCAGTACCACGGACGCGAGATAAGGCTCCAGGGCCAGATGGCGGCCCAGGGAATCCATCACCAGCATGGTTTCAACCCCGCCGCCGCCGAAACCGCCGAAGTCCTCGGAAAATGGCACGCCCAGCACGCCCAGTGAGGCGAGGCCTTGCCAGAGTTGGGGATGCATTGGCTGGCGGTCCGCCAGCATTTTGCGACGCGCGTCGAAGTTGAAATTTTTCTCCAGGAAGCGATCTACGCTGTCCTTGAGCATCTGTTGTTCTTCAGTCAGGGAAAAATCCATATCAACCCTCAAACTCTTTCAACAAGAAGGAACGCGAAGGAAACACGTAGGGCACGAAGGAAATCATATTCCAGAGATCTTGAAATGAATGACTGACATTTGCGTCTCGCCTTTCCCTTCCATTGCGTTCCTTACCTGCATTTCCTTCGTGTTGGATGCGTTTACAAGCCCAGCACCTTCTGCGCGATGATGTTGCGCTGGATTTCGTTGGAGCCGCCGTAGATACTGGTCTTGCGGTAATTGAAGTAGCGCGCGGCCAACGGCGCGGCGTAGTCCGGGCCGACATGTCCGCCAATCCAGTGGTCTCCCCAAGACAAGGGAAGATGCGGCAGCGCATACGGGCCCACCGCGTCCATCATCATTTCGGTGAGTTCCTGCTGTATTTCGGTGCCTTTGATCTTGAGGATCGACGCTTCCGGTCCCGGCGCCTTGCCTTCGCGTTCCGCGCTCGCCACTCGCAGGCAGGTGATCTCCAGCGCCATCAAGTCGATTTCCAGGCGAGCGATCCGGTCGCGAAACAACGGATCCTCGATCAGCGGCCGGCCGTCCTGCTGCTCCTGGGCCGCCAGATGCTTGAGATGATTCAACTCGCGTTTGGAAGCCCCGACGCCGGCAATGCCGGTGCGCTCGTGGGAAAGCAGGAATTTAGCGTACGCCCAGCCGCGCCCCTCTTCACCGACCAGATTTTCGGTCGGCACCTTGACGTTCTCGAACCAGACTTCATTGATCTCGTGCTCGCCGTCCAGCATCAAAATAGGACGGACTGTGACACCTGGCGCGTGCATGTCGATCAGCAAGAAAGAAATGCCCTCCTGCTTCTTGCCGCTGCTGGAGGTGCGCACCAGGCAAAACATCATGTCTGCCCATTGCGCATGGGTGGTCCAGGTCTTCTGGCCGTTGACAATGTAGTGATCGCCCTGGCGCTCGGCGCGGGTCTTTAGGGATGCCAGATCCGACCCCGACCCCGGCTCGGAATAACCCTGGCACCACCAGTCTTCGCTGTTCAGAATCCTTGGCAGGAATCTTTCCTTCTGCGCCTGGCTGCCAAAGGCGATGATCACCGGACCTACCATGTGCAGGCCGAACGGGGAGATGCGCGGCGCACCGGCAGTCGCCGCCTCCTCGTCGAAGATATTGCGTTCGATCGCACTCCACTCGACCCCGCCGTGTTCTGCCGGCCAGCCCGGGGCAATCCAACCCTTGTCTGCCAGGATCTTCTGCCAGCGCACGTAGTCTTCCTTGCCGAGGCGCTTGTGCTCGAGCACTTTGCGGGAAATGTCGCCCGGCAGACTGGTGCGCACAAAGTTGCGCACGTCGCTGCGAAACGCCAATTCCGCCTGCGAAAAATTCAGATCCATCGTGGATGTTCCTTGCGAAGCAGGTGTTTATGAGCGGGCCAATATCGGTGAAGCATAAGCGAAGGCCCGCGCCCGGGCAACGTCAGGCTGTTCCGCGGGCGCCATGCAGTCCTATAATGCGGTTCCCATCGCCATTTGCCTCCGTTGCCGACACCGGCGCCGGAAGATCAGGAGAGT
>JBJXFN010000052.1:0-15704 GCA_046155535.1 Burkholderiales bacterium
TCTGACGTATTTCCGTTAATCTTGAAAAAAGCCCGATTCCCGGACAACCAATTCTGCCGGACCGGGTCATAAACCAGGCGGCGCCAATGTAGGGGCGCCGTTTACCCCCTCGGCATCACCCTGCGACGATACAGTCAGGAGCACGAATGAAAAGATATTTGTTATGGATCACCCTGTTCGTGGCGACACTCGCGCAAGGCGCGACGCCCGAAATTGGCACACCCCTACCGGAGTTAAAACCAGTTCCGCAGGAGGCTCAGGCGGCGCGCCTGGCCGCCGAAGTGCTGGGCCGTTTCCATTACAAGAAGCCGCCGGTCGACGACGCGCTGTCGCAGAAGGTTTTCGACAAATATCTCAAATTGCTCGATCCCGAGAAACTCTTCTTCATTCAGGCCGATATCGACACTTTCGCGCGCGAGCGAACCCGGCTCGCAGCCCTCCGTCAGGCAGATCTTTCCGTCCCGTTCGCCATGTTCAATCTGAATAAGCAGCGTGCAGCCGAGCGTTTTGCCCATGCGCGGGCCCTGCTCAAAACCGGGTTCGATTTCCAGCAGAATGAAAGCTACCAATTCGCTCGGGAGAAGGAAGGCTGGCCAAAGACCGAAGCGGAAATGAATGGACTCTGGCGCAAGCGGGTCAAGAACGACTGGCTGCGGCTCAAGCTTGCCGGGCAGGATGACAAGAATATCGTCGATATCCTCGACAAGCGCTTCGACGGTTTCCGCAAGCGACTTGGCCAGACAACGAACGCGGATGCCTTTCAAACCTACATGAACGCCTATACCACGGCGATCGAGCCCCATACCAACTACATGGGGCCCCGGGCGGCGGAAGATTTCGGCATCTCGATGCGGCTGTCACTGGTCGGAATCGGGGCCGTTCTGACGGAATCGGATGGCCTCGTGACCATCCGCGAGCTGGTCCCCGGCGGGCCGGCGGCCCTTTCCGGCCAACTGAAGATCGGTGACCACATCCTCGGCGTCGCCCAGGGCGAAGGCGGTGTCATGACGGACGTCCAAGGCTGGCGGCTGGATGATACGGTGGCGCTGATCCGTGGCGAGCCGGACTCCGTGGTCGTGCTCGACGTACTCCCTGCCGAGGCCGGCCCCAATGGCAAGCACAAACTCCTCACGCTGATCCGGAAAAAAATCAGCCTGGAGCAGCAGGCCGCCAATTCCTCCGTGCGCAGCGTCACCGTGGGCAAGGTCAGCCGCCGCATCGGTGTGATCACCCTGCCCTCTTTTTACGAGGATATCGCGGCAAGGCAGAAAGGGTCCGACGATTACCGGAGCGCGAGTCGCGATGTGGCTCGCCTGTTGGGCGAACTGAAAAAGGACAAGGTCGACGGTGTATTGATCGACTTGCGCAATAACGGCGGCGGGTCGTTGACGGAAGCGATTGAATTGACCGGCCTGTTCATCGGCAAAGGGCCCGTGCTGCAACAGCGCGACGCCAGCGGCGAGATCACCGTGCAGAGCGACACCGACCCCGGTATTGCCTGGGACGGGCCGCTCGGTGTGCTGATCAACAGGGCTTCGGCATCGGCGTCAGAGATTTTTGCCGCAGCGATCCAGGATTATGGGCGCGGGCTGATCATCGGGGAATCGAGTTTCGGCAAAGGCACCGTGCAAACCCTGGTCGATCTCGATCGCATCGCCCAGAACAGCAAGCCGCAATTCGGGGAACTGAAAATGACCATCGCGCAATTCTTCCGCATCAATGGAGGCACGACACAATTGCGCGGCGTGACGCCGGATATCCTTTTTCCCTCCACTGTCCTCGCGGAAGATTTTGGCGAATCGAGCTACGACAACGCGCTGCCGTGGATCCAGATCAAGGCGGCAGACTATGCGCCCGAAGGCGACTTGAAGGGCCAGTTGCCCATCCTTGCGACCCTGCATGAAGCTCGCGTGAAAAAGGACAGAAACTTCCAGTACCTGCAGGAAGACCTCGCCCTGTCCAGGCTGGAGCGCGACAAGAACCTTGTCTCACTGAACGAGGCCGAACGTCGCAAGGAACGCGAAGCCCAGGAGGCCCGACTACAGTCCCGCGAAAATCGCAAGGATGCGAGCGCGCAGAACGCGACCGTGGTGAACAATGCGCCTGCAGATGATGGCCTGCAGGCCAGTGAACGCAATCTGGCCGATGAACTGGCCGCTGAAAAAGCGCGAAAAAGTGCGGAAGATTTCCTGTTGAACGAAGCGGTGAACATTCTTGGCGACCAACTGGAAATGCTCAAGACCGGCGGCGCGCTCGCGGCCGGCGCCAAACCGGATTCCGTAAAAGCGTCGGAGTAAGACGAGGGAAAGGTTTCCGGTTGGGCCACCGCAACGCTTCGGCTTTTGGAAGTATTTAAGGAATCCCTGTCCTTAAAATCGACAGGGATGCGCAAACCACTGAAGAAACCTTCCTCGTCCTGCACCTTCTGCTCCACTGCAGCTGTGCTCTTGTTCCGGAAGGACAGGGAATACCTTTCCCGGTGCGCCTCGGAAATTGGCGCACCGTAGTTTTTTGCGCCCGGCCACGACCTGACCAGGGGATTGGCTCGCATACAATGGCGGCATGAAGGAATTCCTGGTTCCGCTTGAAAAGCTGCAAGACGCCGCGGCGATTGTCTACCAGACGCTTGCGCCGACGCCGC
The DNA here is from genome assembly GCA_046155535.1 of Burkholderiales bacterium. Classification (GTDB taxonomy): domain Bacteria; phylum Pseudomonadota; class Gammaproteobacteria; order Burkholderiales; family JACQAP01; genus JACQAP01. The sequence goes on from JBJXFN010000052.1 coordinate 2,642, forward strand.
AATATCCCTGGCCCTTGCTCAAGGCACAGTTCGGGGTCGATATCTGGGTAAAGCACGAGAACCACACGCCCACCGGCGCATTCAAAATCCGCGGCGGCCTGTTGTACCTCCACGACATGGCAGCACGCGGCAACAAGCCCGCCGGGGTGATCAGTGCCACGCGAGGAAATCACGGTCAATCTGTCGGATTTGCCGCAAGACAGTTCGGCATTCCGGCAACTATCGTAGTGCCGCACGGCAACAGCCGCGAAAAAAACGAAGCAATGCGGGCGCTGGGCGTCGAACTCATCGAACATGGCGAGGATTTCCAGGCCGCCCGCGAACGCGCAAACTGGATCGCGCAACAACGCGGCCTGCACATGTTGTCCTCGTTTCACCCGTTGCTGGTACATGGCGTGGCCTCCTATTCCCTCGAGTTGCTGCGCGCCGTGCCGGACCTCGATACGGTGTATGTGCCGATCGGGCTGGGCTCCGGGATTTGCGGAATGATCGCGGCACGTGCAGCGCTGGGACACAAAGCGGAAATCGTCGGCGTGGTCTCGGCGCAGGCGCCGGCCTATGCAATGTCTTTTGAGCAGGGACGCCCCATCGATCTTCCGGCCACCACGCGAATTGCGGACGGCATGGCCTGCCGCACGCCCGAGCCGGCGGCGCTGGAGATCCTTCAGCGCGGCATGGCACGGGTTGTCCAGGTCAGCGATGCCGAGGTGGAGGATGCAATGCGACGGATGTTTTCGGCCACCCACAATGTTGCCGAAGGCGCGGGAGCCGCTCCGCTCGCCGCGGCCTGGCAGGAACGCAGCCGGCTGGCTGGGCGGAAAATCGCCGTCGTGCTCAGTGGCGGCAATGTTGATCGCGACGTGTATGCGAAGATTCTCGCCGGGCAGACTGCCTGAGAATTGTCAGGTAGGCGATGGCGAACGAAGATAGACAAAACATGGAAAATGCTTTCTGGTTACTGCGGACAACCTTCTGCTCGGTGTTGGCGCTGGCCCTGTTGCCAGTGCCGATAGCGGTGGTCGCTGCGCCCGCCGCCGCCCTCTACCGCGGCGACGCTTCCTCCGGCGTGCCAAGACGGTACGAACTCCTGCTGCGCAACGACGGCACCCTGACGTGGGCCATGGACGAACGGAACAGCAAGCCGGCGCGGGTGGAAATCGGCCGCTGGACGCCGATTTCCACAGAGGAGTTTGAAATCATCCTCGATACCCAGCCGGGCTCGACCACCCCTGCAACCTGGCGAATGACCAAGCAGGGCGAAACCTTGCGCGTGAACGCGCCCGCACCCGAAGCGCTGGCTTCTGTCACGTTGACCCGGGTTGCCGCCGCGCCGCAGTCTTCGGCGAACTCCATGACCGATTCCCCAGCCGGCGCATGGCAGTGGGAGAGCACGATCACCCCCGGCAAGACGGTTCTGGTCTCGAATCCTGACCGATACGGGTTGAATTTCGAACCCGGCGGCAAGGTCCGCATCCAGGCAGACTGCCTGCGGGAGGCAGGGCGTTACACCCTGCGCGCGCCGTCCATCTCCATTCAGTTGCCCGGCACCTCGCGCACACCTTGCGCGGCCGGCTCACTGGCCCCCACCTTCCTCAGATCCATCGAAAGTGCCAAGGCGCAGCGCGTGCAGGGAAATCGGATGTATCTCGACCTGACCATCCAGGGAACCACTCTGGTATTCACGAGGAAAAAATAGTCATGCCCTTTGACCCTCTGCCTCCCGGCGGCAAACGTGCCCGCAATGTCCTTGGCGGCCCTCTTGCGGAATGCAGCACTCGCCCACTCACCGGTTTTTATCGGGATGGTTGCTGCAACACCGGCATGGACGACCACGGCGCACACACGGTATGCACCATGTTGACTAGCGAATTTCTGGAGTTTTCGAAGGCCCGTGGCAACGATCTTTCCACGCCGATGCCGGAATACGGTTTCCCGGGACTCAACCCCGGTGACCGCTGGTGCCTGTGCGCGGCACGCTGGCGCGAGGCACTGCAGGCCGGCGCAGCGCCCGGAGTGGTGCTTGCCGCTACCCACGAGCGCACGCTGGATTACGTCAAGCTCGAGGAGCTCAAGAAATTTGCGGTGGATTTGCAATAAATGCAGGTGCGAGGGAAGAGGTATGCGGTGCGAGAAGATTCGAACCCATGTGCCTCGTTCCTCAAACCTCGTACCTCGCACCTGGAGCCTGTTTGCATTTCATTCCCACCCGCTCGACTCTTCGCCCCTCGTTCTTGACTTCATGCTTTATCGTCGCGTAACAAAATCCGACTATCCGGGGATCCTCGCCTTGCAGGAGGCGAATCTCTTTGAGAACCTCAGTGAGGCAGCCCGCCGGGAAGGATTTCTTTCGGCGCGTTTCACTGCCGGGCAGTTCGAGAAGATGAATCGCGACGCGGCCATCGTGGTCGCCGAAGAGGCCGGCCGGATCGCCGCCTATGCATGCAGCGCCGGGATGGAGGACAGCCTGCGCACGCCGATCCTCGCAGCCATGATCCACACTTTCACCCGCACCGCGTACCTCGGCACGCCACTCGCGGACGCTCGAACCTGCATTTACGGCCCGGTGTGCGTGGACAGCGCGAAGCGGGGCAAGGGGGTATTTCGAAGCCTGATCGCCGCACTCAAGGTCGAACTCGCAGGGCGATACGAGGTGGCCGCCGCCTTCATCGCAAAGTCAAATGCGCACTCACTCGCGGCCCACGTGGACGGTGTGGGCATGACTGTCGAGGGAGAATTCGGGTTCAACCACAAGACCTACTGGATCGTGTGCTTCGGCATTCCGGCAGCGGAGCTCGCCTGCGGAGTCGGCCCGCGCGATTAAACACGGGGCGCGGGGTCAGGGCGAGGTAAACCGCACGATCGCGGAACGGGTGAGCGCGTAAAGCGCGCCGTCCGTGCCGACCAGCAGATCGACCGGATTGCCGCTCAGCGAGGCAAACGCGTAGGCGACGTTGCCGTTAGCAAGGTCGAGCCGCCCAACATAATTGCTCACGTAGTCGGCGAAGAAGTAATTGCCGCGATAGGCCGCCGGGAAATTGCCGGATTGCGGATAAAACGCGCCACCTGCGATTGCGAATCCGGTGAAGAATCCGCCCGGCCCGGAGCCGGGAGGCGAGGTGGCGCTGTGCCGGTATGCAAAAATCGGCGCGGTGACACCTGACGCACTCGTCGGACCTTCCGTCTGCGGCCAGCCGAAATTCGCCCCGGCCGCGCCAACGTTGATTTCCTCCCAAGTGCCCTGCCCGACGTCGTTCACGAATATTTTGCCGGTTGTTGGCTGAACGGCGAAAGTAAAGGGGTTGCGCAGGCCATAGGCCCAGACCGCGCAGGCGAGATTTCCGGCGGTGCTGCAGAACGGATTGTCATTGGGAATGCTGCCGTCCGCGTTAAAACGCAGGATCTTGCCGAAGGGATCGGTGAGAATCTGCGCCTTCGCAGCATTCGCGTTGTCGCCAACTGCGACATAAAGTTTGCCGTCAGCGCCGAAATGCAGGGCGCCGCCGTTGTGGTTTGTCGCAGATGACAGGCCGGGGAGATCCACGAGGATCACTTCGCTCCCGGCAAGCATCACGTCGCCATTCGCGGTGAAGCGGCTGATCCGGTTGTGGGTGCCTCCAGACGTGGTCGTGTAGTACACGTAAATCAGGTTGTCGCTTGCAAATGTCGAGCTGACCGCCACGCCAAGCAGGCCACGTTCGCCGTTCGGATCAACACTGAGTGTCATGAACGACGTCGCCAACAGCACACCATTCTTGACCACGCGCAGGGCGCCGCCCTGCTGTGCCACGAGAATTCGGCCGTCGGGCGTCTGTGCAAACGCGGTCGCCGACGAGAGCCCGGTAATCCAGGACGTGTTCCGGGTGAAGCCCTGATTGACCGCCACACTCCCGCTGAAGCGCACCGTTGCGCTTGCCCAGGTTGAAAGATTGCCACTCGCATCGCGTGCGCGCGCGCGCACAACGTGCTGGCCGGACGCAAAAAGCGCGGTGTTCACGGTCGCCTGGTAGGGCGCGCTGGTGTCCTCGGGTCCGACCGCCACCCCGTCCACCTGGAACTCAACGCCGGTCACTCCGACATTGTCCGTGGCAGTTGCGGTCAAGGTCAGGGTCCCGGTCAGTCCATCGGCGAACTGGGCCGGTTGTGTAAGCGTCACGGTAGGCACCTGCGTGTCGCCGCCCGGTGGCGTAATCGTGACCGGCACCACGTTGCTGGTGGTGGTGGCGTTGTCGTTATCGGTGGCCACCGCGGTAAGGTTTCTCGCACCCTGCGTCGCTGGCGTCCAGCTCAGCGTATACGGTGAAGTCTGATCGGTACCGACCAGAGTGGAATTGTCGAAGAAATCCACTTTGGTTACCGTGCCGTCGCTGTCGGCAGCTGTGGCATTCAAGGTCATGGCAACACCCACCGGACCAGTCGCGGGCGCGGTCAGCGACACCGTCGGCGGCTCGTTGCTCGCGGGCCCGAGATCGAGATAGGTCGCGGTATACGTGCTATTCACAGCCGGTGTCGAAATGGTGTGATTGCGCGCGCCCATGTCGTTCCACGAAGCAAATTGATAGCGGCGATTATTAAAGTTCTGGTCCGGCGCGCCGAGTGTCCGTTGAATACCCACCACGCCGGTGAACAGGTGATTCGCCGTGACCGGCTGACCGTCGAGTGTCAGTTGCAATCCAGCGGGCACCGTCGACAAAGAAATCTGTGCAATCTGGGGTAACACATCCCGGCTGGTGGCGGCCATGTTGCCCGCGCTGTCCACTGCGCGGAAGTGGAAACGATAGAAGATGTTTGCCGAAGTTTCGCCCTGCGTGGGAACGATGGCAGTCCCGGTATTGCCCGCGGTTTCGGGCACGAACGGATGGGTGTGCGTGTCGTGGTGCAATTCCGCCCACCACGTGACGCGATTGGCCCCGAGAATACCGTCCTCGGGATCGATTGCAGACGCCGCGAAACTAAGGTTGCTGCCACCCTGAAAGGTCGTTCCTGTCGTCGGGCTCGATATTCCGACAGCCGGCGGCTGATTGGTCTTTGGTTCTTCGTTCGACGGACAACCGGCCATCAGGACAACGCCCGTGACTGCCAAGATGATTCCGCGCATTCGACCCATTATCCCCTCCTGTCTGACACTTCATGTTGTCGATGCGCTGCGCCCCGGCAGGCGGGTCACGGACGATCGACTCACCCTTTTCGACCGAATATCCGATCGAGGTGTTCCATGTCGTTCACCACTTTCCAGTCCGACGCGCCGGCCGATCGCGCACGCTTTTCCCACCATTGCAACCGGTCGAGATATCGGCGTGGATCGGCATTGTCGGAATCGAGCTTGGTAACGTTCAGCGCGACCACCCGGATGCCGTCAAGTTTGATCGGGATATCGCGCTTCGTCTTGTCGTCCAGCTCTTCCTGCATGTCGGAATAAATCACAATGGTCTTGCGTCCGGCCCCGGTTTCGTTTAGATACTCCGCCGCCTGGATCACGCCGCCGGTAATGTCGGTGTACCGGCTGCCCTTGGCAACCTGCGTGGTGTTGGCAAATTGCGCGAACTGTTCGCTGAACGCGCGCTTCTGGGTATTGGCCGCCAGGGGATCGGTCCCGAGGCTGACTTTGGCGACGATGTCCTTTTCGCTGAAGCTGCGGCTCTTGACCCGCCCGATGGCCAGCGAGTCACCGGTATTGAGCGTACCCAGCAGATAGTTCACCACCGACTGGGCCTTGCGCATTTCCTTCGAATAGGTGCCCGAGGTATCCACCAGGACAAATACCGCCTGATGGTGCTTTGCCTGGGGACCACAGGCCGTCATGAACAGAAAAAATCCCAGCACGGAAAGACCGGAGGCGACTTTCATAACGACTCCTCCGAACCCGAGGCGCGCTGCAGCGGCGGCACCGCGCGCAGCGTATTGCGACGCGACGCATCGCGCAGTCCGCCAATCCAGCCTTCGATTGCCAGCGGCGCAAAAATCAATACGTCGTAAAGTATCACACAAAGTTTGCCGCCCTCTCGAACAAGCGTCGCCGCTATCCGCAGCGCAAACGAAATGCCCTGCAGCGACAGTTCGATCGCGGTGCCCAGAACGCTTCGTCCAGCATTGATGAAATACTCCAGCGGGATGGCCACGAATGCCAGCGCAAAGGGCAACGTAAAGCCCAGAATCATTTGTCCGAAGGTCGGGATCCTCGTTACCCAGCCGGCATCCGCGACCACCGCGCCGGCGGACGCGCCGAGCTGGCTCTTGAGCGCCACGTCGGCGGCAATGATCATGTCGCGCATCACGGCCAGCCCCACTTCCACACCCGCCAGCACCAGCAGAATGGTCAGCGATGCCCACATCAAGCGGCGACGCATCTTCTCGGTAATGTTGCCCAGCGGAAACAGACTGGTAAACCGCAGCGTCTCCATCAGGAACAGGCCCATGAGCGTTTCGAAAAGGATGATGACCAGCGCGGCAACTTCGGAAGCCTGCAGGTTTTCAGTGATGTAGTCTCCGCCGCCCACCATGGCGGACATGGGCAGCGCAATCAACTTGAAGTTGACATAGGCGCCGCCAAAAGCAATCAGCATCACCAGGCCGGAAATGAAGAATTGCGTGGAAGCGGAAGCGCCCAGAGAATTGGCGGCATCACTGCTGCGCGCGGCGATGTTGTCCAGCTTGAGCACGTTGGCGTCAATTTTTGCGGCACTTTCCTTGAGGCTGGTGATATTGCGATCCACCTGCGTAAGGGTCTGGCTGACGGATCGCCAGAACGGCAGGAAACCTTTCAGGATGTGATGCCGCTGATGGCAGGCGGCACGGTACTCCGCCACCACCTTCTGGTAGATGTCTCCCAAGGCAACGCGGATATCGGACAGAATGCGTTCGACCAGACCGTCGCCGCCAGCCTTGATTTTCGCAATGGCCTCGATCGCCTTGACCCATTCCGGCGGCGGGGGCGGCACTTCGCCGCTGCGCTTGTAGTCCTCTTCAATGCGCACGATTTCGTCCATCAGCTTGCGCTGTAATACAGGGTAGCCCTCCAGATCGCGTTCCACCAGCGCGGTGACGCGCTCGAAGTCGCGCTCGATCGCCAACTGCACTTCCGTGGCGCCATGCGAAAACAACACCACACGATTGCGACCGCGCAAGCGGGTCGCCGCCGCCGAAAACCACTGCCCGCCCACCCGCAGCATTTGGTAGAGCGAACGGCTGGCACTGCGAATCAGCGCGTGCACCGGTGTCCTCGCCGCGTAAAGGAAGGGCATTGCCACCGCGAGCAACACCAGCAGCGAGGGCGCCAACCGTTCTGGCCAGATCAGCAACGAATCCAGAAATGACATGGTTTCCCCTGTATCAAATGAATTGATCCGCAAACGGTTCGACTGACGGACAAGGCAGATACTGCAACCCCCGCGCCAGCGGTACGCGCATTTTCGTGCTGTGAATCCTTTTTCGCCGCTACCGGATTTAGTGCACTGTTATTGCATGGCAAATTCCCACGCTGAGAAACAACTGGACGCGCGCACACTCCCGAGCAATGTCGCCTCGCGACGACTGCACTGCCCAGATTGGTCGTTGCCGGTTGCGCTGCAAATTGCGTGGCAAAAACTTTCCAGCGAGTTGCGCCGGAGAATGTTTCAGCGCTTTCGCGTGGCGATGGCCGCGGCCCACAGAGCGTCCAACCTGCTGAACAACTCTTGCATGGCGCTGCGCCCCGAGACCTGAAAGGGGATCGTCACCGGGCGAAGGTTCTGTAAAGCGCCAGGCGTAGTCGTCGCGCGTCCTGTCACGGCGTCCGAATCCAGCAGTGCGGACCTCAAAATCTTTCTCATGCAATTTTCCGTTCTCTGCGAATGCGCAATGCGTCGACACAGAGCAACCGCCGCGCCAGTGTGCGGCGCCAATTGCATTTCATGCGTCAGGTTGCTGATGCGGCATGAATATTTGGCGGCCGGCACTTGCATGTCGCCCCGCCGATGGCTGGACGCACTGTCGGCGCCACACGACGCGGGATGTCAATTGCCCGATCCCCCGGTATCATGGCGGCCTCTTTCATCGCTTCCGCAGTTAAGAACCATTGCCCATGCATGATCTTGTGATTCGCGGCGGTACCCTTGTGGACGGCAGTGGCGCCCCCCGGCGCACTGCGGACGTGGCGGTAGATGGTCATTTGATTTCGGCGATCGGCGAAGGCATCGGTCGCGGACGCCGCGAAATCGACGCCACCGGCGCATTGGTCACGCCGGGCTTTGTCGATATCCATACCCACTACGACGGACAGGTCACCTGGGATCCGTGGCTCACCCCCTCGTCGAGGCATGGCGTGACCACCGTGGTGTTCGGCAACTGCGGCGTGGGATTCGCGCCGGTGCGCCGAGGGGATGCCCCTTACCTCATCAATCTGATGGAAGGCGTGGAGGATATTCCGGGCAGCGTGTTGTCCGAGGGCGTGAGTTTCGACTGGGAGTCGTTCCCGGATTACCTCGACGCGGTGGAGCGTGCGCCGAAGATCATGGACGTTGGTGCGCAACTGCCGCATGCGGCGTTGCGTTTTTACGTGATGGGTGAGCGCGGCGCGGATCACGACAGCGTGCCCACGCCCGAAGAAATTTCCCGCATGAGCGTGCTGGTGGAGGAAGCGCTGCGCGCCGGCGCTCTCGGTGTCACCACCTCGCGCACGATCAAACATCGCGCGAAGGACGGCCGCTCCACGCCGAGCCTGTCGGCACGCGAGGCGGAGTTGTTCGGTCTGGCTGAGGGCCTGCGCCGCGCGGGCCGGGGTGTCATCGAAGCAAACTCCGATTTCGGGCCGGGAGATTTCGAAGCCCTTCTTGCCGCGGCGAAACACGGACACTGTCCGTTGTCGGTGCTCCTGTTGCAGGTGAACAACGCGCCGGAACTCTGGCGCGACACCCGGCGGCAGATTCACGAGGCGCGTGCCGCCGGCCACACCGTCACCGGGCAGGTGGGCTGCCGGCCGATCGGCGTGTTGTTCGGCTTCGAAATTTCCCGTCACCCGTTTTCGACCCATCCGGCGTGGATCGCGATGGAGTCGTTGACACCCGCGGAGCGGGTGCGACGACTCCAGGAAGATGAAGCACTGCGCAGGCGTCTCGTCGATCATCGTCCGGACGACGAATCCACGCGCTGGATGGATGCGGCCTTCGAACGAACCTGGGTATTCGACGCCGCCTACGACGCGGAGCCGGTTGCGCACACCAGCCTCGCGGCACGCGCCCGCACAACCGGCACGAGCCCCTGGGCACTGGCCCTCGACGGCATGATGCGCGAGAACGGCCAGGGCTTGCTTGCCCACACGTTCGAAAATTATTTTCACGGCAGCCTCGACGACATCCGTGAAATGATCACCGACGAGGCGACCGTCATGGGGCTTGCCGACGGCGGCGCCCACGTGGCCACGATTTGCGAAGCCGGCGCCACCACCTTTCTGCTCACCCACTGGGCGCGCGACCGGAAACGCGGCGAAAAACTGCCGCTCGAGTTCCTGGTGAAAAAACACACCCGGGATACCGCGTCCGTTTACGGCCTCGACGATCGCGGGCTGCTCGCCCCGGGCCTGCGCGCGGATATCAACGTGATCGACTTCGATCGGCTGCGCGCCGGTCCAGTGAAAGTCGCCTATGACCTTCCGGCCGGCGGACGGCGCCTGGTGCAGGACGCCACCGGGTATCTCCACACCTTTGTCGCCGGGGTCGAAACCCTGCGGGACGATCGTCACACCGGTGCATTGCCCGGAAAATTGATCCGTTGAGGACGAGGCGCACATTGAGTTTCCGCAACCAATAAGACACGAACGACAATCCGGAGTCCACCATGATCAGTTACGACGTCATCGAATGGGGCAAGCCGCTCCAGAAACGCGAACATCCAACACCGACGCCCACCGGCACCGAAGTACTGCTCAAGCTGAAATACTGCGGCGTCTGCCACAGCGACGTACATATCCGCGATGGCTACTTCGACATGGGCGGCGGCAAGCGCTTTCACATGAGCGAACGCGGAATGAATCCCCCGATCACCCTCGGACATGAGCCCTATGGAACCGTGATCGCCGCCGGACCGCAGGCGAAGGAAGCGCCCATCGGCCAGGATCGACTGGTGTGCCCGTGGATCGGCTGCGGAACCTGCGCACGCTGTCGCGAAGGCATGGACAACCACTGCATGTCACCCCGCTGGGTCGGCGTCCAGAAACCCGGGGGCTATGGCGATCATCTGCTCATCCCCCATCCGCGTTACCTGGTCGATTCGAGTGGCATCGACCCGGCCTGGGCGGCCACGCTTGCGTGCTCGGGATTGACCACGTATTCCGCGGTGTCGAAACTCATGCCCATTCCGCGCGAGGAATGGGTGGCAGTAATGGGCGCCGGCGGCCTGGGCTTGCAAGCGATCGGCATGCTGCGCGCACTGAGTCATGAGCGCATCGTCGTCGTGGACATCGATCCGGAGAAATTCACCGCGGCCCGCGCCGCCGGCGCCGCCGCCGCAGTGGACGGACGTGATGCGAACGCCGCGAAAAAACTCCAGGAAATTGCCGGCGGCCTGCTCTACGGCGCTGTGGATCTCGTCAACAACACCGCCACCGCGAGCACCGCACTCGCAACCCTGCGCAAGGGCGGGCGCGTTGTCATGGTGGGTCTTTACGGAGGAGAAATTCCCTTGTCGCTGGTGGCAGTGGTGCAGCGTGCGCTATCCATTGTCGGATCGAGCGTCGGCACTGTCGCCGAACTGGTGCAGGTGGTGGCGCTGGCGCGCGCCGGAAAACTCAAACAGATTCCGATCGAGAAACGTGCCCTCTCGGAGGTCAGCCGAACCCTGGACGAACTCAAGGCCGGCACCATCGTCGGCCGCGTGGTGGCGCAAATCGATTAGTTCACAAACACCACGCGCCAGACGAAAACGCTCTCACCACTTGCGGGTCTGCGCCACGTCGTCGCAGATTGCGATCCATCCGCCGGCATTGGTTGCGGATGGAGGCGACACGAGCTTGGCACCGACGCCCACCAGGTCCTGGACTTTCAACTCGACGATTTCCCTGGTTGGCCCTTTGATCATGAGTTGCAGGCCGACTTTAAGCACCTGGCATTCGTCCCGTCGGTCCTCGGGATCCTTGAAGGTGATCACCCAGAGCTGGCCGATATTTTCGATTTTCGACAAACGCACGATCCCCTGGCGTTCCAGGGCACTTCCGGCATTCTGCACGGCAAGCCTGTCGGTGCTGGACAGGACGATCTTGCCATCGACCTTGTTGGTCTTGACGGTCTCCACTGACTCTCCCTGTGCTTGTTGTTTTCAGCGTGTCCGTTTCACGGGCGCGTCTGTTGCGGGTTTCCCGCGCGAATTCTAGCAGTTGTCTGGCATTATTCCCGCTCGCGCGCAAGACGGCACACCCGTGTCTGACCCGGCCTGTGAACCAGGCCATTGCATGATTCGGGATTCGGGCATACATTTTCCAGCGAACGCCAAATTTTTCGTAATCCTTGTCCATGGACGAACCCGAAGACTGGGAATTTCCCCGCGATCAGCAGCCGCATGCGAAGGACGTGAATTTCGATCTGTCGTCCACACTCGATGCCATCGTGCAGTTGCGCGCCAACGTCCCGGCCGACGCGTTCACGGCCGCCATCCTCGGCACCGAACGCCAGGGCAACGGGGTGGTGATTCGCGCCGACGGCCTGACATTGACCATCGGCTACCTGATTACCGAAGCCTCCGATATCTGGCTCACCAGCAACCACGGCGCAGCAGTCCAGGCCTTTCCACTGGCATACGACCAGGTCACCGGATTCGGCCTGGTGCAGCCGCTCGGACTGTTCGACGTCCCGACTTTGCCGCTGGGTTCGATCGCCTCCTGCCGCGTCGGGGACGAAGTATTCGTGATCGGCCACGGCGGTGTGGGCCACGCATTGCGGACCCGGGTGATCGGCAAACGCGAGTTTGCCGGCTACTGGGAATATGTGCTGGACGAAGCGATTTTCACCGCACCGGCGCATCCCCAGTGGGCGGGGGCCGCGCTCGTCGACCGCGAAGGACATCTGGTGGGCATTGGTTCCTTGTTCGTACAAGAAACCGAAGGAAGCGATACGGTCAACGCGAACATGATCGTGCCCATCGATCTGCTGCCGCCCATTCTCGACGAACTGGTCTCGACGGGCCATGCGGCCCGGTCCCCGCGGCCCTGGCTTGGCATGTACACCTCGGAATCGAATGGAAAGCTGGTGGTCATCGGCGTGGCCGACAAGGGACCGGCCGATCGCGCGGGCGTAAAACGCGGCGACTTTGTCATCGAGGTTTCCGGCATGCGCGTAGAGTCCCTCGCCGCCATGTTTCGCCGGATCTGGCAACTGGGGCCGGCCGGAACCGAAGTGGTGCTCACCCTGGCGCGCAACGGGGACTTGCTGCGCATGCGGATCAAATCTGCCGACCGACGTGATTTCCTGATAAAACCGGCATTGCACTGACGGAGTCAGGGAAAATCGCTCACGCCGCAGCGGGAACCAGCAACCGGGACCGCCGCAACAACCACAGCGCGCACGCCACGTTGACCAGGTTCCAGGCAATGCCGTGCAGAAAAGCGGCGTGGTAGGAACCGGTCCAGTCGAAAATCGCGCCCGACATCCAGCCGCCCAGCGCCATGCCGAACTGCGTGGCCATGATCACCGCACCCACGCGCGCGCCAGCCTGCGCAGGCGGGAAATATTCGCGGACGATAATGGCGTACGAGGGCACGATGCCGCCCTGAAACAGGCCGAACATCGCCGCAATCAGGTAAAGCGATACCAGCCCGTCATAGGGCAGAAAGAACAGCAGCGCAACACCCTGCAGGCTGGAGCCGAGCAGCAATGTCCGCAGCCCGCCGATGCGGTCCGATATCCAGCCAAAACTCACGCGGCTCACGATGCCGCAGGCCAGCATCAGCGACAGCATCTCGGCGCCACGTGCCGGCCCGTATCCCAGATCGGCGCAATAGGCGACCAGATGCACCTGCGGCATGGACATCGCCACACAACACGCGGTACCGGCAAGTATCAGCAACCCTTGCAGGGCGCGCGGCGAGATGCCCAGCGGTCTC
>JBJXFN010000066.1:0-5537 GCA_046155535.1 Burkholderiales bacterium
GGCGGTGCGCGCCCGTTACGACGCATTTCTGGCCTCACCCCTGCGCATGCTCGCCTATCACGCCGCATTCATGATCGCGGTCGTTGCGGTGGTCAGCCGTGGCATTCGCGAGGGAGTCGAAAAGGCAGCGAAAATCCTGATGCCGGTCTTGATGGTTCTGATGGCCGGGCTGGCTCTCTTCTCGATGATCGAAGGAGACGCCGCACGAACCTTGCGTTTCCTGTTTGTTCCGGACTTTTCGAAACTCTCGTTACGCGGCGTTCTGGACGCGCTGGGCCTGGGATTCTTTTCCATCGGCATCGGACTGGGACTGATGATCACCTACGCCGGTTACAGCGGCGCCAACGTCGATCTCAAGCGTGTTGCGATCTGGTCCATCATTGCCGATACGGCGATTTCGCTGATTGCCGGGCTCGCGGTGTTTCCAATGGTTTTCGCCAATGGGTTGGACCCTGCCGGGGGTCCGGGGCTGGTTTTCGTTTCGCTGCCGCTGGCCTTCTCACATGTCCCGTTTGCCAATTTTGCCGGCGTCGCGTTTTTCGCGTTATTGTTCGTCGCCGCCCTGTCCTCTGCGATCTCCCTGCTCGAAGCAAGTGTGGCCGTTCTGGTCCATCGATCCGGATGGGGGAGGAAAAGTCTCGCCTTAGCCATTGGTACAGCCTGCTTCGTGGTGGGTATCGCAAGTGTCCTGTCGTTCAACCTCTGGTCAAGCTGGTATCCGCTCGCAGCATTCGACATCTTCGCCAGGGCGACCTGGTACGACCTGATCGACCATCTGACTTCGAATGTCCTGCTTCCACTGGGCGGTCTGGCCATCGCCACGTTTGTCGGCTGGGCCGCTTCCGAGCGACTCTTGCGCGAGGAATTGGCGCTGAATCGCACCTGGGCCAACGTGCTGCGTTTTCTCCTGCGTTACATCGCACCGGCCGCAATCGTGCTGGCCACGTTCGCTCCATTGCTGGGGTAACCGCGAACCGTCAGTTACCCGCGTTGCGCAATCCAGCAAATCAGTGATGCCTTGTCCATCGCACCCGAAATGGGTCCGATCTCGCGAGATTCGCAGAACGTGGCCGTGGGCAACGACACTGCCCAAATGGGCCCGATGATGAGAATCTCGCCTGGGAGCAGCGCATTCTCGAAAACTTCCTTTTTTTCAACGTCTCTTGCAAGGTCCTCTGTTTCCGGACAACAGCATGTGACATTCGTCACGGAGCCTGGCAAAAGGGGGAATCAATCGCAGGCAGCACGGTGCCGGCGCGGCGGGGTCACGGCGCGGAAAACAGAAATCCGGAGAATAGCCCCGGATCCGGCACAAGGTCGCCGCTAGCAGCAACCGCCCTCTTCCCTTCTCAAACAGCCGGGGGTCGTTGTGACGGCCGATCGATCGGGCTTCAATTGATCTCGGCAGCGGTCTTCTGCAGGAAACAGGTCATGGCACTGGACGCGGCGGTCACGACCCAGAATGCGAAGAAGCCGAGAGAATAGATCGTGGTCCGGCTCCAGGTCACCGGGTCTCCGAAAGCGCTCATCTCCATCGGATCGAAGATCGTGAAAAAAATCCCTTCTGCAATCCCGGCAGCGATGAACGACGGCCAGAAGATCCAGATCAGCTTGCGTGGATTCATGTTCCCCTCGCTATGGCTGTGGCAGCCTTGCCGTCAGCTCCAGGCTACCGGCGTTCCCCGGCTTGACTTCTCCGAGGAGTCGCCAGGTGCGCGCCTCGTCCTCCAGCAGCACACTCCGCCTTGTGCCATGCCATCCAGTGAAGCGGCCCTCGTACCAACCACCCGGACCGACATTCAGCACGATCCGTTGGTCCAGGGCTGCGCGGGTCGGGTGCACCAGTTGCAAAGTCAATCGCGCCGGCACGGGTGCCGGCCCGGAGAGAAACACGCGTACGGCCGAATCGCCGAAAAGAACCCGCGCCTTGATGTCGAGGCTGGTCGCCGCCGCATCCCGCCGCAGTTCCTGATTGATTGCCAGTCCACGCTTGTAGTAGTCATCCGCAACCAACCCGTCTTCGTGCTTGACAGCCAGCCAGGCGGTGAACAGACCAGCCACCACGACCATTCCCGGGCCCATCATCAGCAACCATGGCCAGGGATGGCGATACCAGGGCATCAGCGGAATCGACGTAGCTGGATTCATGTCTTCCTCACTGGAGAACAAAACTGGCTTTCTCGGTGATCACAATCGGGTCCTCATCACCGATCGACTGGATTGTGAAGACGATGGCATTGGCGCCCTTGCGAACGTGTCCGCGCGGTGCTTCCACCCTCACCGGAATCATCCGCGAAGAGGCGGGACCGATACTGACCACGTGCCGCTCGTCTTCGCCTTCCACCCCTTCTATCTCCATGCCCTCGATCCCGCTAACCGAAATCAGGAATTGTCGTGCGACCTCCGAAGTATTCATGAGCTGCAGGCGATAGACATTCTGGACTTCATGATCCTCGGCATCGCGAGAGGAAGCGATCCGGTCACGGATCACATCGACCTTCACAGGAACGCGGTGATAAAGCGTAAACCCTGCGGCAATGATGATGGCCCACAGAATGGCGGTGTAGACCAGGACCCTGGGGCGGAATACCCGCCGGACCATGTCCATCGGGCTCAGGTGCTTCTTGAGCGCATTGTCGGTGGCATAGCGGATCAGTCCCTTCGGATAGCCGACTTTTGCCATGACCTGGTTGCAGCCGTCTATGCATGCGGCGCAGCCAATGCAGTCGTATTGCAGACCCTTGCGAATGTCGATTCCTGTCGGGCACACTTGCACGCAGATGCCGCAGTCGACACAGTCACCCAGGCCCCTGGCCTTGTGATCGGCACTTTTTGATCTCGCGCCACGCGGTTCGCCGCGTTCGCTGTCATAGGTGATGAGCAGCGTATCCTGGTCGAACATCACGCTCTGGAATCGCGCGTACGGGCACATGTACTTGCAGACCTGCTCCCGCATCCAGCCGGCGTTGCCGTAGGTGGCAAAGCCGTAGAAGAATATCCAGAAGGTTTCCCAAGGTCCGAGCCCGAGATTCACGACCTCGCCGGCAAGTGTCTGGATTGGAGTGAAATAGCCGACGAACGTAAACCCTGTCCACAGACCCAGGACAATCCAGACGGCGTGTTTCGCCGCCTTGAGGCTGACCTTTCGCGCGGACAAAGGGGACTGATCGAGCTTCATGCGCTTCGGCCGATCCCCTTCGATCATTCGTTCGACCCAGAGGAAGATTTCGGTGTAGACCGTCTGAGGGCATGCATAACCGCACCAAAGGCGACCCGCCACCGCGGTGAACAGGAATAGCGAATACGCGGAGATGATCAGCAGGACCGTGAGATAAATGATGTCCTGCGGCCAGAACACCAGACCAAAAATGTAGAACTTGCGATGCACCAGATCAAAAAGCACCGCCTGGCGGCCGTTCCACGATAGCCAGGGCATGCCATAGAAGACGATCTGGGTCGCCCAGACGAACAACCAGCGCCAGGCCACGAACTTGCCGGTGACCGCTCGCGGATAGATCTTCTGGCGGATTTCAAAGAGAGCCTGCTCTACCGGTTCGGCTTTTACAACGAGATGGGGCTTGCGGGACGATTCCATCAAATTCTTGTCTTCGGCGAGAAATGGGATACGAGAAGAGGCACATACCCGTCACTCATTAGTGGTCGAACACCGGTATCCATTGCGCCCGCCGTAACTCTTCACGGCTTGTTTGATAATCCCCAGACATAGCCAGCCAGTAGGTGCACCTTTGCCTCGCCGAGGAAATCACCCCATGGAGGCATCTGATTGTTGCGACCTTTGTGGATGGTTTCCGCAATTGTCGCCTCGCTGCCTCCGTACAACCAGTTGCTGTCGGTAAGGTTCGGCGCACCGAACGCGAAATTGCCCTTGCCGTCGGCGCCGTGACAAACCGCGCAGTTTTTCGCAAACACTTGCCGTCCATTATTTGCAAGAGAATTGTCGTGCGCCGCCCCAGACAGAGACAACAAATAGTTTGTCACCGCCTTGACACCGTCTTCACCGATTACAGCTTTCATGGGCGGCATGATCCCGTTTCGTCCATCCTTTATCGTGGCCTTGATGGTCGCCGGGTCTCCACCGTACAACCAGTCCTTGTCAGCAAGGTTGGGGAACCCGCGGCTGCCGCGGGCATCCGAAGCATGGCACTGCGAGCAATAATTCAGGAAGAGCCGCTGCCCGATCTCGCGCGCTTGCGGATCAGCCGCAACAGCAGGAATATCCATCGCGGCGTATTTGGCGAAGAGCGGCCCGAATGTCTCCGTCGCCTTGGCTTCTTCCGCCTCGTATTGGCCGGCCGAGGTCCACTTGTAGCTTCCGGCAAACTTGCCCAGCCCGGGGTACAACGCCAGGTAGATGAATCCGATGACGATGGTCAGATAGAACAACCACCGCCACCAGTTCGGCAGCGGATTGTTGTACTCCTCCAGGGTTTCGTCCCAGACATGGCCCATCGTTTCGGTTTTCGAGACAGTCACCCGCTGCCTGCTTACTTTCCACAACAGCACAGCACACGCGATGATGCTGACCACCGTGATGATCGATACGTAGTAGCTCCAGAAATCGCTGGTGAAATCGCTCACTTTCCGCTCCTGTTTGCAATCGGTTCGTCGTCATCCTCGAGCGCCATCCGCGCAGCCGCATCGAAGCCCTGCTTGCGTTTGCCGCTGTAGGCCCAGGCGACAATGCCCAGGAAAGTGATGAGAGCCAGAACTGCCATGATCGAACGCATTTCGTTGATCCCCATTTCTCACCTCACCGTCTTGATCGAAGTGCCGAGCACCTGCAGATACGCTATCAGCGCGTCCATTTCGGTCTTGCCCTTCACTTCTTCCGCGGCACTGGCGATCTGTTCGTCGGTGTACGGCACACCGACGGATCGCAGCGCTCGCATCTTCCCGGGAGTGACACCGTCATCCACAAGCCCGGTGGCAAGCCAGGTATACGCCGGCATGTTTGACTCCGGCACCACGTCGCGCGGCTGCATCAGATGCAGACGATGCCAGTCGTCGCTGTAGCGACCACCGACCCGGGCCAAGTCCGGCCCGGTCCGTTTGCTGCCCCACTGGAACGGGTGGTCATAGACATATTCACCGGCTACCGAGTAGTGACCGTAACGCTCGGTTTCCGCCCGCATCGGTCGGATCATCTGCGAGTGACAGTTGTAGCAACCCTCCCGAATGTAGACATCGCGTCCTTCGAGTTGCAGTGCCGTATAGGGCTTGAGCCCTGCTACGGGCTCCGTGGTCGATTTATGGAAGAACAGCGGCACGATTTCCACCAGACCGCCGACTGCCACCACCAGGATGACCAGCACGATGAGAAGCGTCACGTTCTGCTCGATCCGGTCCTGGAATGTATTGCTGGTTGTTGCCATCTCGTTGTCCTCTATTTATGTTTCCCTATCTCATGACGCATTCTTTCCCTCATCCCAACCCTTCTGCTGCGCTTCAAGTGTGCCCTTGTCCCGGAGAGAGAAGGGCTTGTCTTCCCTCTCCCTCCGGGAGAGGGACCGAGGGTG
>JBJXFN010000067.1:0-53744 GCA_046155535.1 Burkholderiales bacterium
GGCCGTGTCAAGGAACAGGCACAGGTCGTAGTGTATCGGAATTTCAAACCACCTTATGCCCGCGCCGACCAGAGCGGGGCGGCTGCGCCGACGCGAAGGCCGAGGGCGCTCAGAATTTGTAGACCGACTTCAGCCAGATGTAGTCGCCATCTACACTAGCTGCTCGACGGTTGGTGTGGCAGGCGCGGCCGCGACAGCGACTGCAGCCGACGCTGCCGCCGCCTTGGCCTTGTCTTCCGCCGCGCGGTCCGAGCAGGCGCTGCCCAGCAGCACGACCGCACCCGCGAGCACGAGCGCCGTGCTTCGGTTGGCCTTCTTCATTGTTGTCGCGTTGTCCATCACTCTTCCTCTCCTGACAGGTTAGTGCCGCAGGCTCTCAGCCGGGTCGGCGGATACAGGTGATATAGACCATGCCGTCGATCTCGAATCGAGCCTCGTTGCCCTGGTCCCAGAAGAGGTATTGCCCCTCCTGGTACTTGGCGCCCGAGGCCGCAGGCACCTGCGGCAACACCAGCGTTCGATCGGGCAGGACGAGTTCGACCTGGCCCGGGCTCATGCGCACGAGGATTTCGCGTGCGTCGCAAACAAAGACCAGGGTTGGCGATGGCCGCGGGGCTGCGACCGGGCTGCGGATGGCTTCGACTTGCAGATCGACCGAGCTGGGGTGTCCGCCGGTGATGACCGGGTAGGCCTGCGTCGAGGTCCAGCGCAAGGCGCCTTGTGGGTCGAGGATGCGGGCCCGCACCGAGTAGCGATGCCTGGGCTCGATGCGGCCGGGATCGAAGTCGATCGCGAAACTGATGGGCACCTGATTGCGTTCGATCGTGATCCTGGCCTCGCCGAGCACCGTCGCGATGGCGTCCGCCTTGCTCGTGTCCTCGAGCGTCACGATCACCAACGAGCCCGGCGCCAGGGCGATGCGCTCGCGGTAGCTGACCGTGCCGCTTACTCGCGTCGACTCGCCCGCGCCCGGGCTGGTCGGGGCGGACTTGTCGAGCGCCTCCTTCGGCATGGGCGCGAGGCGCAGCAGGGCCTCGCCGTTCGCGCCGCGCAGGTGAAGCAGTCCGTTTGTTGCCACCATGTAGAAGCGCACGTCCTGCATCGCCTGGTTGAACTTCTGCTCCTGGTCCATCAACGCCGGCACGCAGGCGCGTCGCGTCGTGGCCAGTTGGCCGAACCTGAGCGCCTCGCCGTCACGGGTCGCCACACCGGTGTAGCGATTGCAGCCCGTGCTGCCCGAGACGCGCCCCGCGGAGTCGAAGTTGATCGTCGTTTGCGCGCGGTCGATCACACCGCGGCCGGCGATGTCTTCGACCAGCCAGGCCGTGCCTTCGATGCCCATGCCCGCGGCATGCGCACTTGCGTTAACCATCGACAACACCAGCGCAGCAGCGGCGATCGACGCGGCAAGGGCGGGCAGAGTCCAGCCGCATTCGAATACCCATCGATTGCTCATGAGTGACTGCGACGGCCTCAGCCCGGTGTGTACCAAACGGGCGATGTGTAGGCCCGGTCCTGGATGCTTGCCGGCACGTCGGTGGGCAGGGCCACGCCGAAGTACTTGGCGTCGAAGGTGGTCCAGCGCGGCGTCGGGATCTCGATCACGCGCACGTAGTAGAAGGCGCGCAGCCGGGCGTCAAAGGCCGGATCCTTCCAGTGCGCGGCGAGGATGGGCGCGCCGATGGCGTTGCTGTAGCTCGCGTCCTTCACATTCACGGTATTGCCCACGGCGGGCAGCTTGCCGTCCTTGCCCGGCTTGCGGTTGCCCGACCAGGCGATGTCGTAGACCTTCTCCTGCAACTTGCCTGCGGCGTCGACCCAGCCCTTGACGATCTGCACGCGGTCCAGGTTGGCGCCATCCGGGTCGCGCAGCGCCTGCACCAGGAAGGTCGGCGCCTTGCCTGCCGGTGCGGCCTTCAGGTCACCGCCCATCGGCACGCCGCGTCGGTAGCCTTGCTCGGCGAAATCGCTTCTTTCGAGATCCTTGGCCGCGAAGTCGAAGCCGCATAACACGCGCACGCGCAGCCGCGTGCCGGAGGTGGCATAGACCTCCTTGCGCGCCATCGCGTCCCACAGCGCTTCACGCGTGTTGTCGCGAGCCCAGACGGCGGCCAGGCCGGAGGCCGAGGTCTGGCGTGCGAACTGGCCCACCTCGGGCGGTCCGCCGATGCCGCCGATGGTCTCGTCGAATCGAATCGGGTCCTTCGTGGGTTCGACGGCAGCGACCTTGCCGAAGAAGTTGTCCTCGGTGGTAGTGGCCAGCGAGGTGTGCGAATCTGTCGAGCCGATCAAGCCGAACTTGAACGGGTTGACGCCGAGCTTCGCCTCGTACGCCATGCCGCGCTTGAGTGCCTCGCGCGTGTACTCGCGCGGCAGCATGTCGGGCTTCTTCGTCGCCGGGCCGAGCTGGCCTTTGTCCCAGCGCTCGAAGTCTGCGAACTCGTCGGTCGGTGAGAGCTTCGGGTGCGTCTCGCCGTCGCCCTTCATCTGCGTGGTCTCGTAGAGCGGCTCCCAGCGCGCGCGGCGCTGCACATAGTCGCGGTCGAACGGCTTCTTCGACGCGAGCGTGATGTCGTCGAACATCAAGCCGTTGGACAGGTTGCCGTTGTGCGCAATGGCCAGCAGCTTGTCGCCGGTCTTCTGCTCATAGGTTGCCATCCACTTCCACAAATCCTCGGGGTCGAAGGAATCGAAGTTCGAGAACGGGATGATGGTGTCGGCGTTCTTCTTGCCGCCGCGGAAGATCACGTTGCGGTGCAGGTTGTTCTTGCCGGGGTTCGACGTCCACTCGAAGCCGATGAAGGCGGTGAAGCGGCCGGGCTCGTTGTGCTTCTCGGCCTGCTCGGTGATCTTCGACCATGCGGACCCGTAGATCTCCGGGTAGGCGGCGAGCGGGTCTTTGCTGCCGGCCTTGGAGTCCGACCAGATCTTCCACGCGCCGGCGGGGTCGCCGGCATCGAGCTTGGCGCGCAATGCCTTGCCGAAATCGGTGGCCATCAGCGTCGGGTCCTTCGCCGTGAGCAAGGGTGCCAGGCCCAGGTTCTCCGCATGGTCGGCCACCACCAGAAAGTCCAGCGGCCGCGCGAGCCGCGTCTTCAGCCCGGTGGACGAGGTGACCACCTCGCCTTTGGCAAAGCGGTAGGCCTCGTCGGGACCGAGCGTGTTGCCGACCATGCCGGCATCGGCCGAGTAGCTGGTGTGCATGTGCGTGTCGCCGAAGTACACGCGGTTGGGGAAGGTCTGCTCGGGGTACGGTGAATAGGGGCGCTTGCCCGGCTGCGTCGAAGGGACGTCGTCATCGGCCTGCGTCGCTGGTACCAGCGCCAACGCGGCCAGCAGCGCCGCGCTCAGCTTGATCAACTTGGTTCCGTATATCGCTGTTCTCCTCGGGGTATGCAATAAAGTCAACCAGGCGTGTACCAGATGGGCGAGGTCCACGCGCGTTCCTGGTGCTTCATGGGCACTTCGGGTGGCATCTTGATGCCAAAACGATAGGCGTCGTAGGCGGTCCAGTGCGGCGTCGGGATCTCGATCACGCGGGCGTAGTAGTAGGCGCGCAGCGTCGGATCGAAGGCCGGGTCCTTCCACACGCCGGCGAGCTCTGCCTCGCCGATGGTGTTGGTCCAGGTCGCGCGCGCCACGTCCACTGTGTCGCCCACGAGCGGGAGCTTTCCGTCCTTGCCGCGCTTGCGGCTCGCCGCGCTGCTCCAGACGACGTTGTAGATCTTCTCTCGGGGTTTGCCGGCCTTGTCCACCCAGCCCTTGACGATCTGGATGCGGTCGAGGTTGCCGCCTTGCGCGTCCTTCAGCGCAGCAACGAGGAACGTCGGGGCCTTGGCGCCTGCCGGAGCCTTGGGCAGGTCGGCACCCATCGGTACGCCCTTGGCATAGCCGGTCTCGGCGATGTAGCGCGAGCGCGCGTCGTCAGCCGTGAAGTCCCAGCCGGCGAACAGGCGCACCGTCATGCGCGTGCCTGAGGTGGCATAGACCTCCTTGCGTTTCATCGCGTCCCACAGCGCCTCGCGCGTGTTCTCGGTGGCCCACACCGCGGCATAGCCCGCCGCGGTGTAGTTCCAGTCGTAGCGGGTGAAGCCCAAGCCCTTCGTCGAGGCCTCGGTCAATCGCCGTGGGTTCGGCTCCTGGCTGACGTGCTTGCCGTAGAAGTTGTCCTCCTCGATCGACGTCAGCGAGTTGTGCACATCGGTGCCGCCAACGAAGCCGAACTTGAACGGGTTGGCGCCGAGCTTCTGTTGCAGCGCCATCCCCTGAAGCAGCCCGCTGCGCAGGTACATGAACGGACGCATCTCCTGCGTCGTGGGCTTGCCTTGCAGCGTCAGGTTGCCGTTGTCCCATCCCTGGACGCCGAAGTTGGCGAATTCGTCGTTCGGCGAAAGCGAAGGATGCGTCTCGCTGTTGCCCTTGGTCTGCATCATTTCCTGCAGCACCTCGAAGCGTGCGCGGCGCTCGGCGTAGTCCTTGCTCAGCGGCTTGCCGGCAAAGTCCACCAGTTCGAACATCCTTCCGTTCGACAGGTTCCCGTTGTGCGGAATGGCCAGCATCTGGCCGCCGGTCTTCTGCTCGTACTGGGCCATCCAGGCCCAGAGCTTTTCCGGGTCCTCGCTCTGCCAGGACGAAAACGGCAGGATCTGATCGGCCTTGTCCTTGTTGTCGCGGAACAGGATGTTGCGGTGCAGGTTGTTGCCGCCCGGCAGCGACGTCCATTCGTAGCCGATCATTGCCGTAAAGCGCCCCGGCTCGTTGAACTTCTCGGCGGTGGCGGTATAGGCCTGCCAGACCGACTTCATGATCGGCCCGACGATCTTGGGGTCCTTCACCGGCGCCGGCAGCGTGCCCTGCGCCTGGGCGGCGGTGACTTCCCGTTGCGTTTTTGCCTGCACCTCTTGCGTGTCGCGCATCGCCTTGCTCCAGCGGGCGAGTGTCGGGTCCGACATGAAAGCCGGATTTTCTTCGTAGAGCTGGAACATCACGCCCAGGCCCTCAGCATGGTCGGCGACGACGAGGAAGTCGAGCGGCCGCGATAACTTCGCCGGAACGCCACTCGACGAGATCACCTCTTCGCCGCGCGCGAAGCGATACGCCTGCTCCGGCGTCAGGCGGTTGCCGGCCATGAAGGCGTCGCCCGAGTTGGCGGTGTGGTTGTGCGTGTCGCCGAAGTAGACGCGTGTGGGGAACTTGCGCCCGGAATACGGCGAGTACTTCTTCTTGATCTCGACCTGGGCCGGGGTCTCGGGTTTGCGCTCTGCTGTGGGGCCGTCGTCGGCGTCGAACGCGCCCTTGACCACGACATCGTCGTCGGCGGCAGCCGGCGGCGCGGCCTTGTTCTGGGCGCCGGCGGGGCCGGCCAGTGCGAGCGCCAGAGCGCAGGCGAGAGCGGCGCGATCGAGTTTCGGGATGAACTTCGTCACGGATTTGTCCTTTCGGTTGGAGTCGCGCTCATCGCGGACCGCGCGTAGTTTATAGGAATTTCAAACCACCTTATCTCCCGATTCGCGATGGTATCTCCGGGCCGAGAACAGGTGCGTGAGGATCCTCGCGACCACTTCCGGCTCCTCGATGGCGGCGATGATCCCGAACTCACCGCCACACTGCGGGCAGTGGGCGCGAGCACGCCATAAAAGCGGATCAGATGCAGGCCCGGTCGCGGCACCAGCGCGGCCGGGCGCTACATGAATACGAGCGGCGTCATCCTGAGGTGCGTGGTGCCGTCGCGCCAGGGACTCTTCCGTTGCAGCACGACGTTGCCCGCCCCATCTTGCCCGAGCCGCTCGTTGACGATCGCCGGACGCGTAATGTACCGGCACAGGCGTTCGAGTTCCTTGCGCTGATGCTCGCCACAACGCACCCTGGCTTGCAGACTGAAGCCGTGTGCAGCGGCGCACAGTACCGTGGCGCCTGAGGAGCGATAGGCTCAGGCGCCACGGACGCGAATCCATCCGGCCCGGAATAAATCGGGTGTGACTGCGCTAACCCGGGTTTCGTGCGTTCCCGGATGCTTCTGCGCATGAACTCCGTTTGGCACTGATCACCAATCAGATGCCAATCACATAGCCACAGTCACACCGATTCGTCATCCTCCGGGCTTTCCGGGGTGTTCCGTCGTATCTTTATCGGGCGCTGATCCGAGCCCCTGATCGTAGCGCCGCTCCAGTTCGTCAATGGACATCGTCCGGTTCTCGCAGGCCATGCGGGCGATGACGAAGCGCTTGCCAAGATCCCAATTGCGCTCCCGCGCGATGTCGTCGAGGCGGTCGATGACGTCCTCGATCTCCGCGTACGCAGAGGCCTGTGGCTTCGAGGGTCCCGGCAAGGCTTTCGTGTCGCGCTCCCGAAGTCGCCACCGCGCGATCAGCAAAACCGTCCACGCCAGAACGCCGGCAACCGCGCCCGTGGTGCCGCCTGCGAGGAAGCCTGCGGTGCCGGTGGCGACGAACGCTGATGCATGCATGATCACCTCTCCGTGCTCCGGCGATGCGCTGCATGCCGGACCTTCCATGGGGGATTCATATCATTCGGAGCGCGGTCGGCGCTCTCTGTCATCCACCCCTTCATCGGGTGCAGAACTTCGCGGTTTCCTGCGGACCTGGAGTTTCCCGTTCGTTCTTCCGCGCTCCAGCCGACAAGTATTTGCTCGAGTTCCTGTGACGGCATGCTCTTGCCAAACAGTTGTCGAATGCGTGCCCAGAGATCAGTGGCCATGTCGCCCTCCGATCGGAACAACCACAGTGGCGGACGTGGGTTCAGCGCGCCGCGTGGAGGGTGCTGCGCCCGTGTTTGAACTGGCGACTAACACCGGCGTCCGAGCGCCGTAGTCGATGACGAGTTCCAACGCGGGGACTTCGTGGCGGCCTGTCGGATCGCAGCCGTGAATGGAGCGCCACGCCTCGCGGTAGGCGCGTGCGAACACATGCGCCTCAGTGCTGTTCTCGTCGTCGCCACTCGACCTGCTGAAAACCCGGTAGTCCATCGTCCTCGCTCCTTTTCCCCCTGACGGGGAGACACACACGAAGCGCACTGGTCGGGGAGACTGGCGCGCAAGTGCAGTGTCCGTTGGCGCGAAGCAAAGCGCTTGACCCGATGCGTCAACCGTTTGTCCGCTTGCGACAGGAGGGAGCGAGCACATCCCGGCCCGATGGTGGCCGGAATCACTGCCGGCGCAGGAGGGAAAAAGGCCGGCCGTCAGGCGGCCACGGAATGCTGCGCGCGGTAGGCGGTGGGCGACATGCCCGTCCAGCGTCTGAATGCGCGTGTGAAGGCGCTCTGCTGTGAGAAGCCCAGCAGGAAGGTGACGTCGGTGATGGAGTGCCGCGGGTCTTCGAGGTGACGCATCGCGAGGTCTCGTCGCGTATCGTCGACCAGCTTCTGGTAGGTGAGGTCCGCCTCGGCGAGCTTGCGCTGGAGCGTGCGACGGCTCATGTGGAGTTGCTCCGCCATCGCGTCTTCGGATAACTCGCCGGAGGACAGCTGATCGAGCAGGCATGCCTGGCAGCGAGCCACCACGTCACGTTTGTCGAGGTGTGCCAGCTGCTCGGCAAGGGTCCGGTCCAGGGTTGCCGCGAGCTGGCGGTTCGACGTCGGCAGCGGACGATCGGCGTCCGCCCGTGAGAGCGTGAAGCTGTCTTCGTCTGTGGCGAAGTAAACCACGCAACCGAAGTGGCGACGGTACGCCTCGCCGTCTTTCGGTCGCATGCGCCGCAGGCGCACCGCTGCAGGCCGAAGCGACGAGCCCGCGTTCATCTTGCACATGTCCACCAGCAGCGATACGACGAAATCTGCCGTGACGGCGCTCGATACCGGACTTTGCCCCTGCCTGGCCAGCACGATCTTGGGTCCGGCGGAAGATTCCTCCAACCGGGTCGTGGACCCTTCTCCCAGCAGACGCCAATAGCGCACAACGCGTCCCAGCCCGGTCCGCAACGTCGAACTCGTGAGCCAGGCATAGCCGAGTGCACCGAGATTCGAGGGATGCCAGCACCGGGACGCAAGCAGTCCGAACGCCGGATCCGGAATGTGCGCGGCGGCATCGCGTGCCAGGGCATCCCAGATGCGGGACGGAATCCTCGCATTCGGGTTGCTGAGCAGCGCCGGGTCGATGCCGCGCCGCTTGAACATGGACTGCGCATCCAGTCCGTACATCTCGAGCACACGCGCGACGATCTGGCCGAGCGTGGCAAGCGAAGTTGGGGTCAAATGTTGATCTCCTTGAGATCGGGAGAGTGCGCATCCCGCTGCCGATTCATCATCGTCGGCAACAGCGCTGGCAGGTCAGGCATAGGGAAGCTCTGATCAAGTTCCAAATTCGCGACCAAGGCGATTCGGGTTGAGGGCAAGTCAGCCTGGACGCCGTGTCGCCGGCCTGCATAAGGCGAAAATCTTATCGCGCATGATTCCCTGGTTGCACGAGCTTGGCGTCGATTCAGGGGTCGAATGGTCATCGAGAGAAAAGAATTTTCAGTAAACACCGCGCGATTGCTCCATTGTCAGGCTGGCGATATACTCGTCGATGCGGGAGAAGGTGACTTGAATTTCCCATTCTCTGAAAGCACTGGAAAAAACAGCCATTGAGAAATCTTGCTTTTCAAGGGCGTTTTCGCCGTATTGTTCAAGATTGCCTGATCCATAAATTGCGCTAACGACCACACGAGTGGTAGAAAAAATGTCCGATCCATCAGACAAGAAGCATCGTTCTCACCTGCCCATGCCGAACACGGCGCGACACGGACTAATCACCCGGGACGCGAAGGATCCAGACACGAAGTTGACGCAGATCAAGGGCGTTGTCGCCGCATTATTCAAGATTGCTTGACCCATAAATTACGCTAACTACCAAACGAGTGGAGAAAAAATGTCCGATCCATCAGACAAGAAGCATCGTTCTCACCTGCCCATGCCGAACACGTCGCGGCCCCGACTGATCACCTACGACGCGAAGGATCCGGACACAAAGTTGACGCCGATCGAGCAGTTGCGGCCGCCCAAGGGCGCGCCCAATGTTCTGGTTATTCTCATCGATGACGCCGGGTTCGGCGCGTCGAGCGCCTTCGGCGGCCCCTGCCAGACGCCCAACGCGGAGAAGCTGGCGGCGGGCGGCTTGAAGTACAACCGCTTCCATACCACGGCGATCTGCTCGGCAACACGGCAAGCGCTGCTGACCGGCCGCAATCACCACTCCGCCGGCATGGCCGGCATCACCGAAATTGCCACCGGCGCACCGGGATACTCCTCGGTGCTGCCCAATTCCATGTCGCCGCTGGCGAAGACGCTCAAGCTCAACGGCTACAACACGGCGCAGTTCGGCAAGTGTCACGAAGTGCCGGTGTGGGAATCAAGCCCGGTCGGGCCGTTCAATCAGTGGCCCACCGGCGGTGGCGGCTTCGAGTATTTCTATGGCTTCATCGGCGGCGAAGCGCACCAGTGGTACCCCTCTCTCTACGAGGGCACGACCCCGATCGAGGCGCCGCGATCGCCTGAAGAGGGTTACCACCTGATGGAGGACTTGGCCGACAAGGCCATCGGCTGGGTCTCGCAGCAGAAGGCCCTCGCCCCGGACAAGCCCTTTTTCATGTACTTCGCGCCGGGCGCCACCCACGCGCCGCACCACGTGCCCAAGGAGTGGGCCGACAAGTACAAGGGCAAATTCGACGCAGGCTGGGACAAGCTGCGCGAGGAGATCTTCGCCCGACAAAAAAAACTTGGCGTGATCCCGGCGGACTGCCCGCTCACTGCGCGCCCCAAGGAGGTCCCGGGCTGGGATGACATGCCGGATTCGTTCAAGCCCGTGCTGCGCCGGGAGATGGAGGTCTACGCGGGCTTCCTGGAGTTCACCGACCACCACGTGGGACGGCTCCTCGACATGCTCGATAAGCTGGGCGTCGCCGACGATACCCTCATCTACTACATCATCGGCGACAACGGCGCCTCCGCCGAGGGCTCGATCAACGGTTGCTTCAACGAAATGAGCTACTTCAACGGCCTGCAGGCGCTTGAGACGCCCGAGTACCTCAATGCTCGTCTCGACAAGCTCGGCGGGCCCGACTCTTACAACCACTACGCCGTGGGCTGGGCACACGCGCTGAACACACCCTACCAGTGGACCAAGCAAGTGGCCTCGCATTTCGGCGGCACGCGCAACGGCACCATCGTGCACTGGCCGAAGGGCATCAAGGCCAAGGGCGAGATCCGCTCGCAGTTCAGCCATGTGATTGACGTGGCGCCGACGATCCTCGCAGCGGCGGGTATTCCCGAGCCGGTATCTGTTGACGGGATTCAGCAGGACCCGATCGAAGGCACCAGCATGCTTCATGGGTTCAACGACGCCAAAGCGCCGGAATACCACGAGACGCAGTACTTCGAGGTCATGGGCAACCGCGGCATCTATCACAAGGGATGGTGCGCGGTGACGAAGCACTACACGCCGTGGGCTTCCATGAGCATACGCCCGCCACTCGAGGACGACGTTTGGGAGCTCTACGACACCACCAAGGACTGGAGCCAGTCGAAGGACCTGTCGAAGGAAATGCCGCAGAAATTGAAGGAACTGCAGCGGCTCTTTATCATCGAGGCGACACGCTACAAGGTGCTGCCTCTTGACGACCGGATGATCGAGAAAATGAACCCGGACACCGCCGGCCGCCCCGTGCTTATCAAGGGCAAGACCCAGCTCCTGGCCGGCGGCATGGGGCATCTGTCGGAGAACTGCGTCCTCAGCATCAAGAACAAGTCGCACTCCGTCACGGCCGTGATCGTGGTGCCGCAAGGGGGCGCCGAAGGCGTGATCATCGCCCAGGGTGCCGACATCGGCGGCTGGAGTCTTTACGCCAAGGGCGGCAAGCTCAAGTACTGCTACAACTGGGGCGGCTTCAAGCACTTCATCATCGAAGGAGCGACACCGATCCCGGCAGGCGAACACCAGGTGCGCATGGAGTTCGCCTATGACGGCGGCGGGCTGGGCAAAGGCGGCATGGCGACGCTGTTTATCGACGGCAAGAAGGTCGGCGAAGGTCGCATCGACGCGACCCTGGCGTTCATCTTCTCCGCCGACGACGGCTGCGACGTCGGCAAGGACGGCGGCTCCGCGGTCTCCCCGGACTACAAGTCCGGCGACAACGCCTTCAACGGCAAGGTCAAGGGTGTGCAACTCTCAATCGCCGAGGACGACGGGAAACACGTGGTTGACCCCGCCGACGCCATCCGCATTGCCATGGCGCGGCAGTGATGCCGCGCTGAGAAAATGCCAAGTCCTTTAGAACGATCGTGCCCGTCCCCATGTCGGGCGCGGTCGTATCGAAAAGGAGAATAGAGCAAGGAAAATCAAGAAAGGACTGATGACTCCCGTGTTCGCTGGCACTGCCGATGCCGGTGCATCTGCTGCCGCTCTACTTTCATCGAGGTACGAAAGTCAAGCATAGCCGAGTGCACCGAGATTCGAGGAATGCCAGCACCGGGCCGCAGGCAGTCCGGACGCCGGGTTCGGAAACGAACCGTAACATTGCGTCGGTGAGTCGAGTTCACAGCACCAATTTCCGTGTCTGACCGCCTATGGCCTGTTCGTCACCACTTCTTGAACAAGGCTCAAAACAGCAGTTTTCCGTAGAAGAGCAGTCCGGCAAAGTCGATGTTGGCGTCGCCCACGAAATTCGCACCGGAGGATTCATTGTCCACCTCGAGTGACATGCGCACGGCATTAATTCCGGCACCAATGGCGAAGTTTTTCCAGGCGCGATATTCGGCGGCAATGAGCATATCGCTGATCTGGCCCTTGAAATCGTCGACCGAGAGGTACAGAAGCTCGACCGATGATCGCATCGTCCACTTCTCGGTCAGCGCCACGTCGAGTCGCGCGCCAATCAGGGGCAGCGGTGCCGTGACGACGTCACCTGCGGACCCTTGCGCCGTTGACCGGACTTTCAGCCCGATATCGGTAACATGAAGGCCGACCGATCCGGCCAGATCCACACGATCGTCCTGCAGAAAGGAATAGCTGTAGCGCACATTGTAGAAGGCCAGGTCGAATTCGCTGTCCACCGTCGTACCGAGCGGGTAAGTCGTACCGTCAATATCGATATCCCGGGACAGGGTTCTGGTGGCCTCGCGGGAAAGATCGAACCAGGTGAAATCCATACGATGCTTGCGGCTTGCGCCAAACCGATAACCAGCATCGACCCGGAACACGGCTTGGGAACTCTCCATGCCGAGGGCTTCTTCGAGGTCGATCTCAGCGCCGACACCCGGCGTGCCGATGCGGACGTCGGCGCCGAGAGTTGCGGCAAAGCCGCCGAGGCTGAGACTCCATTTTTCCCAAGTGCCGCCGTCAGATTCAGCGAAAGCGGGATGCATCGACACCGCCAGGGCAGCAAGCCAGATTCCTTTGAGCATTCGCGCCATGATTTTCTCCTATTCGGTTTGCCCGGTCGCCATTTGGTCGACGCTCGCAGGCGTTAGTCGGCGGACATCCTGGACATTGCCTTGCACCCAAAATCCGGCAACGCGTCGATCATCCAGTACGAGGCAACCGCTCCAATTGCATACGCGGGCGCAATCACAGGAGATAGCGGCAGTCGCTTGATCCTTAGCCCCTCAGCCCGTCCGGTGTTGTAAAGTGTGTTTCCATGATCGGCTGGGGATCCAACAGAAATACTTGCGATCCGCTCGGCCGCGCCTCGAGGTATTCCGGGACGCGCCTCAGGACTTCCGGGACTCCACCTTGCCGAACTTATCACTTTGGAAACAGAAATGTCGCGACGAAGCGCAAGCCGAAATCCTCCGGCCCGCTATCAAAGCTCTCGGCCCAGTAGCGGACACCGCCGCCAATGCTGACCAGTTGTTTTCCGAACTTCGTGACCTTGGAAACGCTCGCGTTAATCGGTACCGACCACTGCTCCGATTTCCAGTCATACGTAGACTCGGTGTTCAGCGAATAGGTCCATGCGGTTTTGGTTGTATACGACATAAAGGGCTGGATGAAGGTGCTGCTGATGTCGTTGCGGCTTTCGTCACCGGCAACCGACCAGATATGGTTGGCGAGTGCCCCAAACGTCCACGGGCCCTGTTGCTTGAGCACCAAACCGGTCGGCCCGATGCCCCATTTCTCCGCGCCGAGCAGGTCGTCGCTCGCGGTCGGCAGCAAAAACACGGGCCCCGCACCCCAGATCAGTCCCTTCGTCGTTGGCGCCTTTGGTGAAAAGAACACGGTCTGGAGGATGTCGCCGATGCCCGACTCGCTCGAACCGGGCACGACGTCCTTCTGGTCAGTGATCGGCAGGATGGTGCGCGAGATCAGGTTCCAGTCCTTGTTTAACGTGATCGGGACCACCGGCTGGACGTTCAGTGTCCAGCGCTCGCCGTTATTGGGACCGATGTTGTCGTCGTAGTTCAGTTGCAAGGGCACGCTTATCAGCGCGGCGACAGGGTTGGAGAGTTTCTTCGCGAGCTCTTCGCTGCCTTGTTGCGCACTGGCCGGCATAGCGTGAAAGACCGCGAGCAGTGCTGGGAGTACCAAATGCCTCGTCATGAAAATGCCTCAATACAGGTTGAGGATTGCCTCAAAACTCGAAGAACGCACTCACAGAGATCATCTCGACGGTATCCAGTTCGTCGATGTCGATCATCTCGTATTCGGCGCGTACGCCGATGCTGAACAAGGTGAATCTGGCGCCGACCCCGTACACCGGCGCGGTGCCGTCGAAACTGGTCTTCGTGCCGCCGTTGTTCTTCTCCAGGTCGTATTGCATGCCGCCCAGGCGAGCGAAAAGTTCCACCGGCCCGAGGCCGACTCCGGCGAGTGCGGCGTAGTCGAATCCGTCGAGCGTGTACTCGGCCGCGCCGGCGCTCGGCTTGCCAAGGTCTCGAAAACCCACTTCACCGGAAAGGCTCACGATCGGCAGAACGTCGAAGCGGTAGCCACCGAACACCTTCCATGCGGCGTCGGATTCGCTGAATGTGACACCTGCAGGTTTGGTCGGGCTGTCTTCGATGCTGGCGGTGCCGGCACCGCCGCCTACGTAGAGGCCGTTGGCGAGGGCGGGGGTCGTGGCGAAAATGAAGAGGGCTGTTGCGATTGCAAGGATGTTTGTGTGCCGCATGATGATCTCCTGATTTGACATGTTCGTCCGGCTGTGGACGGGGTGCGGGGTACTATAGCTCGGCTCGGATTCAAGACGCAAAATTTTTGCATGCGCGGTCACAGGAACCCATGACGGGCAATCGTCCACGGCGACCCCGGACTCTGTGATTGGCGAGGGAGGCTGAATTGACAGTCGATACGGTACACGATCTTTCCGACAGTCACCCATCTTGCAAACGACAAACTTGTGGTTGAATGACTGCGCGCGGCGCGGCATTGTTGCCAGCTGGCGCAGCCATAAAATAGAATCTCTCCGGTTGTGACAGACGCGAAAAAGTTTCGCTGCCTGAAAAGGGAGTTCCCGGATCATGATCCAGACGACAGCGAAAAAGCCCGGCCGAGTATGGTTGCAATCACCATTTTTCCTGCCGGCGATCGGCGTATTCGCCGGTTTCGTCGCGTTCGCGGTGCTGCTCGCGATGCTCAGTCCGGCGCCACCACGCATCGTCATGATGGCCACCGGTGCACCGGGAAGTGTCTATGCCGAGATCGGCGAACACTACCGCGCGCTGCTCGCCCGCCACGGTGTCAGCCTGCAACTCGTCCCCACCAACGGTGCCGTGGACAATGTCCGTTTGCTGGGCGACGAGAGTTCCGGCGTGAGCGTCGCATTTGTCCAGGGCGGAATCGTCGAAGCGGCGCAGGCGCCTGAATTGTTGTCACTGGGCACAGTGTTCTACGAACCGTTGTGGTTTTTCAGCCGCGGCGATCTGCCGCGCACGCCTGCGAACATGCTCAAGGGCCGGCGCATTTCGATCGGCCCGGAGGGCAGCGGAACGCGCAAGCTCGCCTCGGAATTGATCGTCGCCCTGGGTCTGGACGTGACCGGCACGGAATTGCTCGACCTGACCTCGCAGGATGCCGGCGCTAATCTGCTTCGCGGCGAGATCGACATGGCGGTGATGGTGGCCCCATGGGAATATACTGTTGTCCGCCAGCTTCTTGCTTCCGAGCGAATGAATGCGATGTCTTTTCCGAGGGCGGATGCGCACATCGCATTGCGTCCGTACTTGAACAAGCTCATCGTCCCGCAGGGGGTCGCGGACCTGGCCAGGAATCGGCCGCCCGCTGATCTGGTGCTGGTCGCCCCCAAGTGCAGCCTGGTCGTGCGCGAAGATCTCCATCCCGCGATCCAGTACCTGCTGCTCGAGGCCGCCTCGCAGCTCCACTCCAAGCCGGGGATTTTCCAGAGAACCGGCCAATTTCCCGCCGCCGAACCGATCGACTTGCCGTTGAGCGAACACGCGCAGCATTTCTACCAAACGGGCCCGCCGTTCCTGCAGCGTTACCTGCCGTTCTGGATGGCGGTGTTTGTCGCGCGTTTTCTGGTGCTGCTAATTCCGATCCTGGGCGTGGCCTATCCGCTGCTGCGCATGATGCAGGCGATCTTCGGGTGGGGAATGCGGGTTCGCATCTTCAACCTCTACGGGAAACTCAAGTTCCTGGAGGCCGACCTCGAGGCGCGTGCGCCCGGGACGTCAGCCGAAGATCTTCGGGAGTCCCTGGAGGACATCGAATTCAGGGCCAAACGCATGCAAGTGCCGGTTGCCTTCGCGCACATGCTGTATTCGCTGCGGGCTCATATCGCCCTGGTGCGTGCGCGCCTGGCACAGCGCTGAAGCGTTGGCGGATGAGTTGATGTCCATTGACATGTCTTGGGCAAGGACCGTCAGAACGCCTCGCCAACTCCGACGAAAGTCCCGGTTTCATTCTTGACGCAGTCGACATCGACCCGGAATGGATGGGATGCTGCCCGGTGAGCCGGTAACGAATCCCGTCGCCAATGCTCGGCAGCAGACTTTTCCTTTTCAGCTCGCTCACATCCGATGCGCCGTCGCCGATCCCAGCAACGGCGACTTCCCCGATTCGTTCCGTCACACGGCGCTGAGGACGCTCGAGACGCCGCCACGATGCCCGGGCCACTGGCGTTCATGCTGCCGGCCATTACGGCTTGTGTAAGTTGGGCTACACTTCGCGCTTTTACCAATGAGGAGAAACACCAATGAATCCGCATATCTTCGCTGCCGTCATGACGCTCGCTCTGCTCGCAGGTTGCGCCACCTCGCAGAAACCCGCCGGGCGAGTGGAGGATATCGTCGAGGCGCGCCTGACGGTTACAGCCATCGACCTGCCTCAACGCGTGGTGACGCTGAAAGACGTAAACGGCGAGGAAATCGTCGTCACGGCAGGAGAGGACGTGAAGAATCTGGCGCAGGTGAGCGTGGGTGACGAAGTTCTCGTCTCCTATACCGAAGCACTGGCATGGCAGGTAAAGCCCGCAAACAAGGGTGCGCCCGGCGTTAGCGAAGCGGAAAAGGTGACCACTGCGAAGCCCGGCGAATCACCCGCCGGATCGGCTGTGCAGTCGGTGACGCTGACCGCCACCATCACGGCGATCGACCTGACCCAAGGCACCGTGACCCTGACCGGGCCGGAAGGGAATTCGCGCACGATCAAGGCTCGCGATCCAGCAAATCTGAAGAAGGTCCAGGTGGGCGATCTTGTCGACATCACCTACAGTGAAGCACTGGCGATCGCAGTAAAGCCCGTCAGTAAGAAGTAGCCAGAGGATCCCGCGGCCGTCTCCCCCAGACAAACGCATGCTCAGCGCAATGCGCTGAGCATGCGGGGTGGATTCAGAGCGGAAAAGATGTCAGGACTCTTTTTTGATACCGACGCGGCGCTCCAAGACAATTCCCGCACTCTGCGGAGTGCGGCGCAAAGGCGCTAGAAGCGAAACCCCAGGTCGAAACGGTAGTTGGTGATTGACGGTGTCCCTACGTCCCCGCCCACGTCCAGCCACTGCTTGCCGACGAGCCCGCGCAAGAACCATTTTTCCCTGGAATCCCAGCGTAACCCCACCGCGGCGTTGTAGCTGAAATACGTGTCCGAGCGGGTCGGGTACACCGGACCACAGTAGTATCCCCACCAAGGATCATACCAGCACACGTTCACAGGAGGACCGGCGGGTATATTGGTGTCCACCCAGGTCCCGCCGACGCCCCCGGATACGAAGGGCGTGAGAGGCTGGGCGAGCAAATTCCAGGTTGCGACCACGTGCGTGCTGTACGTTTCGAGCGTGCCCGACACCGTGTAGGCGGAATTCCCGTTCCCTGCTGCTGGCGTCACTGTGGCAATGTAATCCGGCTGGCTCCACGCGAAATCAACACCCAGCGCAAGGTGATCGTTGAGGTTTTTGGCGAAACCCAGTCCGAAACCGTATTCGCTGTCGATCGTGGCCTGTGAACCTGTGCTGCCTTGAATATCCGTTGAGTCCGAATAATTGAGTTGCAGCGTGGCCTCCCACTTCCCTGCACGATTGGTAAGCTGCGCCTGAGCCTGCACTGCGAGCGTCGCCAACGTGAACGCGAAAATCACCTTTCCAATTCTGATCACCCGTAAGGTGAAACCACTGGTTCGACGCATGACCAACTCCTCTTTTGTCTTGATGGTTCTGATGGGAATCATTTCCACTCCTGATTATGAAATTAAGGTATTGCAACAAATTTGATAATTGTCAAACTTACAATTCGGCCAATTCCATTCTGCCCGGCACGGCGGCAGATTGAAGTGCACAGAGCTGGAAATGCGGCCCTGTATTTTCAAGTCAGCGTTTGCTGATCACGAATCACCGTTCTCCGGCCTTTAACCTTTCACCCGGCTCCGATATTCCCCAGTGCGGGTATCGATCTCGATCTTGTCGCCGGTTTCACAGAACAGCGGCACATTCACCACAAACCCGGTGGATATCTTGGCTGGTTTGAGCACTTTTCCGGACGTGTCCCCGCGCACCGCGGGTTCGGTATAGGAAATTTCGCGAACCACCGAGTTGGGCAGGGTCACGGAAATCGGCTTGCTGTCGTAGAACACCATCTCGCAGGGCAGTCCGTCATCGAGATAATTGAGCGCGTCGCCCAGATTCTCCTTCTCGACTTCGTACTGGTTGTATTCACCGTCCATGAACACGTACATCGGATCGGCATAGTAGGAGTAGGTGACATCCTTGCGATCGAGCACGATGTTTTCCAGCTTGTCATCGGCCTTGTAGACGAGCTCGCTGCCGCCGCCGGTGAGCAAGTTCTTGAGTTTCATCCTCATCACGGCGGCGTTGCGGCCGCCCTTG
Source organism: Burkholderiales bacterium (assembly GCA_046155535.1). Taxonomy (GTDB): domain Bacteria; phylum Pseudomonadota; class Gammaproteobacteria; order Burkholderiales; family JACQAP01; genus JACQAP01. The sequence continues at coordinate 18,264 of JBJXFN010000067.1, forward strand.
TTGTATTCGGCGCGCAGGACGACCATGGGATCCTTGCCGACCATGATGACATTGCCGACGCGCACTTCCTGAGCCTGAATCATGTTGTGTCCTGACGGAGGTTGCGAAAAAGGCGCAGATTATACGCGCTCCGTGCAAAACTTCGCCAGACTGGCCGCCAGATCACCGGTTTCTTGCAGCGCATCCCCCCACCGCAACGCGTCGGCTGCGATAGCATCCTGGCCCGCCAAACACGCGTTCCAGGATCCCGCCAGGCCAGCACCCGGGTTCATGCCGTTCCACGCTCTCCAGAGTTCGCTCAGTGGGGCTGCTGAAGGGTCCGAATTGGCCAGATACCGGGACAGAAAGGCTTCGATTTTCAGGTAGTGGGAGTTTTCGGTTTGCGGATACGCCTGCCAGACCATCGGCCGCCCCGCCAGTTGGGCGCGAACGAAGGAATCTTCCCCCCGCACAAAATTCCAGTCGCAGGCCCATAAGACCCGATCATAGTCCGCCTGCGAGAGAAACGGCAGGACGTCCACTGTCAGCGCGCCACGCCGTTGCCCGGACACAAATCCCCAACCCGCAAACATCCGGGCGGCAGCCGTTCCCTGGAAGGTCAGCAAGCGCAGGGGTTGCGCACCAGCTTCCCATGCATCGAGCAAGGCGCGGACCGGCGCCTCCGGATAGCAAAACATGGAGACCAGATGCTCCTGCCCTCGCTTTGACGGCACACCGACGCCTGCCAGAAATGCCGCCATCGCAGCGGAATCCTCCTGAAACGCCCGGCGCTGAGCGAGGAGTCCATGTTCGATCAACACGCCGCCGGTTCGGAGCGTAAATCCAGGAAAGAAAAAATACCGCGTCAGGGCATACCGGGGGTGTGGCGACGGCAGCCGGTGACAATTCTCGACCCAATGCTCGGCGCTCAGGTATTCCAGATTGATCCACACCGGCGGGCGGGCCCGCTTCGCCATCCCTTCGAGATAGGCCTGTGGCAGATCGCAACCGAAGGTTTCGACCACAACATCAACAGGCTCGACCCCCGGAAAAGGATCGGGCCATTGCCGTACCTCAATTTCCCCAAGCGTTTGACACGGATTCTGCGGATCCAGCGCTGGCGCCAGCGCGTGAAAAACAAGGAGATTATCCACCCACAGGCGCACCACGGCCCGATGCTCGGCTGCGAGTTGGCGCGCCAGTCGCCAGGCCACGCCAATGTCGCCTAAATTGTCCACCACCGAACAGAAAATGTCCCAGCGCATGTAAAGGCGGCAATCGGTAAACGGTGAACGGTAAACCGTTAACGGTGCCGGACCGGGATGTCTGGACGATCCTCTAGCCGTTGCTTCTCGTTACCACTTGTCCGGAAAGTCATCGGTCTTTTTTCACGCTTCACCGTTCACCGTTTACCGTTCGCCGCTTTCAAGCCATTGCCCCATTGATGGAGATCACCTGCCCGGAGATATACCCTGCCGCGTCCGAAGCCAGAAATCCCACCAGCGCTGCAACCTCTTCCGGTTTGCCGGCTCGTTTCATCGGCACCAGAGAATCGATCAATTGTTTCGGGAATGCAGTTTCGCTCATGGCAGAGGCAATGATCCCGGGCGCCACGGCGTTGACCGTCACCCCTCGCGAAGCCAGTTCCAGGGCCAGGGACTTGGTCGCGCCGTGCAGACCGGCCTTTGCCGCAGCATAGTTCGCCTGACCGCGATTGCCCATCACGCCGGCCATCGACGAAATATTCACGATCCGCCCCCAGCGGGTCCCCATCATGGGCAACAACAGGGGCTGGGTGACGTTGAAAAAGCCGTTCAAGGACACGTCGATCACACCATCCCATTGCTCGGCACGCATTCCCGCCAGGGGAGCGTCGTCGTGAATGCCGGCATTGTTGACCAGCACCTGGATTGGCGCGGCCTCGACCAGTTTTCCCAGCACCTGCGCGGCAGCGCTCCGATCAGTTACGTCGAACACAACAGCGCGGGCTTGCGCGCCCCCCTGCCGCAAGTCTGCAACAAGCTGCTCGGCCTCTTCGACATGCACATTTGCATGCACGAACACTTGCATTCCCTGTGCCGCAAGGGCCCTGCAAATGGCGGCGCCGATGGCGCCGCTGCCTCCGGTGACCAGTGCGGATTTCACGTCAGACTCACTCGCTCACTTCAGTTCGAGATTCCAGAAATGACCATCCGGTATACGGATGCTAAGCTATTTTGCGACTGCCGTTGGCGGCCTGCGTGCCGCAATAGAAACAGGAATCTTCGCATGCAATACACCGTACACCAAGCCGAAACACTGCGGGTCTTCAGGTTGTTGCAGTTGGTGCGCATCATCCTGCCGGCGCAACGGGGCGTCGCTTTGCATGAGAAGGCAGGGCAATCCTCCCACCCGCCGGCGGGACCGCCTTCACGATCGGCGGGGACAAATTTGGCGGGCACGGATTCCCCCACTACAATGGAACGGGGTTGCTCGATACGATCCGCTCAGAGATCCTCGAGCGCCGCTCCATCGCAACGGAACCGGACTGCCGAAACATGCACGCGTTGCTCAAGCTAGGGGGAAAGATCTACCAGTCGGCGGTCTTGATTTTCGGCGTTGCCTATTTGGGCATGGTTGGCCTGCTCTATACATTGATCAGCACCCCGCTTCGGCCATTTCTTCCTCGCAAGGCTGGTGCCTGGTTCGGACGCAACAGCATCGGTTGGTGGTATCGCAGTTATCTCGCCATCCTCCAGGCCAGCGGCATCCTCAAACTGGAACTGAAGGCGCTGGATGCGCTCCGGAATGAGCGAGGATTGATTGTTGCGCCGAATCACCCCTGCCTGCTGGATGCAGTGCTGGTCATGTCACGCCTGCCCGACATCACCTGCATCATGAAAGCGGAAATCCGGGACAGCCTGGTGCTGGGCGGCGTCGCGCGTTTGGCGGGATATATCCAAAACGATTCGGCCTCGAAAATGATCCGGCACGCCACCGAGGAATTGCATGCAGGCTGTCAGCTCCTGATATTTCCGGAAGGCACCCGGACGCGGCGCAATCCTGTGAACGACTTCAAAGGCGGATTCGCGCTGATTGCCAAGAAGGCCGGCGTGCCGATCCAGACCGTATTCATCGAGACCAACAGTGCGTTTCTGGGCAAAGGTTGGCCGATCCTCAAGAGGCCACCGATGCCGCTGATCTATCGGGCGCGCCTGGGGCGCCGGTTTCATGTCGAAGGCGATGTGAAGGAATTTGTGCGCGAACTGGAGAATTATTACCGGACGGAAATCACCCCTGATGTGCCCGCCCGCGCGGCTCCACCGGTTTTGCAGTCCCGAAGCCCGACACCGGCACCCTAGGATTTCCTGCACAAGCGAAATGCCTTCCGAAAAATCTTCCGTGTCCACGACCTCGAACACCCATCTGGTCCTGATTCCCAGTTACAACACGGGCGTTAGGGTGATCGACACCGTTCGGAAAGCCCTGGAATTCTGGAACCCGGTCTGGGTGGTGATGGATGGCAGCAACGATGGCACTGCGGAGCAGTTGCAGAGGCTCGCGCAAAGTGAAGGAAACCTGCGCGTGTCGGTACTGGAAAAGAATCAGGGTAAAGGTGCCGCGGTACTGCACGGTTTGACCCTGGCGGTGGCGGATGGATTCACCCACGTCCTGACGATGGATGCCGATGGCCAGCATCCAGCCGAAAAAATTCCCGACTTCATGCGGGCGTCCGCCGCACAACCGGACGCGTTGGTACTCGGCTGCCCGGTCTTCGATGCCAGTGCACCGCTGCTCAGGGTGCGGGGACGGAAGATTTCGAATTGGTGGGCCAATCTGGAAACGCTTTGGGGTGGCATTGGCGATTCCCTTTTTGGCATGCGGGTATATCCGGCCCCTGCCCTGCTCGAGTTGATGCGGAGCCAGCGCTGGATGCGGCGCTTCGATTTTGACGTGGAAGCGGCGGTCAGATTGGTCTGGTCTGGTTTGCCAACGCAGAATCTGCCCACACCCGTTCGATATTTCCGGAAAGATGAGGGCGGCGTTTCGCATTTTCGCTATGGGCGCGACAACGCCCTGCTCACCTGGATGCATACCCGGCTTTTTCTGGAGTTCCTGATCCGGCTGCCGATCCTGATCGCCAGACGGTCGAAAAGAAAACACCGGCTCGAAGCGGCGTAATGATCTCCCGCGACTACCGCACCCTCGTGGAAGCGGCCGCACAACTGTACCGACCGGCAGGCCGCTATCCCTACTATTTTGCGCGAGGCAAACTGGGCATGGACCCGGTGTTCCCTGCCCTGCTGTCCCGCGGCCTGATTGGCGAAGGATCGCGCATCCTCGATCTGGGTTGCGGGCAAGGCGTGTTAGGCGCATTGCTGGTTTCCGCACAATCCAGCTTCGAAGCCAATGCCTGGCCCTCGGATTGGCCACCGCCGCCGCGCCATTGGTCGCTGCAAGGAATTGAACTGCAGGACAAGGTGGCCAACTGGGGGCGCCTTGCGCTGCAAGACCACGCACAGATTCAAACCGGGGATTTGCGCAACGCACAGTTTCCGGATGCGGACATGGTTGTGGTCTTGGATGTCCTGCATTACCTGGAACCGGGCGCCCAGAACCGGGTTCTGGAACAGATCGCCCGGTCCCTTCGCGGCGGCGGAATGCTGCTGCTGCGGATAGGCGACGCGGATGGCGGATTCCGCTTTCTCGTCACCCGATGGGCGGACAGTTTCTCCACTTTGTGTCGCGGCCAGGGCCTGCCCGCCCACCACTGCCGCGCCGCCGACGACTGGCGCGCGGCGCTGGAGGCCCTGGGATTCTCCGTGCGAATGGAATCGATGAGCCGGGGAACGCCGTTTGCAAACGTACTGCTGATCGCACGTTGTTGACTTTTCAGACCGCATTCCCCAGCCATGCAAGGACTCAAAAGGTGCTCAGGCGTTGCCATCCATGCACACCCAATAAAAATCGCGTTGGTGACCTTTTTAACTTTGGTATGCGCTTCCGGAGTCGGCGTTTCCGCCGCGACCGAATTGCCGCTGTGGGAAGCCGGCGCAGGGGTTGCGGTCATCGATTTTCCCGACTACCGGGGGTCGGATGAACGGCGCACTTATGTGCTGCCGGTGCCCTATTTCGTCTACCGCGGCGATTTTCTCAACGCGGATCGCAACAGCGTGCGCGGGAATCTTCTCCGCAACGACCAATTGAATCTGCACGTCAGCATCAACGGCTCGGTCCCGGTGTCGAGCGACGATAATGCTGCGCGGCAGGGCATGCCCGACCTGGACGCCACGCTGGAAATTGGACCCACCCTGGAAATCCATTTGCAGCGTTCCGCCGATGCACGCGTACAGGCCGATTTGAGGCTGCCATTGCGCGCGGCAGTGGCCACAAATTTCAAGTATGTGGATTCAGCAGGCTGGGTGTTCGAACCCAGGATCAATGCGGATGTACGGGACTTGTGGCCGGGGCCAGGCTGGAATCTTGGTCTGGCGACTGGCCCCTTGTTCGCCAATCACCGCTACCACGAGCTGTTTTACGGCGTGAAACCGGAATTTGCCACACCGCAGCGGGCGGCATATTCCGCGTCCGGCGGATACGCCGGGTGGCAATTTCTCGGCGCCATCAGCAAACACTATGGGTCTCATTGGATTGGTGGTTTCGTGCGGGCCGACACCCTGAGCGGCGCGGTTTTCGAATCGAGCCCGCTGCTGAAGCAGAAAAATTATTTTGCGGCCGGGTTCGCCGTCGCCTGGATTTTCGATCGCTCGGCCAGACGGGTGGAGGTTACCGAATAAAGAGTCCCCGGGACGGGCTCTATCCCTTCTCCGCCAACTGGCCGGCGGATCCGGTTTCCTGCACAGGCACCGACAGAATTGCCGCAAATATCAGCGTCAACAAAGCGCCCACTGCCACCGTTGTGCCGATGGCCTTGAGAACCGGTGTGGCGGCGAAGCTCAGGACGCCAAATGCGATCACGGTGGAAAAATTGCAAAACAGCAGAGATAAAACAGTTCTCTGCGGGTCGGACCGGGAACGATTGCCGCGCTCGTAGAACAAGGTGTAGTTCGACCCCACGCCCACCACCAGCAACAACGCCACCAGATGGAAGATATTCAGCCGCGTGCCGGTGGCGAGCAGGACGGCGATGGTCATGACCAGCGCACAGACCAGTGGCGCCAGCACGTCGCGAATGCGGACCGCGGAGCGCAAAACGCCCAGCAACAACAACACGATTGCTCCCCCTCCCAACAGCGAAAAAATCAGTGCCCGGTTGCGATAATCGCGGTATAGCGCATCGGCCTCCTGCTTGATGTCCAGCAGGACCACGCCTTTCTTCTCGAACGCCAACAATCCCTGCCGCACCCCCTCTGGGTCCGACGTACCGCGCAAGGGCAACATCGCCATCCATGCGTCCCGCCGGGAAACCAGCAATGCCTCGATTTTTAGTGCGAGCACAGTCCCTTGCAAATCTTCGCGACCCAGCGGCTTTGCCTGCCTGGCCAGCGCGGCCTCCTGCAGAAATGGCGCAAAACTGCCGGCACGAAACGGCAATCCGGCCGCTGCCTGGCGCAGATTGTTTTCGAGTACTTTGCCCTCCGGAATCGCCTGACGCTGCGTTGCCTGCCGGCGTTCGCTGGGCAGAAAAGTGGCTGGCGATTCGTAGCCGGCGATCATGCCGGTTTGCACCAGACGGTCCAGTGTTTCCCCGACCTCCTCCGCTCTTTCCAGTGCCTCCTGTTCCGTTTTCCCCCGGATAACCACCAATTGGCCGGCATCGGGCGCGCCCAATTCCGCGCGCAGGCGTTGATCCGTTTCCTGCGCCTTCTGCGATACCGGGGACAGGCTTGCCAATTGGTCGTCCCACACAGCCGCGCCTTGGGAGAGCAACCCGATCCCGGTCAGCAAAGAGGCAATGATCAACACCGGACGCAGGTGGCGCATCCTGGCCACCAGTTCCACCAGTCTAGGTCCGAGCGAACGCGCAAGCACGATCTGAAATCCGGGCGGGGACAACTCCGGCAGAACCCAGCGCGTAACGCCCAGTGCCACGACCAGGCCAACGATCGAAAACAATCCGATCTGCGCCAGGCCGGGGAAACCGGTGAAGAGCATCGCGCCGAAACCGAGTACGGAAGTCAGCATGCCCAGGCGCAGCGTCGGCCAGATACGCGCCAGCGTCTTGCGCGGCGGACTCCCAACCGAGGTATTCGTGAACAGATAGATCGCATAATCGACAGCTTCGCCTATCAGGGTCACGCCAAATCCCAGCGTGATGCCGTGCACTGTGCCAAACACCAGACTGACAGCCGCCACGCCAGCCAGTGCTCCGCTCACCACCGGCAGCAGGATCAACACCAGTATGCCCGCCGACCGAAAGGCAAAAATGATCAGCGCACTCACCAGCATTGCCCCGAGCACGGAACATCGGGCAACGTCGCGTTGAATGTCCGCGCGGCTGGCCACGGCGAATACCGCCGGCCCGCTCAAGGTCAAGGTCGCCTTGACAGCGCCCTGGACAGCGGCCAGCTCGCGAAATTTCTTGTGCAGCTTCTCGAGCGCCAGTGCCTGGGCATCCAGATCGAACCCCGCTGCGCGGGTGTGGGCAATCAGCAACGCCTGGCTGCCATCCGCCGAAAACCAGACACCGGCGCGTTTTTCCGGACTGCCGCCTTGGCCGAGTTTTTCCAGCATGCCGAGAAAGGCGCCGGTCGGATCCCTGGGTAGCAGTTGGCCGGTGAGCATGCCGGTGGAACCACTCAGCATGTCCAGTTGTTTTTCCAGTGCGGCGCGCAGGCCGTCGGCGGTAAAAGTGGCGGCGTCGATATCCGGGTTCAGCGCGTAACGATGCCGGAGCAGGAATTCGCCATCGGCCAGCATGGAATCCGCCGCGCCGTTGCTGATCTGTACAAAGGCAGAATCGTTTGCAAGTCCGGCCGCCAGCGCATCGCTCAGGGCAGCGAGCTGCGACTCCTCGCCTCCCTCAATGCCGAGCAGGATAATTCGCGAGACCACCCCTTCACGCAGTTCGTCGACCAGCAACTGCTGAGAGGCCGAAGGGGAGCTCGGCAAAAAGGCGTCAAGATCGGCGCTGAACCGGCTGCGCGACACCAGGACAGCACAAATGCACAGCAACACCATCCAGGCCACAACCGGCGACCGGACACGCAAGGCTAGGATGCCTCCCCGTAGATTTTCATTACGACGCGATCCCCTTTGACTTCCTGCACCTCAACCAGATTCAGGCGCGCCCCGTTGCCCGCGATGCGGATCAGGCTGATGACCCGGTTCATCTTGCGGTCGAGCGGCGCCAGGTAGAGTTGCCAGCGCGCTTGGTTGCCCTCCAGTTCGACCTTGTAGAAACGCTCCAGCGTGGCGATATCGCCACCCAGCGTGCCACGTAAACTTTCGACAAATGCCTGCAACACCGGATAGTCGGACAAGCCAAGTTCGCGACGTCGCCCGCCGGTTTCGATGGTCAACTGCTCACCCCGGACGATCCAGACCTCGGGCTTCGGCTTGAGCGTGCGCTTTTCGAGCTGCCCGGGTGCCACGTAGGAAAGGGTGCCCGAGGATTCGAGAGGCGAAGAGAGAACTTGAAGGTACTTGCGCTCGACAAATCGCGCGCGGGATTTTTCGACGGAAGACAAGGCCTGCATAAGCTGCCCGACCGTCCAGGGGCCGGCGGTTTCGGCCGCCCTGGCTGTTGCGGCGCCCAGCACAATCGCCGCGGCGGCGACGCACCACAGACTGTAGCTAAGGATTTTTTGCCCGTGCCCAGAAATCATAGAAATTGAACCAGTTGTAAGGCGCCTCCCGGCAATAATGCTCGAGCCTCTGGGCGTAGCGTTGCGCCCATTCCCGCATCGTTTTGTCGCGCGTCGCGCGCTCCAGATACGGGAACTCGACCAGTTGTTCGAAACACAGATCGTAACGATTGCCTCCCCGGTACAGCCCGACCATCAACACCACTGGACGCCCCAGCATGGCGGCAATCCGGAAGGGCGCCGTGGGAAAGGCCGCCTCCTCCCCGAAAAATGGCACCCGAACCTGTCCGGCTTCCGACAACGATCTGTCCCCCAGCATTCCTACCCAGTCGCCGCTCTCCAGCCGCTCGACGAGCCGGATCATGGATTCCGGGGTGCCCAGACGGATGACCGCTGCCTCCAGTTCCGGATTGATCGCGCGGGCTATGGCATTGAAATTCCGGCCGGTCTGTTCAAACATCGCCAGGCTCACGCGTATATTCAATTCGCGCCCCTTGGCGCGCAGCACTTCAAAACTGCCCAGATGCGCACCCAGCAGGAAAACGCTCTGTCCGCGCGCGAGTTCTCGCCGCAGCACGTCTTCCCCCTGAATCCTGATGTCGAAGTGCCGGGTGCGGTCCCGCAAAAGGAACATCCGGTCCAACGCCACCACGGCAAAACTGAGGTAGTGCCGATAGGAGTCGACAATCGAAGGCTTCCGGCCCAGCGCCTTTGCGAGATACTTTCGTGAGGCGGCGCGCGCGCGCCCCGAGAACAGCAAAAAATAGAGGCATATTGGGTAGAGCAGGATTCTGCCGGCCGGCCGGCCAAGACCCAGCGCGATCCAGAGCAACAGACGAATGCCCGCCGCGTTGGAACGTTCACGGGCTTCGAGCCATTGCATGCTCATGTCGCCTCTTTCTGCGCCGGCCGACCGATGGACAGGCTCCCGCGCGCCGCGACCGCGTCTCCGACCTGACATTCGAAGCCAATGTCCCCGCCGGGCTTTTCCTCGAAGCGGATGTGCATGCTGTCGCCCGGGCGCACCGGGCTGATAAATTTCGCCGACTTGATGCTGACCGCCGCCGGGCCCATTCGAAACAGAGTCACCGCGGCATCGATCACTTCATCAAGGAGAAGTGCACCCGGTATCAACGGATTGCCGGGAAAGTGTCCGTTCGCAGCCGGATCGTCGGGCGGGAACTTCCGTTTCACTTCTGTACCGTCCCGCGCGGCGGTACATTGTTCAGCCAATGCCAGCAAGGCCTCACGTGGCAATTTGCCCGTGGCATTGCGCGGCAGTGCATCCACCAGGAACAGCGGTCTTGGTAGAAACGCGGCATCGATACGCGGCCGCAACGCGTTCAATACCTGTGCGTGAGTCATGCCGGGCGCAACGACAATAGCCGTCAGCCGGGTCACGGCTTCCTGCCCCGTATCCGGCAACAGAAATACGCCATCCAGAACCCCTTCGATGGCGGTGAGTTCGTGATTCAGGTAGGCGATGGAGGTACGCTTTCCGGCCACGTTGACCATGTCGGCATTGCGGCCCCGCAACAGGAAAGTCCGGTTGTCCACGATGTCCACCAAGTCCGAAAACAGGACGTCGTTTTCAATATGCCCGCCGCGTACCCACGCCCGCTGCTCCGCGTCGCGGCGACATTCCACTGCCGGCAGCGTAAACCAGGCCTCGCTCTGGGTGGTGCGCCGTGTGGCCACCATGCCGGCTTCCGTAAAGCCGTAAACCTCGTACAGAGGCGCATTAAAAAATTGCTCGGCGCGCCGGGCCATCTCGGGTGCCAGAGGAGCCGTGGCGCAAACAATCTGTTTGAGTTTCGGCAGCGGCGTCCGGTCCTCCAGCAGTGCGCGAAGGTGCACCGGCGTTGTCACCAGTACTCTGGCGCTGGCAATTTCCTCCAGTGCCGCCCGCACGTCGGCCGGATAAAAAGGCCGGCTGCCGTGCAACGCAAGACCATTGCGCAACGCCATCAATACCGTGGACTCCAGACCGTACATGTGTTGCGGCGGCACGGTGCCCACCAGCGTCAGGTCCGTTTCCCCGGCCAGACCCAGTTGCTGTGCTTCGGCTTGCGCGCCCTTGGCCATCGCGCCCCAGGTTTTTGCATGCGGCGTCGGGCGGCCGGTGGAACCGGAGGTAAACGCAATCGCAGCGACCTGCCCTTCCACAAACGCCGGCACCGGCGAGGACGTGGACAATCCATTCGGAGAAAGCGGAAAGGCGAACACGTCGACCACAGACTGCACAGGGGGCACATCGCTCAATGTGTACAGGTCCGGATAGTCCCTGCGCAATGCCTGCAACATGCCTTCGGATTGAGTCGGGGGCAGCAAACAGACCTGGCTGCGCAGCAGTGCCGCGGCCAGGCCGACGGTAAACCGGTAACGATCCTGGCAGGCGTTGATCAGATAGGTGCGCGCGGGCAAACGTTGTGCGACAAACTCGACATCCGCGACAAAGCGGGCGACCGACATGGGTCGACCCTCGCAGTAGGCGACAACGCCATCGCGATCGCGATGGCTGAGAAAGGAAACAGCGGCCAAAGGTGCCACTTCCGTGCGCGCAGCGCGCAATGCCTCAACGTTCGTTCTTCGATCCGGGCTCGCGGAAATTCCGGAATGCCTGGATCGTCGTTTGCAACGACACGTGTGAAAAATCCGGATAGCGCAGAATCCGGTAGACATATTCGAACAAGAACAGCGCGCCAATCAGGGGAAGATTGAGCAGGTTGGCAAAGACCGACCAGGTTTCGATGGACGCGAAGGCAAACAAGCTGATCGAAACCAGTGCCATCCCAGAAAAAAAACCGCACCACAGCCAGGTCAACGCGCGGGTGTATTTCTGGATTTCGACGGGCAATTCACCGTGAACAAGCGTTGCGATACGGGTGATGAGTGCCTGACGCCCCCGCACCAGCGTCCTGCCGAACAACCAGAACAGAAACAGATAGGCCCCGACGTGCGGCAACAGGTAGACCAGTTCCGTGCGGGCCCCGTCCAGTGGCCACAACTGCCAGCCCAGTATCGCCAGCATCGCCGTCGCACCCAACCCGAGGAGGCCGCGCCATGTACGACCCCAATACCATGCCAGCCCCACCATGAGCGGGGCCAGTGTCAATATCACGGCAACCTTTCCTTGCGGCTCATTCGACAACACCCGATGCAGGACAATCTGATACCCCAGCAAACCCAGCAGGAGCAACAGAATTTTGCCCCAGTTGTTCGATTTTTCTCTCAACGGATCTTGTAACGCTGGATATGCTCGTTCAAGTTTCGCAGCGAACTGAAAATCTTGACATTGTCGCTATCGTCGGAACGGAGCTGGAACCCATACTTTTTCGAAACTGCCAACGCAATTTCCAGAATATCGATCGAATCCAGACCCAAGCCTTCCTTGTAAAGCCTGCCATTCGGGTCGACGTCCCCGGGGGCAATTTCCAGATTGAGCGCCGAGACAATCAGTTCGGCAAGTTCCAGTTCCTGGGCACTCAGCGGTTCTGCAGCATCCATTGCGTTTTTCAGTCTGTTATGTGTCGTGTCCAGTTCACCCGGCGAGACGGATTATAACCGCGCCGGCAGGGCAAACCCGGTGTCTTTGCAGATTGACGCCCGCTTGCGGCAAACGTACTCTTTGTCCAACTAGGCGATGCCCGTTGCCAACCATTCCAGTCATCTTTGCTGGCTCAGGGTACCGCGCGGCAGGCATCCGTCCGGCGTCAATGCGCCCGGCTTGCCACGCCACACAACATGAAAATATCTTCGCCATCCATCATCACGGGCACCGGAATAGATCGCAACCAGATTCGCGCGTTGATGCCGCACGCCGGGCACATGTGTCTGCTGGATCGCGTGTTGACCTGGGACCGGGATACGATTGTTTGCCAAGCTGACAGCAACGTCCATGACAATCCGCTGCGCCGCCGTGGGCGCATCGGTGCCGCCTGCGGAATCGAATACGCCGCCCAGGCAATGGCACTGCATGGTGCGCTCAACGCCGCCGGCACACGGCAACGCGCCGGCGTGCTGGCCAGCGTACGCGATACAAATTGTTATGTCGCCGCCCTGGCCGAGGGAACGCTGAATATCGAGGCCCGGTTGCTGCTTTGCGAGGGAATTCGGGTGATTTACGGATTCACGGTGTCCGGATCGGACAAGATGCTTCTCGAAGGCCGGGCTGCGGTTGTGCTGGGACCATCGTCCGCGGATTGAGCAGATAACGATTTCCCTGACGCGATGAATACGTCCCTGCTCATGTCAACGAATGCCGGAATGCCGCAACGCATGGACCCTTTTTGCATCAGCGCTTTTACCGCCTGTTCCGCAATCGGTCATGGGACTGCCGCCACGCTGGCGGCGCTGCAATCGGGCGCCGGCGGACTTCGCCCCAATAATTTTGGCGAAATGCCAGTCTCGACCTACATCGGCAGGGTGGACGGCGTCGAGGCCACTTCCTTGCCAGCCCACCTCGGGCGCTTCGATTCCCGCAACGACCGTCTGGCCTGGTTGACGCTGGAGCAGGATGGCTTTCGCGATACCGTCGACGCAGCGAAACATCGGCATGGCGCATCGAGGGTCGCGGTGGTGTTTGGCACCTCGACATCGAGTATCGGTGCCACGGAGGAAGGCTACCGCAGAGCGGACGCGGACGGCTGCTTTCCCGCCAATTTGCGGCACCAGGAAGTGCATACGCTGCACTCCACCGCAAATTTCGTCCAGCAAGCCCTGGGATTGACAGGGGTTTGCGTCACGATTTCCACCGCGTGTTCCTCCAGTGCCAAGGCATTTGTCCAGGCAGCACGACTGCTGCAACAGGATGTCGCCGACGCTGTTGTCGTCGGTGGCGTCGATTCCCTGTGCGGAAGCGTGCTGTTCGGATTTCATTCCCTGCAACTGGTTTCGAGCGCACCGTGCCGGCCATTCGACGTTGCGCGCTCCGGCATCAATATTGGCGAAGCAGGCGGCTTTGCGCTGCTGGAACGCGAAGGCCGCGGACCGCGGTTGCTGGGTTATGGCGAGTCGAGCGACGCTCACCACATGTCCTCGCCACATCCTGAAGGCCGGGGAGCACGGCGCGCCCTTGCCGAGGCGCTCGCGCGAGGCGGCGTCGCACCGACGCAGATTGACTACGTCAATCTGCATGGCACCGCCAGCCAGAAAAACGACGAGGTGGAGGCAAAGGTCATCGCGGATACCTTCCCGGAACGCACCCACGCCAGTTCGACCAAGGGCTGGACCGGACACACGTTGGGGGCCGCCGGCATTCTGGAGTCGGTGATCACGCTGCTGGCACTGGAACATGGGTTGGCCCCGGGGACATTGAACACCCAGACCCTGGACCCGGCTTGCGGACCCCAGGTACGCGTCGCCAATGCCGAGACGTCGCTGTACCACGGTCTGAACCTGTCCTTTGGATTCGGCGGCAGTAACTGCGTATTGCTTTTTGGACGACAAGGCGAGAAATGAATCGCAAGGCTCGCATGGCTTACGTGAACGGCATTGGGCTGTGGTCGCCAAGGCTTCCCGGGTGGGAGGCTTCCCGGCCCATTCTGCTAGGAAATGTTCCCGGACCGGATAGCGACGCGGCGCGCCCGGCCCCTGCCCTATTGCCGCCAAACGAACGCCGACGCGCCCCCGATACCGTGGCCCTTTCCATGGAAGTGGCAAGCCAGGCCTGTAATCAGGCAGGCATCAATCCGGCGACGCTGCCTTGTGTGTTTACCTCTACGCATGGCGACCTGGCGGTGACTGACTACATGTGTTCGACACTGGCCTCGAATCCGACCCTGGTCTCGCCCACCCGATTTCACAATTCTGTTCACAACGCCGCCGCCGGTTACTGGACCATCGCCACCGGCTGCGGGGTGCCGTATACCGCGCTCAGCGCGCACGAATTTTCGTTCGCACAAGGCCTGCTCGAAGCCCTGTTGCAGCTGGACGCATCCAGCGACGTGCTGCTGGTTGCCTACGACATCGAGGCTAAGGGGCTGATTGCCGCAGTCGCCTCCAGCAAAGGGATGCTCGGTGCCGCACTGGTACTATCCAAGCAGCAGTCGGCAAATACACGGGCCGCGCTGCGCTGGGAAATTTCGGAAGCCGGCGCGGCATCCGCCACCGCCGCTTCCCCTCGCAACAGTGCATTGGTGGCCGGTAATGCCATGCAGGCTTGCCTGCCGATGATGGAGGCGCTGGCCGGTCTCATCGACACCGTGACAATTCCATTGGGTGCCAGCCTGGCATTGCACATTCACGTGCGTGCTGCGTTCTGAGCCAACCGGTCGCCACGGTATGCACGCATCGGCCCGGCACAGCGTCCACGACTTCATCCTCATGGGTGGCGGCCTGGCCGGCCTGACTTTGGCGCTGCAACTGCGGCAGGCGCTACCGGATCCGAAATCGTGGCTGCCGCACAGAGGCGAAGGACCATGGGCAAGACTGAAGCCGTATTGAACTGATGGAATTGCAAGAAGGCATCTCCGGCCATTGCGACGTGTTTGTGATCGGCGGCGGCCCTGCCGGATCCTCGATTGCAGCATTGCTGGCGCAGCGGGGCTGGGACGTGGTGATTGCGGAAAAGGCCCGCCATCCCAGATTCCATATTGGCGAATCCCTGCTGCCACTCAATATGCCGCTCTTCGAACAATTGGGCGTGGCGGAAAAAATTCGCGCGATTGCGGTTTTCAAATACGGCGCCGAACTGAATTCTCCGCATCACGAAAAACCGGTCACCCTCAATTTCGACCAGGCCTGGGACAAGAACTTTCCCCATGCCTACCAGGTTCGCCGATCGGAATTTGACCAGATTCTTTTCGACAACTGCGTCGAACACGGTGCGCTCGGCCTGCAGCAATGTCGCGTGAGCAATGTGGATTTTCCCGACGGCACAGACGCCGAAATTTCCGTTGTTCGCGAAGACGGTTCCGCGCAACGCTGGCGGACGCGTTTTGTGGTGGACGCGTCCGGACGCGACACTTTCCTGGCCAACAAACTGGGGATCAAACAGCGCAACCGGAAACACGCCAGTGCCGCGCTCTACGGCCACTTCAGCGGGGCGCATCGCCTGCCGGGGCGTGCCGAAGGCAATATCAGCCTGTTCTGGTTCGAACATGGCTGGTTCTGGTTCATTCCCCTGCGCGACGGCATCACCAGCGTAGGTGCTGTCTGCTGGCCTTATTACCTGAAGTCCCGCCAGACCAGTCCCAGCGAATTCTTGCTTGACACCATTGCGCTGTGCCCTCCGCTGCACGAGCGGCTCAGGAACGCCCAGCTCACCGAGCCGGCCACGGCCACGGGCAATTACTCCTATTCATCAGAGAAAATGCTGGGGGACCGCTACATTCTGCTGGGCGATGCTTTTGCGTTTGTGGACCCGGTATTCTCCTCCGGGGTCTACCTTGCGATGCACAGTGCGTTCCTGGGGGCCGAGGTGGTGGAACATTCGCTCCAGGCGTCTGAACAAGCGGCAATGTCAAGGCGAAAATTCGAGCGCTCGGTACGACACGGGCTGCGCAGTTTTTCGTGGTTCATTTACCGCATGACCAGCCCCGCCATGCGAAACCTTTTCATGGGGCCGCGCAACCATCTACGCATGCAGGAAGCCCTGCTCTCGCTGCTGGCTGGCGATCTTTTCCGCGGGACACCCATCTTCCGCAGCCTGGCATTCTTCAAGGCGGTGTATTTTCTTACCTGCGCAGCCGCACCGTTTCGCAGCCTGTCCGCCTGGCGGCGGCGGCGCGCAATGATGCATACCGCCAGCACAAACGAAGGGGCCGCCTGACGGCGGCCCCTTAGACTCCCAGCGGCCTTATCGTGCCGCGCGCAAGGCTTCGATTCGTTCGTCCAGTGGTGGGTGTGTCATGAACAATTTCTTGAGTCCCCATCCCTGCCCGCCAGAAATGCCGAAGGCACGTATCTGATCCGGCAACACGGGCGTTTCGTGCGCCTGCTTCAACCTTTGCAGCGCTGCAATCATCTTTTCGCGGCCGGCTAACGCTGCCCCGCCCGCGTCCGCGCGAAACTCGCGGCGGCGGCTGAACCACATGACGACGATGCTGGCGAGAATGCCCAGCACCAGCTCCGCAATGATGGACGTGATCCAGAATGCGGGGCCATGGCCACGCTCGGTCTTGAAAACCGCCTTGTCCACCAGGTTGCCGATGATGCGGGACAGGAAAATGACAAATGTATTCACTACACCCTGAATGAGTGCGAGCGTAACCATGTCACCATTGGCAACATGGCTGACTTCGTGTCCGAGCACGGCTTCGGCCTCATCGCGCGTCATTTTGTTCAACAAGCCGGTGCTCACCGCCACAAGCGCATGGTTGCGGCTCATGCCGGTCGCAAACGCATTGACCTCCGGACCGTTGTAGATCGCCACATCCGGCATTCCGATGCCGGCCTTTTCCGCCTGGCGGCGCACCGTCGCCACCAGCCAGCGCTCCACCTCGGATTGCGGACTTTCGATAACCTTTGCCCCGGTCATCATTTTGGCGGACCATTTTGAAATTGCCAGCGAGATCAACGAACCGCCGAATCCAATGACCGCGGCATACACCAGCAGCGCATTCAGGTTCATCCCACCACCGGAGTCGACCAGCGCCCGGTCCACCCCGAGAATTCTCATGGTGATGTTCAGGACAAAAAGGATCGCCAGATTCGTAATCAGGAACAGCACAATGCGTTTGAACACGTGTACCCCTTCTTTGAAAAAAACCAACCATTGGAGAACTGGACCTTGCGGAAGTTCCCCCCTGCCTAGGCGTTTGCAGTCAACGAATCCAGTTCCGCGGTCAAGGCCAGCCAGCGTTCCTCGGTCGATTGCAGCAAGCGGTTCACCCGCGCCTGTTCCTGCAAAATGCGTTTGAGATCGTCTTTTCTGGCCTCGCCGTACATATCTGGCGCGGCAATCTGTTTTTCAAGCCGCATCCGTTCGGCTTCCAGTTTCTCGACTTCACGTTCCGCGATTTTAATGCAATCTTCCAGCGGTTTGCGGCGGGCTGACCGGCGATTGCGTTCTTCGGCTTCCTGGCGTTTTTGTTCCTTGCGACTGACGCCGGGCGTCGCGTTCCCGCCCGGCACGGAATCCCTGGTACGCAACCGCGCGGCGTAATCTTCCAGGTCCCCGTCAAATGGTGAGACTTGTTCCGCCTCCACCAGCCACAATTCGTCGGCGGTCGCCCGCAACAGGCTCCGATCGTGCGATACGATGACCAGCGCCCCTTCGTAGTCTTGCAACCCCAGGGTCAACGCATGCCGCATTTCCAGGTCAAGATGGTTGGTCGGCTCATCCAGCAACAACAGATTGGGTCTCTGCCAGACGATGAGTGCCAGTGCGAGGCGCGATTTTTCGCCCCCCGACATGGGGCCCACCGGCTGGGTTGCCTGATCGCCGTGAAAATTGAATCCACCGATGAAATCGCGCAAGTCCTGCTCGCGCGTTTTCGGAGAGATGTGCGTCAGATGCCAAAGTGCACTTTCCTCGGGTCGCAGTTGTTCCAGCTGGTGTTGCGCAAAGTAGCCAATTTGCAAGCCCTTGCCGTCCACGCGATCGCCGGCCATCGGCGCCAGGACCCCCGCCAGCAATTTCATCATGGTGGACTTTCCGGCACCATTGCGGCCTAGCAATCCCAGACGCGAACCCGGCCGCAGCGTGAGCCGGATGTCGCGCAACACAGCGATACCGCCGTAACCCACCGCCACACCGTCCAGATTCAGCATCGGATCCGACTGCGCGGCCGGCTTTCGAAACGCGAAATGAAACGGAGTGTCAACGTGGGCGGCAGCGATTTTTTCCATCCTCGCCAATGCCTTGATCCGACTTTGTGCCTGGCGTGCCTTGGTGGCCTGTGCCTTGAACCGGTCCACATAGGATTGCAGATGCGCAATTTCGCGCTGCTGTTTCACAAACGTCGCCTGTTGTTGGGCAAGCTGGGCGGCGCGCTGGGCCTCGAACGCGGAATAGTTGCCGGTATATAGCCGCAATCGCTGGCTCTCGATGTGGCAGATGACATTTGCCACCGCATCCAGAAATTCCCGATCATGGGAAATCATCAGCAGCGTTCCTGCATAGCCTGTCAGCCATTGTTCCAGCCAGACGATTGCATCCAGGTCAAGATGGTTGGTCGGTTCATCCAGCAACAACAGGTCGGAACGACACATCAGCGCCCGGGCAAGATTCAGCCGGACCCGCCAGCCCCCGGAGAATTGCGAAACCGGCAGGGGAATCTCCGCGTCGTGGAATCCGAGACCGTGCATCAGCTGCGCGGCACGCGCACGTGCCGCATAGCCGCCGATGCGATGCAGATCGTCGTGCAGTTCGGCAATGCGTGAGCCGTCGTGAGCGACCTCGGCAGATGCAAGTTCTGCTTCCAGCAGCCGAAGTTCCGCATCGCCGTCCAGCACATATTCGATGGCTGGTTGCATCGTGGCAGGTGTTTCCTGGGCAACATGCGCCACGACCAGACCCGGCTGGATTTCCAGGTCCCCGGCATCCTGGTGCAATTCCCCCAACAGCAATGCAAACAGGCTGGACTTCCCGGTGCCGTTGGCGCCGGTGACGCCGATTTTTTGTCCGCGATTGAATGTCGGGCTGGCCGCATCAAACAGCAGTTTGACGCCTCGCCGAAGCTGCAGGTTGCGCAGAACGATCATGGGAAATAGGTGATGAAGGAAAGTGCGGGGGCCTAACGATTTTGGGGTGGCTGATGGGACTCGAACCCACGACAACCGGAATCACAATCCGGGACTCTACCAGCTGAGCTACAGCCACCATCGAAACCTACGACTACGAGGGCCAGCGCGCTGGCGTGCCCGACAGGAATCGAACCTGTAACCCCCAGCTTAGAAGGCTGGTGCTCTATCCGGTTGAGCTACGGGCACGACTCTTACCGGGCAGACCTCGCTATCTGGTCGGGGTGGAGAGATTCGAACTCCCGACATCCTGCTCCCAAAGCAGGCACGCTACCAGGCTGCGTTACACCCCGGAGGGTCGCAACTATACCGATCAGGCATTTAAAGGTCAATTTTCATCCCGCCTGTATCGCACGGCCCGAGTTCCGTGGTGCAAGTTTGTTGGCCCGCCGCAGTAGAGTGCTTGCACCGTCATTCTATTTCTGCTATTAAAGCAAGCCAATTTTTTTGGCGCATCCGTCCCGAGGAAATGACACAGGAAATGGCTTCCGAATTCCGCACCAATTTCAAGCCTTACGTGCCCAAGAAGGGTGAGGCCTACATGAGCCCGAAACAACTGGAGCACTTCAAGAAAATGCTCGGACAGTTGAAAATCGAGCTTTCCCAGGACATCGACCGCACTGTGCATACGATGCAGGACGAGGCCACCGTGTTTGCCGATCCCAATGACCGCGCGAGTCAGGAGTCCGATATCGCGCTGGAGTTGCGCAACCGGGATCGCGAACGCAAGCTGATCAAAAAAATCGACGAGACCATTGCCAAGATCGATGGCGGCGAATACGGTTACTGCGAAAGCTGCGGCATCGAGATTGGCCTCAAACGCCTCGAAGCACGCCCCACCGCAACGCTGTGCATCGACTGCAAGACACTGGATGAACTGAGGGAACGCCAGGTCGCCAAATAATCAGCGAGGACGCAACGTTTTCGCGAGTACCTGCCCCCAGGCGGGATTGCAAGTCCATTCGTCTGTCATGCACGTTCAAGGAACTTCGCGCTCCCGGACTGGACCAACGCAGGTGAAGGGTGTGATCAAAGACCACCCACAACCTCAAGGAGAGGTATTGACATGGAGCGATTCGGGAAAATTCGTAATCCCAGAGAAATTCGACAGCAACGCGGACTGAACCAACAGGATTTCTGGGGACAGATCGGCGTCACGCAAAGCGGCGGTTCTCGCTACGAAAGCGGCCGCAAGATGCCAAAACCCGTGCGCGAATTGCTGCGTCTGGTGCACATCGATCAGATCGATTTGCGGCAAATCAACAAACCTGATCTGGCGGTCCTGGCCTATTTGAAGACTTCCGAAGCCGCGCTGTTCGCCCGCCTGAAGGCCAGAAGCCGCCAGTTGCGCGCACGCCCCTGATCGCTGGAGGCGCTACGGCGTCACGATCACCTTGAGGCCCAGCTTGCGGATATCGCGGGCCATTTCTTCCATCTGTGCGACGGGGAAATGCGCGAGCCTGGGCGCTTCCGGTTGATGGGAGGGCCTGGCAAGGCCGTAGAGCATCACCCCTTGCAGCACCACTCCTTCCGCAAGTGTCTTTTCCAGGAATTCGAGGTAAGCCATGCGTTCCGTGTCGTCAGGCCCGAGTCCATCCAGGAGAAAAATACAGGTCTGAATCCAGGTCGGGCAGGCGTTGGCAGAGATGACCAGATTGCTGTGTACACGAGACATCCCGGTGCGGGTATTGTTCACCTTGCGCATCGCTGCATCGGTGGCGCGGTCGATCTTGAACCATACTTCACCATTTATTTTTGCCAGTGCCGCCACCGCGCGACCCACCATTGGCCGATGCATCAAACTCCCATTGGTAATCAGCACAGTCTTGATCGCGTCCGGCACCGACTCTTGACGCCGGACATGTCCAATCATGTCGATCACCCCGCCGAATTCCCTGGCGCTGGTCGGCTCACCGTTTCCCGATAGCGCGATGTCATGGAGTTGACGTGCGCCCTCCGCTACGCGCCGGGACATGAAATTGCCTTTCAGCACGTCGCGCAGCATCGTCCGCAATTCGCTCTCCAGTTTTTCCAAATCCACCGCCAACGGCGCGCCGCGAGTCAGGTTCGGCACCTGGCAATAAATACAACGCCAATTGCAGGCATTGTTGGTGTTCAGGTTCACACCAATCGAGACGCCGCCGGCACGCCGGGAAACCACCGGATATACGTAGGTGAAACCTTCGTAAGCGCGGCTGTGGTCGGCACTATGCAGTGGCACGTTCGAACTGGAAGTCTGTCCACTCATGCTTGGCGGACCATCCACGTTACAGGAGAATTCATTGTCTTTTAATCAACCTGTTAGAGAAACATCCTCGAAATACACTTACGCCAATGGAGGGTCAACCTACTGGAAAAAATCTGCCGAGATCAGAAGCGGAGACCAGCGATCCGCCCGTTTCCGGCATTTTCATGAAAATCATGGGCAAAAGAACCGGGTTTTATGACTGGACGTCACCCGCAGAGTGCGCCCATTATCGCGCCCCGGACCTTTGTGGGACAAAATCTGCGGGCCGGCAAAGTTCCCTAATCTTCTTGAAAAGGATATCCAGATGAAAATTCTCCAACCCGCTCTTGTCCTGCTCGGTGCGCTGGCTCTCGGCGGTAGTGTCGCCCTGGCCGGTGACGCGGTGCAGGCAATCAAGGTTAATACAGGCAACGCCTCGGCAGGGGACGGCAACAACATTCAGTTGCAAGGCAGCCCGATGCCCCTGCGCGGGAACGCAATCAAGGTCGGTGAGCCGCTGCCGTCGGCGATGGTCACGGCAGGTAATCTGGCGGCCGTCGATATTGCCAAGGGCAACGGTAAAGTTCGCATCATCAGCGTTGTACCCTCTGTTGACACGCCGACCTGCGAAGCGCAAACGCACGAATTGAGCGAAAAAGACCGCAAACTGGCCGAGAAAGTGGACATGATCACCATCAGCATGGATCTGCCTTTTGCACAACAGCGTTTTGCCAAGGAAGCAAAAATCAAGAATGTCACCTTTTACTCCGACTACAAGACCGGAGATTTCGGGATGAACAATGGTCTGCTGATCGATCCCCTGCATTTGCTGGCACGCGCCGTCATCGTGACCGACCAGAACGATGTCGTGCGTTACCTTCAAATTGTCCCGGAAGTGACTGAATTGCCTGACATGTCGGCAGCGATGAAGTTCGCAAAAACCCTGCTCTAAGCATCCCTGCCCTGACCAAAGCCCTGCTAAGTGCAGGGCTTTTTCGTTGAACGCAAATGGACGACTTGGCGAGTTTTACAGTGGCGGAGGGGTGACTGCCACATTACCCCCCAACCCCCGCCTCAGCCCCGGCTGTAGCCTTTATGGCACTTGCGGGTTACCAGGTTTTTGAACCACGCCTTAGCCTCTGCTGCCTCTGCCTTCGGCAGCGGCAAGGAAGGCATCGACGCCCTCCCTGCCTGTATTGCACCGTATAGGATGATCTTGAACCTGGACGGTTCTGCCTCAGCCTCCGTTCACCGTCGCCTTCAACCTCTCCCCTGATGCCATGTCCATGATCCCCGGGCAGGAGATCGGCTGGTCCGACGCTCGCCCCTGCCGGAACAGTGGCGCGAGAGAAGTCGGCAGTGCATGGTGAACAGGTCAGAATCGCCCGGATTTGCGCCGCCACACCCGGCCCGACATCATCGCTGGCGCATTCATCGTCAGGGAACTGACTGAGGGTAGTTTGAGAACCCCGTTTATATTTCCTATACTCAGACTCACTTCCGTGCTGGCGTAGATGCTCGGAAACGCACGTCATGTCGCGAGCACGGTTTATGGGTGGTGTGCCGGTTGCCTGACGTACTGAAACCCGCGCAACCGAGATTGAGGATGAACAAAAAATGAAAATCACCAATGTCAAAGTCGACATGTTCAACTGGAAAACGCAGCCGTGGAAAACCGGTGTTGGCACCGCCTTCGGGAATACCAAACAACTCGGCGTCGTCACGGTCGAGACCGACGAGGGCATTAGTGGCAACGCGTTTCTGGGCTCGTCGCGCATGGGAGCGGATCATTTTGTGCCGGGACTGATGGAATTCATCAAGCCGATGATCATGGGACGCAATCCGCTCGATATCGGCAAGATCTGGTGGCAGATGTGGAAGCAGAACCGCTCGGTCAACACATACGTCATCGGTGCAATTGATATCTGCCTGTGGGATATCAACGGCAAGGCGGCGGGCCAGCCGATCCATCGCCTGCTCGGCACATGCAAGGACCAGGTGCCCGCCTACTCGAGTACCGCGTACCACCCGAGTGTGGAGGAATACGCCGAAGAAGCCATCCGGTTCAAGGAAATGGGCTGGAGCGCGCACAAACTTCACCCGCACGGCGATCCAGCCACCGACGTGCGTATCTGCCAGGCGGTGCGCGAAGCGGTGGGGGACGAGATGAAACTGATGCTCGATTCAATGTGGGCGTATCAGTACGAAGATGCCTTGCGGGTGGGCCGCGCCATCGAGGAGCTCGACTACTACTGGTACGAAGACCCGCTGGTGGAAGAAGACATCTACAACTACGTCAAGCTGCACCAGAAGCTCGATATTCCCATCATGTGCACCGAATACGCGCCGGGCCGCTTTTACGGGATGACACAATGGATCACCCAGTACGCAACCGACATGTTGCGCGGTGACGTGGCAATCACCGGGGGCATCACACCGCTGGTGCGGCTGTGCCATCTCGCCGAGGGCTTCAACATGAAATGCGAAATTCACCACGGCGGCAACAGTCTCAACAATGTCGCCAACCTGCACGTTACGATGGCCGTGCCCAATTGCGAGTTCTATGAAGTGTTCCCGTGCACGGGCGCGAACAAGTATGGGTTGGTGGAAGATATTGAGGTCGATAACAAGGGTCTTGTTTATGCTCCGACCAAACCGGGGCTCGGGTACGAAATCGACTGGGAGCTGGTGAAACGGGAACACACCGCGACAGTGGAATAACGACGCCCGATCAATCAAACGTCCCAGGGGGTTGGCCCTTGTTTCACCTCGCAGGTGCCAACCCATGTGATCAACGCCGAATCCCGGCCTCGCGTGGATTGGCCATGGCGCTTACTCATCCTTGATTCTTCTGCTCTGTTATCCTGACGTGCATTCCAACTTAGAGAGGTGGCAAGATGGCGGCATTCTGCGAGCTCAGGTCGTATCGCATCAAGGATGGCAAACGCGAACGCTGGGTGAAGCTGATGGAAGAAGGCATCATTCCTTATCAGGTGGCGCGCGGCATGGTCATCGTGGGAAGTTGGGTGGATCAGGAACAGCCTGATCACTATCTCTGGATGCGGCGCTTCGAGAGCGAAGAGGAGCGCAAGGCACTCTACAAGGCGGTGTACGAAGATCCCGCCTGGAACAACGAGTTCAAGTCCCATATCGATGAGATGCTCGATCGAGCCAAGATCGTCGTTACGCGGCTGGACCCGTCGCCCAAGTCCGTCATGCGATAAGTTCTCGTGACCTCTCGTCGACCGTCACCTGCGGCAAATGACCTTGGCGAAGTCCTGACCCTGAAAGCCAGATTCGGCCGTATTGTCGGCGTTGGGAATTCTGACCGATCACATTTTGGGGAGAACATCCAGTGAGCAGCCGTACTCTCGTACCGCCGATTTACGTGCGACCCGTCGCCGCTGGTGGCCTGCTTGACCGTCGCTGGTTCCTTTCGATAGGCGCAGCAGGACTCGCGGCAGCGGGCACGGCGGCTCTGAATGTCCGCGCAGCGCCACTGGAGATACCGGCGCATTCGCGATTCCCCGGGAGATCTTTTCAGCCGTATGGTCAGCCATCTTCCTTCGCGCTGTCGGGGCTCAAGCGCGGGATTGGCCAGCCCTACGGCGACATCGCCCCGGGTGCTGGTGCGGCCTTCACGCCGTTGCAGGCACTTCACGGCACGATCACCCCGGCCAGCTTGCATTTCGAGCGTAGCCACAGCGGCGTCCCGGACATCGATCCGGCGCAGCACCAGCTCGTCATCCACGGCCTCGTCAAACGGCCGCTTGTGTTCAGTCACAACGCCTTGTTGCGCTACCCGATGGTGAGCCGGACGCTGTTCATCGAATGTTCGGGCAACAGCTTTTTTCAGACGCTTCCAGAAGCGCAGCAACTCCCCGTCGGCATGTTGAACGGCTTGCTGTCGTGCAGCGAGTGGACCGGTGTGATGCTTTCAACCTTGCTCGACGAGGCCGGCATCGATCCGAAGGGTCGATGGCTCATCGCGGAGGGCGCCGACGCCGCGAGCATGAGCCGGAGCATTCCGCTCGAAAAGGCGCTCGACGACGTGATGGTCGCGCTGTACCAGAACGGGGAGCCGATTCGCCCCGAGCAGGGTTTTCCCATGCGTCTGGTGCTGCCCGGATTCGAGGGCAACATGAGCGTGAAGTGGCTGCGCCGCCTCAAAGTCACCGAGGGGCCCGCGCACACTAAAGACGAAACTTCGAAGTACACAGACCTCCTGCCGGACGGCAAGGCCCTGCAGTTCACCTACGTGATGGGCGTGAAGTCCGTGATCACACGCCCGTCGCCGAAGATGACCATGGGTGCGCCGGGCTTCTACGAGATCTCCGGCCTCGCGTGGTCGGGCGCCGGGCGCATCCGCAAGGTCGAGGTGTCCGCCGACGGTGGGCAAAGCTGGGCCGATGCCGCGCTCCAGGAACCCGTGCTGGACCGCAGCGTCGTCCGGTTCCGCGTGCCCTGGCGATGGGACGGCACGCCGGTCACGCTACAGAGTCGTGCGACCGACGAGAAGGGCCGTGTGCAAGAACAGCGGTCGGTTTGGAGTTCCCGGTACGCACCGGGCAATCGCTACCACTTCAACGCCATCCAGACATGGCGCGTGGATGCAAAGGGAGAAGTGACCAATGCCTATCTCTGACCGCGCCGCGTGCATGGCGCTGCTCGCCTCGCTGTTGTGCACTCCTGCCCTTGCCGGGCCCGATCTGGGCACGCCCATCGACGAACGAGACATTGCATCCTGGGACATCAGCATCCCCCCGAGCGGCACCGGTCTGCCTCCCGGCAGTGGTACGGCGCGTCAGGGCGTGGTCGTGTACCAGCAGATGTGTCAGTCCTGCCACGGCGCCGAAGCGGCCGGCAAGCCGGCCGACCCGCTCGTGGGCGGCATCGGGACCCTCGCCACGCCGAAGGCGTTGCGCACCGTCACCAGCTACTGGCCTTATGCGACCACGCTCTTCGACTACGTGCGACGTGCGATGCCCTATCAGGAATCGAAAACCCTCTCCAATGACGAGCTGTACTCGGTCACCGCCTACCTGCTGGCGAAGGACAGTATCGTTGCGGAGGATTTCGTTCTGGATGCGAAGACACTGCCTGCGGTACGCATGCCGAACCGCGATGGCTTCATCGGATCCTGGCCAGAACGCCGATAGCATAGTGAGAAGGAGGGAATTCTAATCCGGTCGCCTGGAAGTACCTCGGACCTGCGCAAAGATGCGGTACGCGAATAACAGAGAGACGCCATGACGACAGCCGCCGCCCTGCCCCAACGCCAGCCCTTGCCCAAACAGTTTTGCCAACTCGATCGCCTGCTGCATGCAATGAAGGCGCGCAACATTGATGCGCTGGTAGCGACCAGCGCACTCGACATGTATTACCTGTCCGGCTTTGCCGGCATCGCACACAAGGCCGATGAGCCCCGCCCTTACGCGGTCATCGTGTCGTGCCATAACCCGGAACATCCGATCGCCGTGGTGGCCGACTACTACATCAGCACCATGCTCGCGCAGCCCAACTGGATCGAGGACATTCGATCTTTTCGCTCAGTCATGATCCCCATGGACATTGCCGCCAGCCCCAATGACATTGACCGCTTCATACCGAGGGAGTTTGCACAGCACACCAATCGGCTACGCGCCACACACGCACATAGCCTGACCGCAGCTTGCCAGCAGGCATTAAGAGATCTGAAAGTTGCCGATAAAACCGTGGCCTTCGACGAATTGCGCTTTGGCCACCAGATCATGGCAGACCAAGCGATGGCCGTCGATGCCTACGACGCGTTTATGTTCGCGCGCGCGGTCAAGACGCCCTTTGAGATCAGCAAACTCAAAGCGGCCACTGCACTCAACCAACAAGCCATTACCCAGGTCGTGAACGGCTGGCAAAAAGGCATGCGCTGGCGCGAACTGAATCACCAGTATCAGGTCGCTGCCGCGCAACTGGGCGGATTTGTACGCGACCCTGGCGGCATGGTGTGGGGGCATCCACGCGGCTCGGATGCGGCGGTCACCCTGGATGCCGGTTTTGATGATTTTGAAATTCTGCCGGGCACCAACATGATGTTTGACTGCCACGGCACGTTGGATATGTACTGTTGGGATGGCGGCAAAACCTGGACCGTGGGAGGGCCGGCCAGCGGCGAGCGCGCCCGCTTAACCCAAGCCGTGAGCAATGCCAGTGAAGCCGTCATTACAGCGATGAAACCCGGCGCGCGCATCAGCCAACTGCAAACGACCGGACGCAAAGCCTTTCGCCAGAGCGGCGTACCCGATCCAGACTCCGCGCTGATCTTTTTTCATGGCCTGGGCCTGAGTCACATGGACATTGAGCAGCGCAAAGCCGATGGCACCGCGAACGAAGATTGGATGCTGGAAGAGAACATGGTGGTGCCGTTGCATATTCTGTACCCTGGCGACGAGCAACATCGCGCCTGGGTCGAGGAAATTGCACAAGTCACACCCGCCGGTGGCCAACCATTCTTTAGCTGGGGCTTCGATCCGCTCACCGGCGCGGATAAATAAGTAATCGAATTGCCAGGTCAACAAACGCCTGGATCAACGCACTAACCAGGCGTTTTCACAGATGTATGGCCGCGCCCCCCCTTCCAGTAGGGCGATTTCAGGCCTGACGAGCAAGCGCGGGTTCGGTGATCTTCCGGTCGCGAAAAGCTTGCAGCAAATCCTGCTGCTGGGGACTTACCCGCTCGGGGGATTGCAACTTGACGTGTCCATAACCTCGGACACCGCTGGCGGCCAGTGCCAATTCGACCGGTTCGGCATGGTTGTGCGCATGCAGCCGCGACACGATCTCGTCAACAAGCTGTTCATACTCACCGATTAGTGCCCGCTCCCAGCGGCGTTCGGTGGTGTATCCAAACACATCCTGCATGCCACCGCGGAAAACCTTGATCCGATGCTCGCGCATGGTCAGGCAGTGGCGCCAGGGAAGCCGGCAGTGCACGCTGAGCCTGGCGAAATCGCCTAAATTTATGCCGCGCGAAATCGTGCGCTGTTGCGGTCTTCGTCAGGGAGCTGACTGTGGGTAGTTTGAGAAACCCGGTTTTTTTCCTATACTCAACCACAAGGATGCAAAGCCGTGGGGTAGTCGTGACTCAGCCAGAGGAAATGCAAGGACGCCGGATGCGGCCGATCCGGTTCGCCGCGATCGCTTTGATTGCCGCCGTCATGTCGAATGGCGCTATAGGGGCTGAGCCGGCACCACAATCACCCGGGGTCTGCGAGCGCGTGAAGGAGTTCGTGCAGCTCGCCCACGACGAGTTTCGCGCGGCGCGCGTGGGGCCAATGAAGTGGTCAGGGGAGTCCTGGTGGGGTCAGACTTCTCTGAGCCCGGGATCGGACTGGGCCTGCCATGTCGCGAACCCTGCGCAGCGGCGCGGGGCACTGACGTGCCGGCTCGAGCGAGATGTAGCGGTCGAAGGACCCAGCCAACGGAAGCTCGGGATGGTCGATAGCTACATTGAGCAAGAATTCGGTGTGCAGCTCGGGAACTGCCTGGAGCGGAAGGATTTGCCCAGCGGCACGGGTGGCTCTAGGCCCGCGGTACAACAGTGGGCCGCGCGGTCGCTGGTCGACGCGCACCCTGTGGAGGTGAGGTTTCAGGTACGCCGGCCGTTGGACGTCTCGAGGATGCCCTACCGTGGTCGGGTCAAAGTCGAGGCAGATCTGGTCGTCGTCAGCAAAAAACCGCGCGACGAGGCTTTCTCCGAATCCTCTTTGGAATGGGACTGCCAGGCGTTGCGCTCGGCCATCGGCGATCTGTCCCAGGATCTCGCATCAGTCGTGATGAACGAAGAGTCGAGGTCGGCTGGGAACCGGATCTGGGCCACGCACCTCTGGCTGGGCGACATGGCCTGCAACGTAGAGCATGGCGAGCGAGCAGCGCACCGCAGCTTCGTCTGTCGCAATCGGGTGCGCGCGCTCGAAAACGGAAAGGCCGGGTACAAGCTCTTGAACGATCAAGCGCGTCGCGCAGTGTCAGGTATCGAGCAGTGCCTTGGCAGGCCAGCGCGCTTCGACGAAGACGGCACGATGCTCATGAGGGTGGCGGGCGACGTCAATAGCAACATTTTTCTTGTCGACACTCCCGGCCGGCAAAACGAGCCTCAGGGCCGGGTCCAGGTGATGACGATGTTCGATCTCGGATCAGCAGAACCCGAACTCGCATACCACGAATTGAGTGTGACCGTCACCAGGCCGGCCACCGCGAAGTGACGGGGCGCCACGGTCAGCGCGGTGCGCTCTGCGGCGCCGCGCGATCGGCCGGCGGCGGCACGATGCGCACGCGTCGAAAGTGCCCAAGGTCGAGTCACACGGCTGGGCGATCGTCGGGTAATTTGTTGGCGATGCGATCCAGCCATCGCAACGATCGGCATTCTTTTGTACACTTTCCGCGTCCGAAGCCCATTTGACCCTCCCATGCCAGACTCAAGCGTGACCAAACCGCAAGATAACAATCCTGCCCTGGATGTCATCGTGATCGGCGCCGGGTTCGCCGGCATGTACGCACTGCACAAGCTGCGCGGCCTGGGTTTCCGCGTGCGCGTATTCGAAGCGGGCAGCGGCGTTGGCGGCACGTGGTTTTGGAACCGTTATCCGGGCGCGCGCTGCGATGTGGAGAGCATGGAATATTCCTACTCATTCTCCAACGAGCTGCAGCAAGAATGGGAATGGTCGGAGCGTTACGCGCCACAGCCGGAGATCCTGCAATACGCCCAGCACGTCGCCGAGCGCTTCGATTTAATGCGCGACATTGCGTTGAACACACGCATCATCACCTCCGTCTACGACCGCAGATCAAATCGCTGGACCATGACCACGGACGGTGGTGCGAGCGTCAGCGCACCGTACCTCATCATGGCCACCGGAAATTTGTCGACCCCGCGCGTGCCGGATTTCAAGGGACTGAAAGAATTTCGCGGCAAGTGGTACCACACCGGCTTTTGGCCGCATGAGGGCGTGGATTTCAGCGGACTGCGCGTTGGTGTCATCGGTACCGGCTCGTCCGCCATCCAGGCGATCCCTATCATCGCCAGGCAGGCCAGGCGCCTGCACGTAATCCAGCGCACCGCCAACTACAGCGTGCCTGCACACAACGCGCCACTCGATTCGGACTACGTGCGCCGGCACAAAGCCGAATACCCCGAGCGCCGCCGCGCCGCTTACGACACGCCGTTCGGTATTGCCGGCTATCCGCCGCCGACCAAACCCGCTTCCGAAGCACCAGTGGCAGAGCGACTCCGCCTATACGAAGACAAGTGGAAACAAGGCGGCACCATCGGCTTTCTCTATTCGTACACCGACCTTCTGACCAGCAAGGAAGCGAACGACACCGCGGCGGAATTCGTCCGCAACAAGATCCGCGGCATCGTCAAAGATCCCGCAACAGCGGAATTGCTCTGTCCGAAAGACCACCCGATCGGCACCAAGCGACTGTGCCTGGATATCGGTTACTACGAAACCTTCAACCGCGACAACGTCACGCTGGTCGATGCGCGCAATACGCCCATAAAGGAGATCACGCCCACAGGTCTTCGCACCACCACAAAAGAATACGAATTCGATGCCATCGTCTTCGCCACCGGCTTCGATGCGATGACCGGCGCGCTGGCGGACATCGACATCCGCGCGCAGGGTGGCACGAGTTTGCGTGAACACTGGGCGGCGGGCCCGCGCACTTACCTCGGCATCATGGTCGCCGGCTTTCCCAACATGTTCCTCATCACCGGGCCGGGCAGCCCTGGCGTGAAGAGCAATATGGTGGTGTCGATCGAGCAGCACACCGACTTCATCGCCGATTGCCTGGCTCACCTGCGCGCGCGCGGGCTGGAACGCATCGAAGCTGAGCAAGGCGCGGAGGACGCCTGGACGGGACACGTCAATGATGTCGCGAATGCGACGCTATATCCGCTGGCCAATTCCTGGTACATGGGCGCCAACGTTCCCGGCAAGCCCCGCATTTTCATGCCCTACGTCGGCGGCGTGCACACCTATAAGAAGAGGTGCGATGCCATCGCCGCTGGTGGTTATGAGGGATTCAAACTCACGGGCGCGGCCTTGCGCGACAAAACAACTGCGTAGACCAGGTCGGTCGGCATCGCGACTTCGGCCACGTAGCCCATGCCTGCTCATCAATGAGTTAGCCTTGGCGGGTCCACTATTGCCTTGGCGCAATCGAAGAAACAATCGAAGCCGTGTTGCAAAAGGCAGGCGACATCCAGTGATTGGTACTTCAGCAAGCCACGGCGCGGCGATCAGCGCCGGGCCTGCCGTACACCAGAGTTACTGTTGCTTCGCCCCTTCGGTCAGGCGCCGCCCAAGCCCGATTGCATAGGGCGCGGCACGCGCAGCCAGCATCGGATCAGCGGAAGGTTCCACGCCCTTGGGCATGACATTGGGGTCGAAGGTAATCGTCAGACAGGCGCCGCCGGCATCTTCCGACACCGAGGTAATCTTGAGCGTGCCAAGGTTAACTTTCTTCCGGCCTTCCGGAAGGGGTACCGTGGCGCTGTCGATCTTGTCGTCGGGTTGTGCCAATACCAGACCAAAATTGAAGGCCGCGTTGCCATCTTTCACACGCTGGCGGATATCCTCAAACAGGAAGTACGGACCCTTGGTTTTGGCTTCCTCGTCGCTCAGGCCTTGTACGCCACCCACGGGTTCAAAAATCCACTTACCAAACTGCTTTTCTCCGCTGGCGTTGACGAAACCATAACCATGCACGCCCCAATAATTAATTGTTGCGAAGCTGGCCGGCACGGGCTGCGAACCCAGGTATTTGGGCAGCAAAAGCACGTCGGGGTTGGCGTCGTTGAACGCCTTGACCTTGTCGGGATCAGGTTTTTTGGTGGCGGGATCCGGCTGACGCGAGACCAGCAACGCAAATAACTGTTGCGGTGACGAAGCGGCGAACACGGGCGCCGAAATATTGCCCATTCGCCATTCTTCGCCGTTAGGCAGGTTGAACTGCAGCGCCATATTGCGCTGCGACTTGGCGTTGTCCGGGGCCTTCGGATTGGCGCCACCGACCGAAAAGCGCACGACCACGGGCACCGGCTTGCCGCTAAACGCAGACGCGGTAGACAGCGCCCGGGCCTCGGCCGTTCCCACAAACTCGCCCATCGCGCAAATGCCTTTGGCTCCCGAACGGCGGAAGCCCTCAAACTTGCCGAACGTCGATTCGAACTGGTTGAGGAAGGTATTCGGGTCGATCGGCGCAGAGGCGTCCGTAGATTGTGCGATCGCGCTTTGGGCAAAAACCGCGACGGCCGCTGCTGCGGCGGATAGCAATAGTCTTTTCATGTAACGAATCTCCTGAGTTTGCGATTTGGATCAGTTGACCACTTCATTGTAGACCCTTAGGGGTCCCTGATGCCAAGGGCTCGTGGCGTAACTCTATTCGCAATATAGATAAGTGAGTCGTCAATCCACGATCCCAAGCCCTGCCGCAGGGAGTGTCATCCTGCTTTCCCGCGCAGAAGTCACTACTGAGCACTGCACAAAGACTGGACCCGAGAACCCGCGCCGCCGCCAGTCTTCGCGTTGGACGGAGCGTGAACAGCGAACTCGAGGACGAGCCGTGAATTGTCCAGCTTATACTCGCCGTTTACCAGTCAACCAGACAACGACCGGAGACGAAAAGTATGGCCCAAGACAGCCCCATCCACTGGAAGAACAAGCGCGTTGAACTGCGCGCTGCTGGGTTCGACCCCGATCGCAGCGAGAAATTAAACGCCATCGTAACGATCGCCAGTGCCTACACGAATGCGCATCGTTGCAACAACCGCGTGCGCGAGATCTCCGACCTGCTGGTCGAGCTGATCGGTGAGCGGGGCGGCCAGGGCCTTATCGTCGGCGCACCCGCTGTTTCTGACGCACTCACGCAAGGCACGCCAACGGCGGGCTACAGCCTGGTCTCGCGTGACGTCGCTGCTGACTGCTTCGAGGTCGGTCACTACGCTCATCACGGTGAGGCCATGATCGTGATCTCGGGCTGCGACAAGACTGGCGCCGCGGCCCTTATGCCTCTGGCGCGCACGAATGCGTTCGGTCTGGTGCTATACCCGGGCACGGCTTCGCCGGGCAAGGTGTCGTTCGAGCCCTACGCGAGCAAGGGCACGAACATCACGATCATGGATTGGGCCGAGGGCCGCGCGGCACACGAGTCCGGGCGGCTCACGAAGGAGCAGTATCTCGAGCTCGAGAAGAACGTCATGCCGGGTAGCGGCACCTGCGGTGCCATGTTCACCGCAAATACCATGAGCACGGTGGCCGAGTCGATCGGCATGATGCTGCCGCGCGGCGCCTCGCATCCCGCCGACTACGACGCCAAGAGTCGAATTCATGACGACGTACGCGCGCAGACGCTAGCGTCGGTCGAGGCAATCTATCGGCTCATGGCCATGGGTCTTCGCCCGCGCGACATCATGACCGAGCGCGCGTTCGAGAATGCCATCACGACGGTCTATGCGATGGGCGGCTCCACCAACGTCTACCTGCACCTGCTGGCCCTTGCGCGCGAAGCGCAGGTGCCGATCAACATCGACCGGATCCAGGCGATCGGCGAGCGCGTGCCTCTGATTACGGGCCTTCAGCCGCATGGGAAGTATGCGATGACCAGCTTGCATGCACTGGGTGGCGTGCCGGTCGTCATGAAGGAACTGCTTCGCCATGGCTTCCTCCACGGCGACGTGATGACAGTATCCGGCCGCACGCTGGCCGAGAATCTCGAGCCGACGCCGACGCTCGAACAACTGGGCAAACAGGACATCGTCTTCCCGGTTAGCCGGCCGATCGCACCGCCGAACAATCACATCAGCGTGCTCCGGGGCAATATCGCGCCCGAGAGCTGCGTGCTCAAGCTGTCGGGCAAGACCCTCGAGAAGGGTGAGTTTCGCGGCCCGGCGCGCGTGTTCGAGTCCGAGGCTGACACGATGGATGCCATCCGGCAGGGCCGCATCGTGCCGGGCGACGTGATCGTCGTGCGCAACGTCGGTCCGGTCGGCGGTCCAGGCATGCCCGAGATGGTGATGCTGACGATTCAGCTGCAAGGCTCAGGGCTCGGCGATAGCGTTGCGCTGATCACCGACGGCCGCTTTTCCGGGGTGTCGCACGGGATTCTGATCGGCCACATATCGCCAGAAGCCGCCCGCGGCGGACCGATTGCAGCGGTGCGCGAAGGGGACACGATCGTCATCAACCCGCGTGCACGCACGCTGAACCTGGACGTGCCCGCGACAGAAATTTCGCGGCGCATGGCGGACTGGAAGGCACCAGATCACGCCGATCGCGTGCGCCCCGGCAGCGTCCACGACAAGTACATTCGCCTCGTGTCGACGGCGCACTACGGTTGTGTGCTTTAGCGAAAACCTGCGCGACCCCAGCGGATCGGAGGGCGGTCCTGTGTCTGCTCGCCTCGGGGCGATCCGGCCATCCTTCGGCGCATGCACTTGAGGACCGCAAACGCGCTCAATTACGTTCGTCCACGCACCCGCTGCGCCAAAAATAACGTCGCAAAAGGCGGCGTTTTCTATTTGGCGGAAGGGGTGGGATTCGAACCCACGAGAGACTTGCGCCTCTGCCGGTTTTCAAGACCGGTGCATTTAACCACTCTGCCACCCTTCCTTGTTTCCGCCGGTTTTAGCTACGGCTTCGCAGGCGCCAAGACCAGTGCATTCAACCGCTCTGCCAACCCTCCGCTGCAACGCCTCTGCCGGTTTTAGCTTCGGCTAACCTGAAGGTTACCCTACGCTAGCGCAAGCTTCGCGTGCGCCAAGACCGGTGCATTTAACCACTCTGCCACCCTTCCTTGTTTCCG